>DATAUY010000106.1:0-20688 GCA_036268025.1 Candidatus Sulfotelmatobacter sp. | reverse complement strand
TTTCTCGCGGGGAACGATTCTGCGCTGGATGGACCAATGGGTCCGTCGCTACACGAACTGCGCGACAAGCTGCGCGGCGAGCAGAATCTCGTCGTCATTTTTGGCTCGGAGATTCGCGGCGGTGATATCGCGAGCATGGTCTCGTTCGCTTCGAATATTTCGGGCGCAAAGCTGGTTTACCTCGGGGATTATTCGAACTCACGAGGCGCGGCCGATATGGGTTTGTATCCCGACTTGCTGCCCGGATATCACGCGATTTCCGGCAACAACACGTTCCACCAGGAATGGGGGGGAATTCCGCAGACGGCGGGACTCGATCTCTCCGGCATGGTGGAGGCGGGAAAGAGCGGAAAGCTGAAGGCACTCTTTGTCGTGGGATCGAATCCGATCGGGCGCTTGAACATCGATCCGTTCGCGTTCTCCAAGAGTTTCGTCGTTGTGCAGGACATGTTTCTTACCGAAACGGCGATTATGGCGGACGTGGTGCTGCCCGCAGCGAACGCATACGAAAAAGAAGGAACCGTCACGAATACGTGCGGCGATGTTCAGCTTGTGAAGAAAGCCGGGGAGATTTCAGGGACGAAGAGCGACTTCGAAATGATCGTTCGCATTGCCAACGCGATGGGAGCGGACGTTCACAAGCTCGTCCCATTTGGCGGCGGGGTCCGCGCGGACATGGGCCAGAGCCGCGGCGCGCAATCCGGCGAAGCGGATCGCCATTCGGTCTGGCTCGAGATGCAGGGATTGGAACCGAAGCTCAGCCCGCTTGATCCGATGGCGATTCTCGATGAGATCCAGCGGCTGGTGCCGGGGTATGACGTCTCGCGAATGAATCTTCTTGCCGGAAACAGCGAGCACACGTCGCTCAGCAAGAGCGGACCGGGTGCGGCGCACAAACCGGAATCAATTTTGCCTGCAAACGATAGCCTCTTTACATCCGGCACGCTGGGACGCTACTCGCGGGCCCTCAAATCCGTGATGGAAAGTCATGAAGTCAAACCTACAGAAGTCGCAGCCGACTAAGTTTCACAAAGAATTTCAAGGAAGAAAAAGCGTTTGCCAATCTGGATCTACATCCTCGCATCGGTCATCAAGTCGGCTCTGGTGCTGTTCGTACTGTTGACCGCGGTCGCGTACACCGTCTGGCTCGAGCGCAAAGTGGTAGGCCATATGCAGAACCGCTGGGGTCCCACGCGCGTCGGGCCGTTCGGGTTGCTACAGCCGGCAGCGGATGGAATCAAGTTTCTGTTCAAAGAAGACCTCACGCCTCCGCACGTCTACAAGCCTCTTTACATCGCGGCGCCGCTAATCGCTGTGATCTTCGCGTTGACATCGATTGCCGTGATTCCGTTCGGCAACTCGATTACGATCGGCGGATATAGCTTTCCGCTGCAGATCACCGATGTGAATATCGGCCTGCTGATGATTCTCGGGATCACTTCAGTCGGCGTGTACGGCGTGGCGCTGGCCGGATGGTCTTCGAACAACAAATATTCGCTGCTGGGCGGACTGCGCGCCAGCGCGCAGATGGTCAGCTACGAGATTTCGCTTGGGCTCTCGCTGGTGGGCGTATTGATTATGTCGGGTAGTTTCAGCTTGCGGGACATCGTCAACGCGCAGGGCGGGCATTTCTGGGGATTTATCCCGCGCTGGAATATCTTTCCGCAGTTCATCGGATTTTTTTGTTACCTGATGGCTGCGTATGCGGAGACGAACCGTATTCCGTTCGATCTGCCGGAAGCCGAGACGGAACTGGTTGCCGGATATCACACCGAATACAGCTCGATGAAATTCGCCATGTTCTTCATGGCCGAATACGCGAACATGATCACCGTCGCGTGCCTGGCGACGCTGCTGTTTTTCGGCGGATGGCATGGGCCCCTGTTCGGGCCTCCGATCTTGCAGTCATTGCTACCGATATTCTGGTTCGCCGCAAAGATCTTCGTGTTCCTCTTTATTTATATCTGGGTGCGCGGGACGTTGCCGCGCTTCCGCTATGACCAATTGATGGCTTTCGGATGGAAGTTCCTGCTGCCGCTGGCGCTGGTGAATCTGATCGGCACGGCTATCGCAGTGGCGTGGTGAGAAAGAGCCGTGGCCAGTGGTCGGTGGTCAGTGACTAGTGACCACTGGCCACTTACAGCTGGGTCTCAATGATTAGTGTTCATCTCATACTGTTTCTGGCGTTCGGAGCTGTCTGCGTCGGCGGGGCTGTAAACCTGCTTGTGCAACGGCATCCGATCAACAGCGCGTTGTCGCTGATCGCAGTGATGGCTGCGCTCGCCGGGGAATATCTGCTGCTGGGCGCGGAGTTCGTCGCGGCCGTGCAGGTCATCGTCTATGCGGGCGCGATCATGGTGCTATTCGTTTTCACCATCATGCTGCTGAACGCCGGGGAAGAAGAAAAGACCAAGGGCAGCCGCGTCGCAATATTGTTTGGCGTTCCGGGAATGCTGCTGGGAAGTCTGCTGCTGGCGTGGGTTGTGCTGCGGCATTCGGGAACCGAGGCGGTTCCCGCGGGCGCATTGCCTGGTGCCCCTCAGACGATCGGCATGCTGCTGTTTCATGAATTCCTGCTGCCGTTTGAAGTTACTTCAATTTTGATTTTGATCGCCATCATGGGTGCGGTCGTTCTCGCAAGCAAGCCGACTGGACCGAGCGGCGGGCCTCAAAGGAGGGTGACAGACTGATGGTCCCGCTTTCGTACTATCTCGTGTTGAGCGGAATCCTGTTCGCTTGCGGCGTTACAGGATTTCTCATCAAGCGCAACATCATCACGATCTTTATGTCGATTGAACTGATGCTCAACGGCGTGAATCTTTCGTTCGTGGCGTTCGCCGCGCACTGGCATGTGCTCGCCGGGCAGGTCTTCGTCTTCTTCGTGATGGTAGTGGCCGCCGCCGAAGCCGCGGTTGGCCTGGCGATCATCATCGCAGTCTACCGCACGCGTGAAACGCTCAACGTCGACCAGGTGAACCTGCTTAAGTTATAAAGCGGCTCAAACTATGAACCCGAACCTCAATCTCTGGCTTATTCCTGTGCTGCCGCTGGCAGGCGCGGCGATCAACGGATTCTTCGGGAAGAAGTCGTCGCGTACGGCGGTCACCACGGTCGGACTTTTCTTTTCCGCATCAGCGTTCGCCTGGGCATTGCTAGTTGCATTTCGATTTTCATCGCTCGCACTTCCCTATCAGGAATATTTTGCGCACTGGCTTCGCTCAGGCAGCTTTTCCGCCGATTTCGCGTTCTATCTCGATCAGCTTTCGCTGGTCATGCTGCTCGTCGTTACCGGCGTCGGCCTCCTCATCCACATTTATTCCGTCGGCTACATGTGGGACGATCCCAGCTACTACCGGTTCTTCACCTACCTGAACCTGTTCCTGTTCTTCATGCTGAACCTGATCCTCGCCAACAACTACCTGCTGATGTTCGTTGGATGGGAGGGCGTAGGTCTCGCTTCTTACCTTCTGATCGGGTTCTGGTTCACTAAGGATTCGGCGGCATCGGCGGGAAAGAAAGCATTCATCGTCAATCGCATCGGCGATTTCGGATTCCTGATCGGACTGTTTCTCATCATTCAGCATTTCGGTTCGCTGAATTTCACAGAAGTGTTCGATAAGGTCAAGCCGCTGGCGGCTGAGAACGCAGGCGCCGGGCTACTGACCTCAATCGGCATTCTGCTGATGATCGGCGCTTGCGGCAAGTCGGCGCAAATCCCACTGTATGTTTGGCTTCCCGACGCGATGGAGGGTCCAACGCCGGTGTCAGCGCTGATCCACGCCGCGACAATGGTTACCGCTGGGGTCTACATGGTGTCGCGCTCGCATGTGATTTTTGAGCGCGCCCCGATCGCGTTGACCGTTGTCGCCATCATCGGCACGCTGACGGCGATCTTCGCTGCGACAATCGGAATCACCCAAACTGACATCAAAAAAGTCCTCGCCTACTCGACTGTCTCGCAGCTCGGATACATGTTCCTGGCTTGCGGAGTGGGAGCGTTCTCGGCGGGAATCTTTCACCTGATGACGCATGCGTTCTTCAAGGGTCTTCTCTTCCTTGGGGCAGGCTCAGTAATTCACGCTGTCGGCGGCGAGCAGGATATGCGCAAGATGGGCGGCCTCAAGACTTACATCCCGGTGACCTTCGTTACTATGCTGATCGCTACCGCTGCGATTGCCGGAATCCCGCCACTGGCAGGCTTTTGGAGCAAGGACGAGATTCTGTGGAAAGCATACGAAGCGAACCCTGCCTATTGGGTGATCGGCGCGATCACTGCGTTTTTGACATCTTTTTATATGTTCCGCCTTCTGTTCATGACGTTTTGGGGCGACTACAAAGGCATTCAGGTTGACGATCATGGGCAGGCCCATGCGGCGCATGGCGCCGGAAATCATGGAGACGAAGATCATGGACACGGCGAGCCTCACGAGAGCCCGAAAGTTATGCTCATACCTCTCGTTATCCTGGCTCTGCTGTCGCTGGTCGGCGGCCTCGTCGGCATTCACAACGGGTTTGAGCACTTCCTGGAACCCGTGTTCGGACCAGAATTTCCGAAGGCAATCGCTGAACCGGGGAACACGGAATGGCTGCTGATGGGAATTTCGGTCCTCTTCTCGTTCGCCGGTTTGATCCTCGCTTACGTACTGTACGTCAGCAAACCATACCTGCCGCAGAAGATTGCCGATTCACTTGGCAGCTTTTATAACGCCGTCGTAAACAAATATTATGTCGACGAGTTGTATGCCAAGCTATTCGTGAAGCCGCTGGTGGATGGTTCGACGGCAATCCTGTGGCAAGGGGTAGACCGCAAAATCATCGACGACACGGTGAACAACGCAGCCGACGGCGCGCGCCATGTTTCCGATGAAGTACGCCACATGCAGTCGGGCAACCTGCGCTCCTATGCTGGATGGATTGCTGCCGGCGCTGCCGTCATTATCGCTTACATGGTCTGGCTTGGGGTGAGGGGATGAATACCGACCATCTCAGCCCATACATTTTGTCGCTGGTGACGTTTGCGCCATTGGCCGGGGCCTTGCTGCTCACGGCGCTTCCACGGCGCGACCGCGAGATCCGCTGGTTTTCGCTGGGCGTCTCACTTTTAACATTTCTCCTCTCGCTTCATCTGCCGGCGCATTTTCATCGGGGGCAGACAGGCTTCCAGTTTGAAGTCGATCGGCAGTGGATCTCGACTCCGAATATTCACTACCACATCGGCATCGATGGCATTTCGCTGTGGCTGATCGTGCTGACGACATTCCTCACGCCGCTGTGCGTGTTGATCTCGTGGAAGTCGGTGCACGACCGGGTCAAGGAATTCTTCATTCTGCTTCTGGTTCTCGAGACGGCGCTCATCGGCGTCTTCATCGCGCTCGATCTATTCCTCTTCTATTTCTTCTGGGAAGCAACGCTGATTCCGATGGCGCTGCTAATCGGTATCTATGGGCACGAACGCAAGATCTACGCCGCTGTGAAATTCTTCATGTACACGATGATCGCGTCAGTCTTCATGCTGGCCGCAATCCTATGGCTCTATGCGCAGACGGGAAGCTTTGATTTCGTATATCTCCGCGAGCATATCAACTCGGTCCCGAGTTTCCCTGCCGCAGCACAGTGGCTGTTTCTTGGGTTCTTCATCGCATTCGCGGTCAAAGTGCCCCTGTTCCCCTTTCACACGTGGTTGCCGGACGCGCACGTCGAAGCGCCAACAGCCGGATCCGTACTACTTGCCGGTGTTCTGCTGAAGATGGGAACCTACGGAATGCTGCGCTTCAACCTCGGACTATTTCCCCAACAGGCGCGCAGCAACGCGAACTGGATCATCATCCTTGCGCTGATCGGCATCATTTACGGCGCGCTGGTGGCGATGGTGCAGCCGAACATGAAGAAGCTGATCGCCTACTCTTCGGTCAGCCATCTGGGATTTGTCGTACTGGGAATTTTCAGCTTCACACAAGCGGGATTGAATGGCGCAATGTTCGTGATGCTGGCCCACGGAATTTCGACCGGCGCGCTCTTCATGCTGGCGGGAATTATTCACGAGCGGCGGCATACGTACGAAATTTCCGAATTCGGTGGGCTCGCCGCCCCGATGCCGGTTTATGCCACGTCTTATCTTGTGATTGTGCTCGCCTCGGTCGGGCTGCCTTTGTTGAATGGCTTTATCGGCGAATTTCTGGTGCTAAGCGGCGCATTTCAGGCGAGGCCGATTTACGGAATTCTCGCCGCAACCGGTGTGATCTGGAGCGCATGCTATCTGCTCTGGATGTTCCAGAGAGTCTTTTACGGGAAGGTCACGCATCCCGTGAACAATGGCATGGCCGATATGCTTGGATTCGAGAAGGCTGCCGTCTGGCCATGTGCAGTCGTTGCCCTGGTGATGGGCGTTGCGCCCATTCTGTGGCTCGCTGCGATCGATCCGGCAGTGACGTCCGCGCTGAGCCCATTCGTGCAAATGGCGAGCAAGGTGGCGGCACAATGACCACTTTTCTTGCCCAGATGCAAACCATTCCTCAGGGAGTGGATTATGTTCGAATTCTTCCTGAACTCATCTTGTCTGCATTCGGCATCGTGGTGATGGTGCTTGATCCGCTGGTGGACGAAGAGAAGAGCCAGAAAACTCTCGGCCTGATTGCTTTTGCCGGAACTGTCGTCGCTTTGCTTTCAACCTGGTACGCGGCGCAGTACCCGGGACTGGCGTTTTCGAACACGGTCCGGGTGGACAGCTTCAGCATTTTTTTTACGTTTCTCGTCATAGTCATTGCGGCCGTCGTGATTCTCAGTTCGTTCGAATACATGGCGACGCAGCGCATTCGCGCCGGCGAATATTATGCGCTCATTCTTTTCGGCGTCGTGGGCATGGCGCTCATGTCATCGGCGATCGAATTAGTCATGATTTTCATCGGGCTCGAGATTTCGTCGATTTCAACCTATATCCTGGCCGGATTCCGCCGTAACGAGGCTTCGAGCACCGAATCTTCGCTGAAATACTTCCTGCTTGGTTCGTTCGCCACCGCATTCTTCCTCTATGGCGTGGCGTTGATGTTCGGTGCAACTGGCTCGACTAATATCGATGTAATCGCGCAAAAGTTGCAATCTGCCCCGGCCGAACTGCTGGTCTACGCCGCAATGGCGCTCATGTTCGTTGGCCTCGGATTTAAAGTGGCCGCGGCGCCATTCCATGTCTGGACGCCCGACGTTTACGAAGGAGCACCTGCGCCGATTGTCGGATTCATGTCGACAGCGCCGAAAGCTGCGGCATTCGCCGTCTTGTTGCGCGTCGTGTTCTCGATCAATGCGCCGGGGAGTTTCTGGTTCCTGTGGATCGCTGCGGCCTTGTCTATGACTTTGGGCAATGTGAGCGCGCTCGTGCAGACCAACGTGAAGCGGATGCTCGCCTATTCTTCTATCGCGCACGCGGGTTATTTGCTCATGGCATTCGCCATGACATCTCCGGCCGATTCGCCGATTGGAATCTCTGCGGCGATGTTCTATACGGCCGCGTACGCGGCGATGAACGTCGGAGCGTTTGCCGTAGTTAGCCACTTTGCCAATGCAGGCGAGCGTTATGTCACGCTGGAAGATTATGCAGGGCTGGGCCGCTCGTCGCCAATTCTCGCAGCGTCGCTGACCATCTTTCTGCTCTCGCTGATCGGCATTCCCGTAACGGGCGGCTTCTTCGCCAAGTTTTATGTATTCAGCGCCGCTTTGCGGGCGAATTTGATCTGGCTGACATTGATTGGCGTGGTGAATAGCGCGATCGGCGCGTACTACTATTTGCGCATCATCGTAGTGATGTACATGCGGGAAGCGCGCAAGGAGGTCCCTGTGGCGCCGATCTCGTTCGGAGTGGCGACCGCTCTAACGTTGAGCATAGCCGCGACGCTCTATCTGGGTCTTCTACCAAATCGCGTTCTGCAGATTGCGCAGCACTCCGCGCAGGATTTACTGATCCAGCCGCCCGCGGCAAGGGCTGCGGAAAACCCGCAACCAGCGCCGGGTTCAGAGCATTAGAATTCCACAGCGAAAAATCACAAAGTGCATTTGACAATCACACGGAGCCGCGTGCATCATGTGTCCACTAGGTTCCAATCTCAGTTCTTCCCTCTCAGGAACTGACAGCCGCATGGAGGAGAGCATGTCCACACTGATTCGCAAGCTTTGGTCGGAAGATGCGGGCCAAGACATCGCTGAATACGCAGTCATGTTGGCAGTCATTCTGGTTCTGGTCGTCGGAACGGTTCGGCTGATCGGTTCGAACGCGAACAATGCGTTCTCCAGTGTTGCCAGCTCTCTGCAATAACCGGTTCGCTGAGCACCTCAGCGGACTGTAGCGTGAAGATGCCATGACACGATTTACTCCAGCAACGCCATTCGGCGGTTCCTACCGATTTACCTGGGTAGCGGCTGCGGCGCAGCTTGGAGCGAGGATGGGCCACTGAGAGCCACCTGAACACCAAGTTTGAACCGCAAGCCGCGATCCACGGATCGCGGCTTTTGTTTTTAGAATCGCGAAGGGGAAACGCCAATGATCGTCAACATGTCGGAGAAGGCCACTGAGCAGGAGATCAACCATATTATCGATCGCATCCGCGAGGCAGGATATCAGCCTCACGTCACTCGCGGTACTGAGCGCACGATCGTAGCTGCGGTGGGGAGCGGCCGCCGTCACGAGATTGAGGCGCTTCAGGTCGCGCCCGGCGTGGACAATGTAGTCGCAATCGCACAGCCGTTCAAGCTGGTCAGCAAGCAGGTGAAGCCAGAGCGCACGATTGTGAGGATCGACGGCGTTTCGATCGGTGGCCCCGATGTGGTCGTCATTGCGGGGCCGTGCTCCGTGGAGTCGCGCGAACAACTCTTCGACACTGCGTATGCGGTGAAACGTGCCGGGGCCTCAATGTTGCGCGGCGGCGCATATAAACCCCGTACCTCGCCTTATGACTTCCAGGGATTGGGCATCGAGGCGCTCAAGATTTTGAGAGACGCTAAAGAAGAAACTGGCTTGCCCATCGTCACGGAAGTGATGAGCACGGAAGACGTTGATTTGATCTGCGAGTACGCCGATATGCTGCAAGTGGGAGCGCGCAACATGCAGAACTTCGCTTTGCTGCGGCGTCTAGCTACGGTCAAAAAGCCGATCTTGCTGAAACGGGGCCCGTCAGCCACGGTCAAGGAATGGCTGCTCGCGGCTGAATATCTGCTCTCCGGGGGAAATCAGCAGGTGGTTCTCTGCGAGCGCGGAATCAAAACATTTGAAACAGAAATGCGAAATACGTTCGATCTCGCTGCCGTTGCGCTGGCACGCGATCTTTCACACTTGCCGGTAATCGCCGACCCCTCGCACGGAACGGGCAAACAGAGCCTGATTGCAGCCTGCTCGCGTGCGGCGGTTGCGGTCGGGGCCGACGGATTGATCATCGAGGTGCATCCGTGCCCCGAGCGGGCGCTGTCGGATGGGGCTCAATCTCTCGATTTCGCCGGCTTCGGCAACGTCATGCGAGCTTTGGTTGAGCCATTAAGAAGGCTGGCCGGCGCACCGAAGGTGGCTGAAGCGGCAGTATCGTAAATAAAACCCCGGGAGCAATCCTCAGTGCGCTTGCGGCGACACAGCATTCTGCTTCATCTGCATCGCCGGATCTCCGAACAGAATGAACGTACGGCGCACGTCGGGGTCAACGATCTTTGATTTCGCTTTCACGACCGATTCGCCAAGTGTCGTCATCTGCGCGCTCAGGGCATTCTGGAGAACGAGGGCATCCAGCATCGTCTGAGGCGCGGGCTGGTTCAGCCCGCTTGACGCCAGCACGGCTGCGGCACCTCCATTCGGAGCAACCATGAGCGTCACGCCGAGCGGCTGAGCGTAGACATCCTGGAAGAAGCCGTTCAGGCAATCCATGATCAAGAAGACCGGAAGCTGCGATCCATTCGTGAGAGACGGGACCGTATTCTCATCGAAGATGTCGGAGCCCGACCACTGCTCTTCCGAGCCGTGACCGAGATAGTTCACCAGCACTTGACCGGAGTTGATGGCATTGACGATGTCGCCTCTGGCCGCCGTTGTACCTACGGTGTCAGTGAAAACGTCCGTAATCTGCATGTTTTGCGGCAATCGCGTCTGCACTGTCTGGCTGTCCTGAGCAAAGTTCTCAGTGTCGCTCACATCGGCAACCATCAAGACGTTCGCCGTCCAGGGGCCGTTTGTTGCCTGCCCCTCATAGGCGACGATCTTTCCGATTACGGTGATTGCTTCATCGAGAGTGCTGACTGGCAAACGCCCGGTCGCTATGGTGGGCATGCCGTTGTGAGCAAAGTCCGAGAACCAGTCGTCGGAAGCGGTCATCAGACTCGAGCTCGGCTCAATGCGCGTTGGAACCAGGTCCAGATTTCCAAAGCCAAGGTAATTTCTTGGATCGAGCGAGGCTCGCCCGTTCAGCAGCAGATAGGAAGGCGGCGTCTTCCAGTTCTGTTTCGCGGTTTCGAGGAATCGCTTGATTGCCCAGGGGCTGCGCTCGCCAAAGTTGAACTCGTCATACAGATCGATCACCGGGATTACGGCGGAAGTCTTGCCTTCCGTCCGGTGCGCCTGGACGAGCGGCGCAAGAGCATCGGCAAAGTCTCCGTGGGTAACCATGGCGATGTCAGCGCCGGACTGCGCGGCATGCCAATGCGAGGGATGATTTGGCCACACTCCTGCCGCATCCGTAATGCGATCATTCGCCACTGCAATGAGCGTGTGCTTGTCCCGCGCCGTCCGGCTGGTTGTGACAAAAGGCACCTGGATGCTGGCCGTGTAATTGCCGTTGCTGGAGCTTACGCGCGGCGTGAGTTGCACAGGGCGACTCGGATCGGTGATATCGAGGACCGTCGGCGCGCTGGCGAAGCCGCTCACGTCCACTTCATCGCCTGCCCGCCCAATGAACTTCAATTGATCTGAATCCGCGATATAGAAATTTGGATACGAGATGCGAACAAAGTCAACCAGACTCGTATCGTAGTCGCCATTCTGGGCGGTAAGCGTGACGGTGTTGTTGCCTGAGAGGAGCACTCCAGCCGGAATGTCTATGCTGAACGTACCCTGGTCCTGGCCGGTGAAGCTCACGTCGCCAAGCGCCGTTCCATTGAGCGTGACTGTAACATCATGCGGGAAACCGACGATTACGCCCTGAAGAGAAAGTTCCAGATGCGCAATCTGCGATGAAGCGGTGTCGAGATTCGGCAGCGCAAGTACCTGATCAACGGGCGTCGGCGACACCAGTGCGCCAAAGAAGTTCTGGCCATTCCTGGTCAACAAAGCTGCAAAGTAGATGGTGTGCTGCTGCAACTGCACCACCGCGGGATAGCTGGCAGGCGGCGGGTTCGATCCGCGAGAAACGGGCAACTGCGGGATGCGCTCCCCAGCGTTCGGTTCGGAGACAAGCCAGTAGACTCGGGTTCCCGAGAAAACGGTATCAATGCCGGTCCCATAGAAGTTAATCGCCGCTTGCGCACCGAAACCGCCCGGTCCAGCCGCTGCGCCCGTAATCCGCATAGGCTGTTCGATGGCCTCGGCATAAAGATGCAGCGACGCGGGATCGACCGAGGGATTCAGGCCGGCCTTCGCAAGTTCCGGCTGCGTGATGCGATACCAGCCTTCGTGACGAACATAAATTTTGAGCGCCCGACGCGCCGCCAGTTCAAACTGCTTCTGAATCTGCGAGGGTCTTGCAACGACTGCAACCGGCAGGGCCTCAACTATGTGGCTTTCCTGGCTGCCTGAAGCGGGCGGCTGTGCCTGATTCAACTGGCTCAACATGCGTGCCTGAGATGCAGGAACATCGCTGTCTGCGAGCGAACCGGCAGTCGCCGAAACTGGACCGTGCATCGTGCGAGTGCCGTTCACATCAATGTCTTCGAGCCAGTACGAGCCTCCGGCAATCGGCGCGGAAGGATCGATCCATGCGTAGCTTCGGCCCGCGTGGCGTGACAGTGCGCCGCTCATGAGCAGTGCCGATCCAGCGATGGGGGAGGGATTCATGCGGACTTTGTTTCCGTCTTGCTCGCGATAGACATTGAAGCCGAGATTGTGGGATTCGCCGCTCGTCTTCCAGATCAAGACGGCACGGTTCGCGCCGTTCTTGTCCACTCCGAAGTGGGCCGAAAACGATTTGAGAGTGACCAGCGTGGGTGCCACCACGGTTTCAATCCAAGTCGAGGAATTATTGCTCGGATTCGGATCGGTCTGGTCAGCCGTGACCGTGGCTGTATTCGAGATCATGCCGGGCTGCCCGGGTTGAGTGAGAATCGTCACGGTCACCGTGGCCCCATTGGCCATTGTTCCAATTTGGCAGGTAACGACGCCTCCCGCCTCCGAACAAGTTCCCTGCGTCGACGTGCTGGGAGGAAGATAGGTCACGGTAGATGGAAGAGTGTCCTGGACCGTGACGGTGGTCGCGGATGCAGGGCCATTGTTGGTCACGGTCAACGTGTATACAAGCGGAGTCCCTTCTGTGACCGGATTTGGTGTGGCCGTCTTCACGATGGCCACATCGGCGCTGGAAGAACTGGCGACCAGCACTGTGGCGCTCGCAGTGTTGCTTGTGAGTCCCGGGACTAGGTTCGTGGCGGTTGCGGTCGCCGTATCGGTGATGCTGGTTCCCGAGGGCGTACCGGAGTTCACCTGCAGTACAACGGTGAAGCTGGCGTTCGATCCCGATCCCAAATTGGCGCCATCGTTACACGTGATTGTGCCCGTGCCGCCGACCGAAGGCTTAGTTGGGCAAGTCCATCCAGTCGGGATCGTGATGGACTGGAACGTCGTATTCGGCGGAGTTGTCTCCGTGAAGCTCGCACCCGTCGCAGCCGCGGGGCCCTTGTTCGTGACTTGCTGTGTGTAGGTTACGTTGCCGTCTGGTGAAACTGAAGTCGGCGATGCGACATTCGTTACAACCAGGTCTGCCTGAATGTTCGTCGCAACGACGTCCGATGCGGTCGCCGTGTTGTTCGCAGAGTTTGAATCAGTCGTTGTCGTGGTGACGGTTGCCGTCTGGTTGATCGCCGTGCCCGACGCCGTACCGGCATTCACTTTCACGGTAAATGTGATCGTTCCCGAGCCTCCGGATGCAAGGCTCGAGTCCGTGCAGGTTAGCGTGGCGAGAGTACAAACCCAACCCGCGGGACCAGTAAGGGAAACAGCCGTAGTATTCGCGGGCAGCGTGTCGACCAGGCTCACATTGGCGGCATCGCTCGGGCCGGCATTGCTCACGAGCTGCGTGTACGTGATGTCGTTTCCCGCCTCCACCGGAACGGGACCTGGCGTGTTCGTTATCGAAAGATTGGCAGTGTTGCCGACCTGAACGCTTGCCGTCGCGCTGTTGTTTCCACTATTCGGATCGCTGGTCGTTGACGCGACAGAAGCCGTGTCGGTAATCGTTGTACCGACCGCTACGTTGGTGTTGACTTTCACGACAAAGCTGAAGCTGGCTGAACCAGCAGCCATTGTCGTGGTGTCCGTACACTTCAAAGTGGCCAGGACACAGCTCCATCCTGCTGGGCCAGTCAAAGAGACCGCGGTCGTATTTACGGGCAACGTTTCGCTGAGCAGCGGAGCATTTGCCGTGGCCGGACCGGCGTTCGTCACGGTTTGCGTATAGGTGATATTGCTGCCGGCGGTCACCGGATTGGGCGACGCCGAGTTTGTGACACTCACGTCAGCCTGGGTACCTGAGGCAACCGCGATGTTCACGGTCGCGGAGTTATCGAGAGTATTGCTGTCTCGGGTCGCACTCGCACCGATGTCGGTGTCGCTGATGATGGTTCCCGCCGCCACGCCTGCGTTGACCTTGTAGACGGCCGTAATCGTACCAGTCGAACCGGGCGCGACAGTGATGTTTGTGCAGGACACCGGCGCAGAGTTCGGGCAATTCCATGTTCCACCGCCGGCAGTTACGGCGCCGACTGAGATAAATGTCGTGTTCGCAGGCGTTGCCTCCTTAAAGGTCCCCGTGCTGCAATTCGCCGGCCCGTTATTTGTGATTGTCTGCGTGTAGGTGATGTCGGATCCTGCGGCAACCGGGCTTGGAACGCCACTATTGGTCACCGTGAGATCACAGGACACGGTCACGCTGGTAACGATACTTGTGCTGTTATTGGACGACAGCGGATCGGTGGTTGTCGCCGACACCGAGGACGCCGCAGTGATTGAACTCGCGGTCACGGTCGAAGGGACCTTCACTACCACCAGGATGTTTGCCGATGCGCCCGAAGCCAAACTCGGGTCGCTGCACGTAATAGTTCCTGTCGCTCCAATCGCCGGGGCGGTGCAGGTCCACCCCGCGGGCGCGGAGATCGATTGGAACGTCGTATTCGTGGGAGTTACTTCGGTGAATGTCGCGCCCGCGGCCGCGGCCGGCCCGTTGTTTTTGACCGTCTGCGTGTAGGTGATGTCATTGCCTGCGAGCACCGGAGATGGTGTAGCGACGGTGCTCAACGCCAAATCGGCTTGCGTGGCCGTTGCCACTACATCGGTTGCAATCGCGGAGTTCGCTCCAAACGATTGATTCGTAGCGTTCACGGTAGCAGTGTCGGTGATGACCGTTCCGGCGGCTGTTCCCGCAGTCACCTTGTAGACGAGGGTGAATGTTCCCGAAACGCCAGCCGCCACAGATGTTGCCTTACAGGGAGTTCCCGGAAATCCGGTGCAAGTCCATCCAGTCGGAGGGGTGATTGAAACGAAAGTTGTGTTGCCGGGAGTCGCTTCTGTCAGGGTGCCATTTGTGATGGCTGACGATCCGGTATTGGTGACGACTTGCGTGTACGTGATGTTGTTGCCGGCCTGCACGGGGTCGGGCGACGCAGCATTCGTGACAGAAAGATTCGGGCCGCTGGTCCCGACGATCGTCGTAGTTGTGGCGCTGTTGTTCCCCGAAGTGGGATCGGTCGCCGAAGAAGATACGGAAACCGTGTCAGTGATGACAGTTCCATTTGTAACGCCAGTATTGACCTTCACGACCATCGTGAAAGTGCCTGACGTTCCTCCGGCCATGTTGGCGTTCGTGCACACAACATTGCCAGTGCTTCCTACGGCCGGGGTTTGACAACTCCATCCGGAAGGAGGAGTCATTGAGAAGAATGTCGTGTTGGCCGGAACCGGCGAGACAACAGTCGCATTGTCTGCGGCGCTGGGGCCATTGTTCGTAACAATCTGCGTGTAAGTAATGTTCGCGCCTGCCGCGACCGGATCCGGTGAATCGGCGTCGGTCACGGCCATATCGGCGGTCGAACCCACCGTTGCAATGTCGGTTCCAATATCGTTCATGGGACTGACATCACCCCCGCCGCTGACAGCCCCGACATTCGTTATCGTAGCTGGCGCCGACTGGGCCACGTTGACGTTGACCGTGATCAGCGGAAAGGTCGCTCCTCCGGCTAAGGAATCGGAACGGGTGCAACTGATGGTCTGCCCTGAAACCGAACAAGTCCATCCCGTACCGCTCGCGCTTGTGGGAGTGATTCCCAATGGAACGGTATCGTTGATTGTGACCAGCCCGACGCTCGCGGTCGTGTTTATATTCGTGACTTGCAACGTGTAGGCGGCCGTGCCGCCGCGGGTAAGTGTGCCGCCACCATGACTCTTGGCGATGGCAAAGTCTGGCAGGCGCGTGCAGACCTCCGCGGATTGAAGCCCGGTGACCTGCGCCAGGGTCGCGGTAGTCGTGCTTGTTCCCGAACTGCCGGGCGTGGCCCCGTACGCGACGCCGGGGGTCAACGTAAGTCCGTTTGCTCCGCCGGTCACACTGGAGCTACTCGGAGTACCGGAAACAAAGATCACTCCACCGCCTCCGCCACCTCCGGGACCGTGACGATCGGCCAGACTGTATGCCTGCGATTGCCAGGCATTGCCGCCGCTGCCGCCTTTGGCTTGCAGCGTCAGCCCGTTTTCGCCGCCGTTCGCCGCGAGCATAATGATCGTTCCGCCTGCGCCGCCTGCGCCACCCGCATCGTTCGCGGTTGAGTTGTAAGCACTTGCTCCATTGGCCGTTATGGTTGCGGTCCCGCTGAAGCTAAAGGCGCGAATGAAAACAATTCCACCGCCCTCCGCGCCGCTGCTGGCCTGATTGTCGCCATCGGAGTTGTTGCGCGATCCCGAACCTCCTCCGCCGCCCATCGTGATGCGATCGATAGTTGCGGGAAATACGGAAGCACCCTGGCCGCCGTCACTGAAGTTCGTATTCCAGGAGTCGCCGCCGTAGCCGCCAGCGCCACCATTGGCACCGCCGCCGCCGCCGGCATTTTCATCGTTGCCGCCTGGATTCGCGTTGCTCGGATCCCCGTCCGTGCCTCCGCCTCCCGCATTCGCCGGCGCTCCGCGAGCCATGCTTCCGTCGGTGCCGGCAATGCCGCTCGGATAGTTTGTGCCGGTCGCGAGGTGCGTGGTGCCGGACTCGACGTATGCGGGTGTTCCAGCGACGCCTTCCCCTTTGACGCCGTCCCACCCGGACTCTGCAGCGCCGGAATACGACGCTGGAGCGGTTGCCCAATAGTCGCTGTTGTTGCCGCCACCGCCTTGCAACTGCATGCCCGCGCCGCCGCGAAAGCCCAGACCGTTAACCGATACTGTGGCGCCCCCAAGTGTCAATTGGCCGGCAACATCGAGCGCAAGAATTCCACCTGTGGATCCGTTCCACGCCGTCGCGGTGACCGCTCCCAGTGTTGCCGTTGAGTACTGCGGCACCAGCACAACCTGATACGTGCTCTGTCCACTTGTGGTGGATGCCGCCGACGCGTTATATCCGAATACCAATCCGCCGCCCACGCCAGCACCGAGAATCGACACGGAACCACCGCTGACCGGGCCTAGTGCGGTTACAAATTCGTAGTTTCCGGCGTTATTGACGGTCGTGAAACCGGTCCCCGTGCTGCCGTTTCCATACGCAACGGAATCAGATGTGTTGATGCTCGCATCCTGCATTTGAATGACGAGCAATTCGCTACCAGTCGTGATCGTGCCGGTGCCATTTGCAGCGCCAACAGGAATGGACAACGTCCCGGCTGAAACCGAGGACGTTCCGGGATAGTAGGTGTTCACGACACCTGTAAGAGTTCCACCTGCGGTGAGGACAGTCGTCCCGCACAGCACGCTGACAACCGGCGCTAGTGCGACGTAAGAATTATTTCCGGTATTCGGATCCGGAGGCGTGCCGGAATCCGTAATGGTTGCCGTATTTGGATAGAATCCCGCGGCTGTTGTCGCAACTTTCACGGCTACGGTCGCCGTCGCCCCGCTTGCGAAGGAAGTCGGCAGCGTACAACTGATCGTCGCGCCGGACGTACAAGTGGTTCCAGCACTCGGCGTAACCGAAACCAGCGAGAGGCCTGTCGACGCGTATATGTCCGTCAGAGTAACGTTGTTGGCCGCGGACGTGCCGTCATTGATGATGGTGATGTTGTACGTCGAGTTCTGTCCTAAGGCGACCGCGCTGACGCTGGTGCTGACGCCTATGTCCGCGCTGGTCGGATTGATGGACACCGCGCCCAGCGACCAGTTCGTCGCACCGCTGAATGTTTCTGAAATTGGCACGCTGGGAGCTCCCGTGCGCGCGCTGCCTGTTCCCACAACATCGGTGTTCGTGGTGTTGCCGGTATCCTGATTCCACTGCTGCACCTGGGGGCCCGGCACCGAAGCTGTCTGATTGCCGCCGATGGCCAGTGTGTCAAGAATCATGCCGTTGATGACGCTGGGAACATCAAGCTGAGAATTCGATCCGTTCGTCCCATCTGCGGAAGTAAACGTACCCATCGGAACAGTCTGGTCTACTCCCGTAAAAGTTGTGACTCCAGCAGAGACACCCTCCGTGGTGAAGAAAGGAATGGTAAACGTAACCACAACGTTCGCCGATCCAGTGGCAGGCGCAAGCAGACGCCAGATCTCGACGCGGCGCTGATTGCCCGAATCATTTTGCGCGCCGAGCAGCGTCAATGCCGTCCCGTTCCATTTGACTCCGCTGACTTTGGCAGTATTCCCATTTTTGATGTTCATCGAAACGCCGACAAGCATCAGGCGGTTGGTGCCCGCCGTGGTGTGGGCGATTGTTAGCGTGCCTCCGCCGGTTAATTCGTCAGAGCCGGACGTGCTTGAATCGACGGTAACCTGAGCCCTAAGAGAAGCTGCGCCAAACAGGAAAGAAGCGAACAGGACCAGAATTGCGGCTGTTCGCGTCACGTGTCGGCCACGTGACTTTCTTACCAGCTTGCCCGCGAGGTACTCCGCCCGCGCTGCACATCGCAGCGCCCATCCGCTCACACTATGAAACTTTGCTCGAACCATCCGTCGTCCCACCCGCACTTCCTTGGCCTTGGCCAGGCCGAGAATTTGTGCTCCCTGGAGAGCCGGGTCGTCTTCTTGTCCGCAATCGCCGCGCGTAATGAAAACGTCGCGCGCGTGATCGGCGAACACGATCCGGTGCAACCGGAAGCCTGTATTAGTGTTGGCTAAGACGATATCGTCCTTTCGTAATTTGCTCACAATTACGGGAGTAACCTCGACAATCTCGCCGTCACGAATTACGGGAGACATGCTCGCGCCACAGGCCTGAAAACGCGCACTGAGGCCTTGCCCGAGCAATTCGTAAATGATTTGTCCGAATAGTTTCGAGTCGCTCTCGCGGCTAATCATGAAGATTGAGGATGGTATCTACAGCGCGCTGGTCAGGCTCGAAGGCAAAGTGATAAACCGGAACCGCCTCGACCACTTCTTCCAGGAATGCCAGCGCAGAATCGACGTACTCGTGCCGGTGAAACGGCACAAAACTTCGCGCAAACAATTCAGCAACGGCCTGGCTGTGAGAAAGCGGCGTCAGCACGTTCCCAGGGCCGTGCTCGAGAATGAGTATCCGGGCCAGAGGAGCGCTGTTCGGCGACGCGTACATGGCCTCGCCATGCCAGGGCGTGCCGTACATGCGGATGCCGCTCGTCTTGTCATCCTGAGCGGAGCGAGGAATCTGCTTCTCTGCTCTGTCATCCTGAGCGGAGTGATTCGTTTGCGAAGCAGACGAATCACGAAGTCGAAGGACCCCGGGCTTGCCGGCGGCGCCACCGGCGTGAAGAGGGCGTTCTATCCCGACTGCGGTAGGACGTCCGTCATCCCGCCGCAAGATAATCCGGTCATCGCTCAGGACTTCAACGTCCTGGCGGGAAGTCCATAAGCGCGTAGTCGTACTCTTCCCCGCCCCGGAATGCCCGACGAACAGATTGCCAACCCCGTCCGTCCGCACGATACCGCAGCCGTGGAGTTCAATGGCTTTCTCCTGCGTGAGGCGGTGCATGATAAGGAGTTCGTCGAGGGGATACTCCAACGGAGAGATAGCGCCGTCGTGTGCCAAGAGGCTCTCGCGGCTCATTTGTATAATCCCCCGCGTAAATAGCAGATCGACATGCAGCCTCTTGTACGGTTCGCGCCCGAAGCGCGGAGCCGTGAACTCAAAAACGAATTCTCCGTCTCCGCCATACAGCCGCCAGGTTGTACCGGAATCAAAGAGCCGGTCGTGAGTGGAAGGCAGGAGTCGCGTCACCCAATCAACGTAAAGGCTGATAGCAGAAAGTCTGGGCCCATCCTGAAAGGGCTCTAAGGAGGCAACCAAAGCCGCATCGTTACTCTGCAAGCCAGTGATTTTCACTGATACGCCGGCAATGCAGAAATCGCTCCTATATCCCAGGCCGAGATTCGCGCATTCTTGGGACAGCGCACCTTGAGTGACCACTCTCGCTCCCTACGATCCAACGGAACTGCACGTGAAAAACTGGCACCCAATTTGAATCCCGCCACCGCTGGACGTCTTGCAGTGTCCCAAGACCGCTTCTTCTGGCCGGAGGCTGACCGTTGCCAACTGCGGTCGATCGTACGGCTTCCTGCTTTCCGTTCGTTTCTGTTCGATATCCATCCAACCTCCAGAGAGTTAGTGGCCCCCACAGCTCCCGCAGCCGCTTATCGCATGGTTCAAATTGTTCAGGATTGGAAATATCTGCGGGGCCGCCCAACTTTCTACATCGATTTCGTTGTTCGCAATCCTTCGCGCCGACTCTGTCACCTCTTCGTATTGAGAGCCACCTGCGCAAAAGGCGCAGTCCCCGTGGGCTGGAACTGATACGCCAACGACTTCGGCCCGCAAGTGCGCCACGTGACACAGGAACTCGACAGGACTCTCCCTGTCGCCGTTTTCCATTTCGCCATTCGCGGGACACATTCCACACATTGACTGAATACGGCATTCAACGCACTTCGTCGTTAGCGTGCGTTTGCGATTTCGCAATTGAAGAAGCGACCCTTCCCATACATCCTTTACATCTGCTCCACGAACGCTGAAGGTCTCCTGCTGCGAGATGACACAAATACCGATTTCACCCCATGCATTGATCGCGAAGGAATTCATTCCGCCGCCACAGAAATACATCGTATCGATCTGAGCAAGATTAGCGGGCCTCTCCAGGTCGTGCTTCGCAAGCCTGAGATATTCACTTTTCCCCTTAGGCGCTGCCATGTCCAGCGCAACCACTTCTTCCGGGGTGAGTCGTACGGCTAGCGGGCTCTGCGAGCAATCAATCCGCGGATTGATCTGCCCGTCCATCTTGAATTCCACGCCCAACGCTTCTTCCGCGAAACGGCGCATCGCCATGACTTCATGTTTATTGATGCTGGTGGCGACCGTCTTCAGCTTC
>DATAUY010000105.1:0-9346 GCA_036268025.1 Candidatus Sulfotelmatobacter sp. | reverse complement strand
CCCGCGATCCATGTTCGCGCCAACATGAAGGTAATCGAGAGTGGCGGGAAATTCGGCCCCCGCGACCAGCCCGTCGATGCGTACGTCCTCGACGATCCCAGTACGCCTGTCATGCTGTCGTGGATGATGGGCAAAGACATGAAGCAGGACGATTCGTTCAAGGTGCAATTCGTTCGCGTCACTTATCCCAGCGACAAGCCCACCATTGAACAGCAACTTGCAAAGAACAGAAAAGCGATTACGTGGGGGATCAATTTCGACTTTAACAGCGACACGATCCGGCCGGTGTCGGAGCCTGTCCTCAAAGAAATTGCACAGGCCATGGCCGACAAACCCGACTGGAAACTGACGATAACCGGTCACACCGACAACATCGGGGGGCATAAATACAACCTGGATCTTTCTCAACGCCGCTCGGCATCGGTGAAGAAGGCGCTCGTCGAGAGATATCGCGTGAATGCGGGCCGGCTTTCAGCCGGGGGTGCCGGAGATTCAGACCCGATCGATACGAACGACACGCTCGAAGGCCGGGCGCGCAATCGGCGCGTGGAACTAACGCTGGATTGACACGGCTTCCGGACCTAAATTTCAACTGGAGAATCTCAATGAAAACCATATTTCTAGCGGCAACGATGGTTGCCCTTTGTCTCACAAACGCAACCGGCCAGGGAAAGCTACTTACGAGTGATCCGCGGACGGGGCTCCCGCTGATTCCCGCCACGGATTCCGGAAGACATATCGTGGGAATGGCGTACACATACAACGGACCCACCGCAATGCCGGACTCCCAAATCTGCAAGAGTAAATTCCAGGGCGATTTCTATTCTCTTTTCAACATCAAGGTAGACGCAGTGGTTGCGTGGTATTCCTCACATCTTCCCGGCTTTAAGAAGATTCAGGGATATGAATCCCAACGCTCGCAGACCGGCTTCTATAAACCGGATGGAACGCTTTTGGTGATTATTACGGGAGACAAAGGCGCAGAGAAAGAGAACACGAATGCATATTCCGTGGCCTATGAACGATATGAGCCTGGACTGTCCGAGAAAACGATCTCTGGACTGACGCAAGGAAAGATAGCCTGCCAGTGAAGCAATAACAAATCGATTAACCTGCATGGAGGAATAGCAAAAATGAAATTCGTAACGCTTGCCGCACTTGCTTTCGGACTTGGCCTTACGCTTTCGGCAAATGGCAGCCCTAAAACGCTCACCGCCGATCCGCTGACGAATCTTCCTCTCTATCCGGCAACGGATTCGCGGCTGCATCTCGGCAATGCCCCGACGCGCCTGCCCGACAGCCATATGTGCAAGAGCACCATGCAGACGGATTTTTATGCAGTCTTCGATTCTAAAGTGGACGCTACTGTCGCCTGGTATGCCGCGCACCTCAATGGGTTCAAGAAGACGCACGCCTATGCCAATAACCGCTCTCAAGATACTTTTTACAACGCCGACGGGTCATTGATCGTCTCGATAACAGGCAATCCCGGCAAGCCTGATGAGAACACCGATACTCACGGTTTGGTGTACGCGCGATTTCAACCTGGCATCTCAGAAAAGACGATTCTGGGTATGAATCAGCAGAAAGTAATCTGCCAGTGATATTCGGCGGAGAACTTCTCGCTTTCTGGCGCGCAGACCAACGGCCAATCCCTCATGCAGATAGGAATTGCAGGTAAGAATGCATGATGAATGTCTGTTGCGAGAGCCCCGGTCCGCTAGATAGGCTGCTTTACGTTTTCGCGCACACTCTTGGCTTGAGCGGCGATTCGTTCGAATCCCTTGGCGCGCGCGGCTCTTTCCAGAGAAGCAAATTGTTGCTGCGCTGAGGCAGCGGAACCGGTTTTCCTGGCCAGTTGTGCGAATCCGAGCATGGCCTCCAACTCGATTCCCAGCAGACCACGCTCGCGGGCGCTTTGCGAAACCTGCTGCAGGAGCTTTCTGGATGATTCGACGTCGCCCGATGCCAGCCGCAGCCGGGCGAGGGCCAGCGCAAGTTGCAGACGTGCGATTTGGTTCTGGCTTTTTTCCGCGAGCGCCTGAGCCGCATCTGCCTGCTTCTGCGCGTCGGAACTTTTCCCTTGTGCGGTCAAGGCGTCAATCAGCACCGTATCCGCCGCTAATTCGTCGTCGGCTTGCTGCTCCTGGTGGAACTGCTGTAAGCACGATCGGGCGAGAGATTCGGCGTCGCCGACGCGCCCCTCCTCGATTGAAAGCTGGGCCAGCGCGGTCTGGCTTTGGGCAGCCGCCTGTTTTTCTCCGGTTTTTGTCCGCAGGGCCAGCGACTCCTCGTAGGATTTGCGCGCGCCGGCAAAATCGCCCTGATCGGAAAAAACGTCACCCATGCCGGTCAGGATGTAGGCGATCGCATTGCTGTCGTCAATCTCCTCACTTGTGGCCTTTGCCTGGCGGTATGAAGTGAGGGCGGCTTGCAGCTCGCCCTTCCGCCTGAGCACGTCTCCAAGATCGTTGAAGATGAGCGCCACGCCTCCCTTATCGTCTACCGCCTGGTAATTTGGGATCGCCTGTTGAAGATAGATTTTGGCTTTATCCAAATCTCCGCGCAGCAGGAAGACATCGCCAAGGTTGTTGGAGGTAGCGGCCAAACCTTGGAGGTCGCCGACCTCGCGAAACACCGGAATTGCCTCGCGCCACATTGCTTCGGCACGGGCCAGATCGCCCTGCTGGTAATAAACTCCCGCGAAGTCACTGAGGGTGCGGGCTTCGTTGTTGCGGTCTCCGGCGGCGGCGTAGCTTTGGCGGGCATTCTCGCAGGCGGCCACCGCGTCCGCCGTGGCGTTCGCACTTACTCCCTGCTCGCAGAGAACTCCGTAGGCGCGCGCAACCAGAAGGTGCGATCCCTGGATTGTCCCCTTCGTGATGGCGCGCTCGGCCGCGGCATGCGCTTTTGCGAAATCCTGGCCGATCCATGTGGACGCCTCCGCTAAATCAATTCGGGGATCGTCTCCCGCGGGAGCGGGCAGATCGCGCAGTTTGTCCAGTGTCTTTAAGGCAGCCGCCGGTTTGGCCAGGCGCTGCGTATTCGCGAGACGAAGTCCGTATAACAAGTTGTCGGGGAAGAGATTGAACAGCTCTTGATACGCCTCGACAGCTTTGGAAGTGTCTGAGAGCGTATCACGGTACTGCCCTTCGACCAGCAGCCGGTCTTCCTGCGATAAATGCTCAGAGAGTTCCAGTGCACGTTCCGCCTCTGCCTTCGCTTTCGGGACGTAGCCGAGATGCTCCCACGCCTCCGACAAGGCAGAATGTGCCAGCGGGTAATTCGGGTCGGCATCGACGGCCTTGAGCAGCAGATCTTTTGCGCCGACAAAATCGAATGCCCAGGAATGGGCACGGCCTTCGGTATAAAAGCGAATAGCTTGCGGATTGGAAGGCAGCGCTGCACGCGTTGCGGCTGCGCCTCCGGCGCCAATCGCGCTCAGGCCGAGGCTCTGGCGAAGCCGGACGCTGGCTTCAGCGACCATTTGGAACAGGTCGCTTTCTTCCCCGGTGACGGAATCTTCCGCGATAGTTTCGCCCGATGCGGTGTCCTGTACGCGAAGATCCAGGCGGATGCGGCGATCATCCTTGTCTGGAACGGAAATGTAAGAGCCGACGACAACAACGTCCGCACCGGGATCGATCCGCAGGCGCTGAAGCGTCGATTTCGCAAGCGAGTCTTCGTCAGTCAACGGCAATTCGGTTTTCGCGCGGGCCACATCTTCGCCGGAAACCAGCCGTAGTTCTCCGCCGCCGGCAAGCTCGGTATTAAGCATTTCCGAAAATGCCGGTGAGAGCCAGTTATCTTCGGTACGTCCCGGCAGATTGCGGAAGCCGAGGATCGCAACTGACCGACGGACGTGAACTGGAGGTTCAGCTGCAGCGGCTTTTGTCGATGGATTGCGACTTGCCGAGCGAAAACTGTAAATCACCGCTCCGACCAGGAGAATGACGAGCACAGGGACGAGCCAGAATTCTCTACGCCAGCGTGGGCCCGTCGTTGGCGCCTTGAGTTGGCGCGTATTTTCTGGCCGGGTCCGAACCTCAGTTGGGCCAGGTTCAACGCGGGTCACGGGAGCGAGAAAGCGATATCCGCGGCGTGGAATCGTCTCGACATAGCGGGGCGCGTCGGCATCGTCGCCGAGCGATTCCCGCACCTTACGGATCGCTACTCCCAGGCTGTTGTCGAACTCGACGAAGGTGTTGCCTGCCCAGAGATGTTGCCGGACTTCATCGCGCGTGACAATTTCCCCGTGACGCTCAACCAGCATCACCAGCAGACGATAAGGCAGGTCTTGCAGTTTAATGCGGTTACCGTTTCGCGCAAGAATGCCCTGGCCGGGATCAAGTTCGAATGGGCCGAAACGATAGAGAGGCGCGCTGGACGATCCTTCCGCCAAGAATCATTCCCCAAGGTGACAAATGGTAGCACAGGCGACCAGTTAATACCTTTTGCTAAATCAATGGAATTGGGAAGGTTAAAAGGTTAATACAGATCACACGGATGTTCCCGCGGTTAGCCTTTCGGTACCGCTAGCAGAGCGGTGATACAGCGCGAGGAAAAGTATGACTAACGGCGTGATGATCTCGGTGAGGAGAAAGATGCCCGAGTTGTTCGCGGCATGATTATTATTGAGTACCATTTGACGGATGTGCCCTACAGCGTCTCCGAGCAGCACACGGTATTGGCAATCGCTGTCGCCAACCAGAAGTCTCCGTGAAACCGGAGAGACAGAATTCCCAGTACTCCCACCGTCAGATCAGCCATGCCCACTTCGTATTCGTATGGACTTGGGGTCCACCCGATGGAAGCCGATGTTTGTGCTGGAAGAAAGACGTGTGCATATGCTGTCAGCACCCCCATCAACCCTACATAGACGAATAGAAGGTAAAGCAAATATGTTCTGACGATCCCCGCTCTGCTGCTCCGGCTCCGGGATGAAACCGCGATGCGGCTACCACGGCAAGGACTACAAAGATCACTTGGAACATAAATCCCTCAGATCGATATGTGTCCGCAGCCTACCTCTTGAACTCGCTCTTGTGAAGATTGTGGTGGGTTCGAAGCGAAGGGTGGATGTTGATACTTACCGTTCGTGGCTAGAAGTTATGGGAAACAGGGCTCACGGTGTAACAGAGCTCATGCGCCATTCCGATCTCGAGATTACACTAAACATTCTGTGGAAAAGGTGCGACGAATGAAATGCGACGGAGGGATAAGAGGATGCAGAAGTTGCGCCAAGAGAAGTCGCACTAAGAACTGATTCCACACGGATCGCGATCTTCGCAAACTACGGAAAACTTTGGTCGGGGCGATAGGATTTGAACCTACGACCCCCTGCGCCCAAGGCAGGTGCGCTACCAGGCTGCGCTACGCCCCGACTGTGTTTGCTGGCTAGAGAATTATAAATGAGAGTGTGCGAGGCGCGATCTGTTGCTGTCGCGATCTTGCACTCATATACAGGAGGTTGCCCTCGAGCGCTGGTCTCGGCAATCGCGGTCTCGCGGAGCGGCGCGGTATAATCTCTCTCCTGTATGCACATACCACGATACGCGCTGGTGGCCTATGTGAAGAGTCCGACGGGAGAATTCGTAGAAAGCCTGCGCGAAGAACTGCATACGGACCCAAGTCGCACCCGGTTTGCGGCGCACCTCACCATTCTGCCTCCGCGGACGCTGAGCGGCAGCGAGAACTCGGCCATCCAGCTTCTCCAACGGGTTTGCGGAGAACAAGAACCGTTCGAGGTCACTTTGGGAACGGTGGAAACCTTTATTCCTGTGACTCCCACGGTGTTCATCCGAGTTGACCACGCCGCAGGCATGCACGAACTTCACAGCAAGCTGAACACGGAAGTGCTCGCATTTAGAGAAGAATGGTCTTACATTCCGCACCTAACCATCGCAAAGATGAGTTCGGAACAGGCCGCACAGGACGCATTTGAGTTCGCCCGCCAGCGCTGGGATCGCTACTCCGGCAGTCGCCGAGTCTTGCTGGAAAAGCTGACCTTCGTCCGCGAA
The DNA here is from genome assembly GCA_036268025.1 of Candidatus Sulfotelmatobacter sp. Lineage (GTDB taxonomy): Bacteria > Acidobacteriota > Terriglobia > Terriglobales > Acidobacteriaceae > Sulfotelmatobacter. The sequence goes on along the minus strand of DATAUY010000105.1, from coordinate 3,326 downwards.
GAGTCCCAGAACTGCTGGAGCGATTTGGCTCCGATCCAACTGGGTCGCAGCCTGGTTTCGCGTTAGTACCTTCCAATCTCATTTCGGTTCAACGTCTTCCAGCCACTCTGCACTTCCGGTACTCTTCGCGAGGTTACCCTGGCCGGCAGTTACCCCAGACATGGCCCGAGGCGTTCCAGGTACATCTCCCTCCCGTGCGTTGAAAACGCCGTCTTGCGCCTGTAAACAAATAAAGAGCGCGCAGTGGCGCTCCCCCTCCACAAGCCACGGCTGGCGCGGATTTCCGGCACCCAAGGGAGACTGCACATGCAGATCGGCGTTTACGGATCGGGCTATCTGGGAACTGTGATTTCCGCATGTCTTGCGGATTTTGGCACACCGGTTTCCTGCTGCCATCCAGACCGCTCGCGCATGGTCGAAATGGCGCAGGGCAACATTCCCTTCTTCGAAAAAAATCTGAAAGAAATCATCCGGCGCAATGTGCGGGCCGGGCGCCTCGCTTACTCAACCGATATTGAGTCGTTCGCTCGCAAGACGGGCGTGATTTTTCTGGCAGAAGACAAGCCTGAAAACCTGAATGACATTGTGGTGCGCATCGCGCGCATCGCTCCCAAGCCGCCGATCCTGACGATTGTCACTCCTGTTTCCGTTGGGACGGCAAATTCAATCGAAAAGAGCCTGAAGGACCTCAATCTGCAAGCCACGATCGTTTCGCAGCCGATGTTTTTCACCGATGGGTGCGCTGTCGAAGATTTCAATTGGCCCGACCGGCTGATTCTTGGTTCGACTTCCAACGAAGCAGTCCAGGTATTGAAGCAGATTTTCCATCCGCTGGTCATGCGCGGAGTTCCGGTGATTGTGACCAATCAGGCCACGGCCGAGTTGGTGCGCGAAGCCGCTACCGCTTACGTCGCCACTAAAATTTCTTTCATCAACGAAGTCGCGGCGCTCTGCGAACGCGTAGACGCCGACGCCGTGAACCTGGCGCTTGCACTTGGCCTCGACAAAAAGATCGCGCCGCGCTGCTTGCAGCCGGGCGCGGGCATGGGCGGCGTCTTCGCCGAGTCTGACATGGATTCCCTGGTGGAGTTAGCGCAATCCCATGGAGTTCCGCTGAAAGTCTTGAACGCCGCGCGCGACGTCAACCACATGTTGGCCGAACGGCTGGTCGAAAAGATTGCGCACGCATTGAACTCGGTTGAGAACAAAGAGGTGGGAATTCTTGGCCTTGCCTTCAAGCCGAATACCAACTCGGTCGCTGGATCCTCATCGCTGCGCCTCGCGGAGACACTGGTTTCCAAGGGAGCGAGAGTGCGCGCCTATGATCCGGTCGCGATTCCCGAAGCGAAGATGAAGCTGAACGGCTCCGTGCGCTATTGCGATTCCGCGTATGCGGCTGCCGAAGGCTCCGATGCTCTCGTTGTCGGCACGGGCTGGCCCGAGTTCCGCGCGCTTGATTTCGATCGCATCAAGAATCTGCTGAAAACGCCGGTCATCGTAGACACCAAGAACCTGCTCGACTCAACCCGCCTGCGCGCTCTGGGATTCGAATACGTCGGCATCGGTCGCAGTTAGAGCCAGTATCAAAACAAAATTGAAGGCAAGTACGCGCCTGCCGGCTCGTTGTAGAGTCCCATCGTCATCAACGTCATCGGCTGAACAACTCGAAGCCCGTGCTCAAGGCACCACCCAAATAGTCCTGCATTGCGGGTGGGCACCAGAATCCCAGGACCCTGGAACTCATTAGCTGCGGCAATCAGCGCTTGCAGATCTTGGTTGCTTTCGCCTACCGCATGGCCGGAAAAGGCGAGAGACGATGCATAGGCCTTGATCCGTCCTCCCGATTCGGCCACCACCGCAGTTCCTTGCTGCATCCCATCCTCAACCTCCCCGCTGCGGTCGTGTCCGTGGACTCGGACACAAATATCGTTGCAAGCTCCGAGGTCGTCAGGTCGAGCAGAGCGAACCTGGTAACCAGGCAGCCCCTTCCGGATTGGTCCCTGCATACAGGCAAGCGGCTCGCGCACCACGAAACCGAGCTTGGCATAGAGCGAAAGAGACCTGGTGTGATATCCCGCCTGGACCAGACGCACCCCCGCGAATTTTCCCTCTGCCGCTCGCGTCATAACCGCCTGCATGAGTTGCCGCCCGACATGCTTGTTCTGTGCGCCAGGATCAATCGTGATCGGCCCAACACCGGCGATCGCCGTCCTCTCGTACAAACAGTTGCTTCCGATGATCTTTCCGTTCTCTTCTGCCACTACGCAGAAGAATGACGGGCTCGAAAACATCATGGAGAGCACTTGCGCAGGAGCTTCGGTGGTTGGGAAATCCGGAGGAAATCCGTGTTTGGTGGCCAGCACTGCAAAAGCCTCGAAGCAAATCTTCCCACATGTTTCGGCGTCCGCTGTCGTCGCGCGGCGGATGGCGACACCCTGATTTTCAGAAATCAATGATTGCGGCTGAGCTGCCATCGCGATTACCTCTCTGAATACGATCCACCACTCTGCGCCAGGCTGGGAATGGGCAGACAATAGTAGGGGGCGGCAGTGTCGAAGTCAACGTACGGAACGAAGCATCCCTCTGCTTGCTATAATGAATTTTCTGCGGTGGGAATAGCTCAACTGGCAGAGCACCGGACTGTGGCTCCGGCGGTTGCGGGTTCGATTCCCGTTTCCCACCCCAAATTCCAACTTCGAAACGCCCCACGATAGCTTCCGCAGTTTCGATTCGCGTCTGCAGTATTTGGCCCAGGAGACACCCGTGACCCACGCCGATCGCGATCAGCCGCAGTGCTGGCCCGACCTCCTCCTGGAATCGTGGAAGGACACTTACGCCACCCTACATATGTGGACACAGATCGTCGGCAAGGTGCGGCTTGGCCTGACGCCGCTCGTGAACCACTGGTGGAATGTGCCTCTTTATGTCAGCGCACAGGGCCTCACTACCTCGCAAATTCCTTATGGCGATCGGGCATTCGAGATTTGGTTCGACTTCATACAGCATCGGTTAGTGTTGCAGACGAGCGACGGAAGCGTGCGAACCATGCCTCTTGCGCCGCAATCGGTTGCGGACTTCTATCGGGACTTCATGAAGCTGCTGCAATCGGCAGACATTGAGGTCGAAATATGGACGATGCCGGTCGAGATTCCGAATCCGATTCCGTTTGACCAGGATCGCATACATGCTTCCTACGATCCCCAATTCGCAGAGAGGTTCTGGCGCATTCTTCTGTCGGTGGATGCGGTCTTCAATCAGTTCCGGGCCGGATTCATTGGCAAGAGCAGCCCCGTCCATTTCTTCTGGGGCAGCTTCGACCTGGCGGT
>DATAUY010000104.1:0-20200 GCA_036268025.1 Candidatus Sulfotelmatobacter sp. | reverse complement strand
GTCACAAACACGCGGCCGTGATCGTCGATGGCGAAGCCCTCTCCGTTGCGAATGCCGGTTGCATAACGATCGGATGGGGAAAATGTCTGGTTGGTTTTGTTCGCATCGTAACGCCAGATTCCAGCGCGAGTCTCGAGCTCCGTGCATGGATTCGCGCCTGGGATTTTAGGCTGCCGATTTTGCGGCTGGCAGGAATTGGTCGCCGACCCGACGTCGATCAGCAACGATCCATCGGGAGTGATGAAGAAGGGATGCATCGGATGATCGCCGCCAAGCGGCAATCCGGACACGACAGTCTCCGCTGCGCCTTGCGGTACGAGGCCGCCTGAGGGAAGAGAATAGCGCACGATCTTGTCATTGATCTCGGCATAGATCGAACCCTTGTATACCGCGACGCCGCTGCCGCCTGCCCCTCCGGTCTTAACGGTTTCGCCGAAGCGCTCGATTACGTCGGCCTTCCCGGCTCCGGCCTTGTCTTGCAGAGCGACGAGAAAGCCGCCTTCATGCACTTTGTCGAAGTCGTAGTAGTCTCCTGACCACGTATTGACGTACACAATGCCGCCTGGAGCGACTGTCACGTGGCGGGCGTGGCCGATGCCGTCCGCAAAAACCGTCGCGCAAAAACCATTCGGCAACTGCAGGCCGCTCTGATCGCTCGAGCACGCCGCCGTCTTTGCTTTCTGGCCCTGAGCAGGCAAGCTCTGAAAGAAAACCAAAAAGCACGATGCGACCAGAGCCGCGGTCACAGAAAGAACAGATCGACGCGAAGAGAACAACCGCATGGACGCCTCCAATGGCTAACTACCAATGAGTTGACTGCGAGGGTTGACGCGAGGAATTCTATCGCACCCGGTCCTCTGAAGCAGCCCACCTATTTCACCGCTTCGTCCCACTCCTGCCCGCCGCGATGCAGCATCGTCTCGCGGTCTTCTGGCAAAATCCAGCGCTGCTTGACCAGTTCGTCCAGCGCCTTTGCGTATCGGGACAAGTAATCTTCACGCCCAGAGTACCGTTCTGCGATTGACTTGCGCGGATCGCCGCTCTTCTCACGCTCCGCCGAAGTTCTAGGAAAAGGGATGTACGACGCTTCAAAGGACACGCGCTGGTCCGGCGCGCCGATCGACGAATCGCGTAAATTCCAGCTCGCATACGTCGCCAACGGCACAGTGATTTCCGGCAGTCGCACGCCGTCACGTTCGTTTCCATCCACATCAACCTGGGGCACAAGCACCGGAAACGCCTCACCGACTTTCGGAGGTTGCACGATCATAATTCCGTCGCGCCAGTTCGGCCCGAAGTCGATGCGATACGCTGCGTTCGCCTCATGCGGCTTATTCACGCCGGGAATCTTCGGAAACGCATAGTCCTGCAGCGGCACCAGTGTTCCGTCTCCAATCTTTGGATACGCGCTCTGCGGCGGTATCGTGCCGTTGCGCACCCATGTGTCCATGTTGGTGATCATCGAGCGCCAGAAATACCGGACCGGTAGCGGAGACTGCGGCTGCTGGCCCATCAGATCGCCATCTCCCTTCGCAGGCGGAAATGGTCCTGAAAAATGTTGCAGTCCGGTGAAGTGGTAGATGCGGACGCTCTCTGAAAGCGCGACATCCTGCTCGCCATCGGCGCTCACATGCGTCAGCGCAGCTACGCGTCCCCAGTATTCGTAAGATGTGTTCGAGAAGAAAATCTTGGGCACAACTTTTTCTGCCATGGCCCGGTCAAGAATGCCGCCAGTCTCCCCGGTCAGCGGATCTTTTTCCGGCAAATCGGTGAATGGAAAAATGTCTGTTGGAAAAAAGATCGAAGATGTTGGCTGCGCATCGCGCGATGGCTGCGCGAAACGGTAATTGAAGCTGCCGCGGCCCGCCCCCGCAACGTGAGCCAGCACGCCATCCAGCGCGATTCTCGCATCTTCATCCGCATTGAATCCTTCATAGAGAAAATCGCGCAGAAAGCGCCCATTCTGCGAGATGCCTTCGCCATACACACGCTGCGCAGGGGCGACAGCACCGCCCGCATGCTTCGTGTACGAAGCGAAATCGCGGAAGGCAGCGAAACCCAGGCCGGCCACGACAGGGTCCGCCACCACATACACGTACTCGTAAATCTTGCCCGGCTGAAATCCGCCGTTCAGATGGATGAAGTGATCGCTGGGAACGAGCTTACCGTCAACTGTCTGCGCTAATTGCCACTCCGTTCTCGAAATCACAGAGCGCGTCGCTTCGCGCGAATCGTGCACCGCCAGCACATTGCGCGCATCGTCGGCCGCTGCCACTGGATACTCCGTTCCTCCCATGCGTCCCGTGATCAGATGCCCAAGCGGAATTTCCGTCATCGGCTTGGACGGCATCAGGTCCCCCCGCAAAAGCCCCGTGATCGTTTTCCCATTGTCTCTCGCGATTGGCGCGTAAAGTCTCAGCGCATCCGCGCCGGGAGCGTCCCACTGCCAACCCAGGCTGACAATCGTGAATCCGTTGCGCAACAGCCAAGCGTCTCCCGCATCCTTGGCGGCGTTCCAGTCACCACCATCAACCACAGAAATAATGCGTGACTGGCCGCGGTTTGGGTTCTCCAGAATCATCGTGCCGTTGCCCTTGCGCAGGTCCTTCGGCCGGATCGCAACGAAGTCCGATGAAAATTCGACCTCGCCGTTGTTCAGATTTACGGCGTTCCTCAAGTCAACGATGCGCCCATTGTGAGGGTTGTTGACCGAGACAGAGAAGTAAACGCGCCCCGTAATTCGTTCGTAGGCTCCGGCATCGCCGAACGTCTTGCCGCCGAGAACATTGCCGCGCGAGGAGACTTCCACGCGGACGACCCTTGCTTCTGCTTCGAACGGTAGAGCGGCAAGCGAGAGAATCAGAACAAGAAAACGCGCAAAGACATAACGCAACATGGACGCAACAATAGCAAAACTTTACCGAAGATGTACCCGCAGAAGCTGTGTCCCCACAAGTAAAGAGAGAGAGAGAGATGTGATCGGCGTACGGATGTCATTCTTACGAGGGCGAACCCTCTCCAAGGAACCCTACTACCCATTGGGCACGATCCAGCCAGCCGAAAAGAACCATGACGTGGCACGCCGCTTGTCCATTGCCATTTACAGCGTCAATGCAGCCGCTTAGTAAAGGCCCATTCACTTCACATACTGTGAAAGTTTTTGCATCATCGCCAGGTTTTCCACCGGCGATCCGTCATAAAGCCTGCTGGACGCGCGTTTTACGCGCATTCGCCCAAAAAACTTCCCTTTTCATTTGTCAAAAAGATGTATCATTCTCTGCGCTTTTCTCTACTCTTCTGCAAACAGGAATGCTTTCCAAGAAATCTGTGGAAACCCTTTAGGTTTTTAAAATTCACCATCGAGGAAACAACATGAAGTTGCGCTCAATCGCCACAAGCTGTCTGGTGTGTGCGCTGATCTCTTTCTCTGCGGTCATGGCCTTAGGCCAGAACCGTTCGCAAGTCCATCCTCCGCACGCGGCGGGAGTTACTCCGCCGCCGGTTCACATGACGCATACGTCTGACGCCCAGCCTGTGGTGAATCCCGCAGGCCCGACGTGGACAAAAGGTACCAACACTCCTCCCGCATCCGTGGGAGCGATGATGCTTCTGACTGACGGCCGGGTGCTCGTGCACTCCGAGCCGAACTGCTCGGGCTGCAAGGGCAACTACAGCAACTGGTACTCGCTGACTCCTGACAACACGGGCAGCTACGTCAACGGCACCTGGACACAGGTTGCCTCCACGCCCTCCGGCTATGCCCCGCTGTTCTTCGGTTCGGCGGTCCTGAAGGACGGCAAAGTCGTGGTACAAGGTGGGGAATACAACTGTAACCCTGGCTGCGACGGTATCTGGCAGTCCAAGGGCGCGTTCTACGATCCCGCCGCTAACACTTGGACCTCCACTACGCCGCCGACCAAGAGCAACATCGGCGACGCGGAGTCGGTCGTATTTCCCGATGGCACCTGGATGCTGGCGCAGTGCTGCGCCATCGCATTCGGCAACAGCAGCTCTCCCGTGTACTACACGTTTAACGAGGGTGCGCTCACCTTTACGACGACCTCGAATTCCACCGACGGCAAGTTCGACGATTTCGACGAAGAAGGCTGGACGCTGCTTCCCAACGGCCAAGTCCTGACCGTGGACGCTTACACGAGCAACACTGTCTTGACCGGAACAAACTCCGAGTTGTACACCCAGTCCACCAATAAATGGGTCAGCGCCGGCAGCACGATCAACCAGCTGTGGGACTCAAACTGCAAAGCGGGAGGCGGTAGCTTTGAAGTTGGCCCCGCTGTGTTGCGTCCGGATGGCACGGTCTTCGCCACGGGCGCGAGCGACTGCTCCGCAGGCCACACCGCAATCTACAACACCACTACCGGCACCTGGACCGCAGGGCCAGACTTCGTCAGCAGCCAGGCTGCCAACGATGCTCCCGCCGCGCTTGAAACCAACGGCAACGTCATCGTAGAAGTCAGCCCTTCGGCTGGCACCTTCTCGCCGCCGTCGAAGTTCTACGAGTGGAACGGTTCGACCTTAACCGCCATTAACAATCCCCCGAATGCGGTCAATACGCCGTCGTTCGATGGACACCTATTGAACCTGCCCAATGGCCAGATCATGTACACGGATTTCTCGACGGACGTAGAGTACCTGACGCCAACCGGGACCTTCACTTCGACCTGGCAGCCCACGATCACCTCAGTGGCCAGCACGCTGACCCCGGGAACCACGGTCACCATCTCGGGAACTCAGTTCAACGGTCTCTCGCAGGCCAACGCGTATGGCGACGACTTCCAGGACGCGACCAACTATCCGCTGGTGCGGATCACTAACACCGCCACTGGACATGCCGTCTACGCCAAGACGCATGACCACAGCACAATGGGCATCGCGACGGGCAGCACGATCGTCTCGACAAACTTCGATGTTCCATCATCCATCGAAACCGGAGGGAGCACGCTCGTCGTGGTCGCAAACGGAATTCCGTCGGCCGGAATTGCAGTGACTGTCGGCAGCGGAGGCGGAAAGACTTCAACCACAACCACGCTGACCTCGAGCCCGAATCCTTCGAACACCGGGCAGACGGTCACGCTCACTGCGACTGTAAAGCCGGTCAATTCTCCGGCGCCGACAGGTACAGTAGCCTTCACCTCCAACGGAGCGTCCATCTCTGCTTGCAGCGCGGTCGCGCTCAATGGCAGCGGCGTGGCGACCTGCACCACCAGCTTCGCGACGGCGGGAACACTCTCGCTCGTGGCGACTTATTCCGGTGACAACAACTACACGGGAAGCACCAGCAATACCGTGTCGCAGGTTGTGAATGGCGGCACCGGGTCGACTACCACGAAGCTGATGTCGAGCAAGAACCCATCAATCGTGAAACAGGCTGTGCGGTTCATTGCTCAGGTCAATCCGAAGACCGCGACTGGAACGGTGAAGTTCACGGTCAATAACAAAGCCATTACCAATTGCACTGCGGTGGCTCTGGCCTCGGGCCAGGCGGCTTGCGGCTTCGCCTTCCCGCAGACGGGCACCTACTCCATGGTGGCTATCTACTCGGGAGACAGCACGCACTCGGGCAGCACCAGCAACACTGTGTCGCAGGTAGTGAACTCGCAGTAACAGCCAGGCGGTTTTCTTGAAGTGATTCTGCTGGCGGAACGGGAGGCATCCCGGAAAGTTGGGAGGCCAATTGTTCCGCCAGATTTTTTTGAAAGAAGTGTTGTCTAGACTGCCAAGCGCAGCGGTTCGGTCACGACTTCCACACGCGCGAACTCTTCTACTCGCCTCGTCTTCAGTCTGCTTAGAACGTAGCTGAGCAGCGGCCGGTCGCCGCGGCGGATTTCACTGAACTCCACGCCCATGCCGAGATTGTTCACCAGATATTTCACCTGCGCCTTGAGCGCAACAGTCACGTCAAAGATGTTCAGCATGAGGCGGAAGTGGGCGCCGGGATGCAGTGCAGCCACTGCATGGATGCGCGCTCCGTACTCGGAAATCTGTGCGATTTCGCCCGCAACTCGCTGCACGCCATCGATAACCTCAGCCTCTCCTTCTGCATAAAACCGTGGACGGCGCCGCCGGTTCGATTCGGTGTGGCCAAAACTACGGTTTGCCCCGCGATGCATAGCGTCGAGAATGACTGGCTGATACTGATCTTCGTTGATCTGGCGCAATTCGTCTTCCCACGGTGTGCGCCCTTCGATGCACTGCACGGTGAACTGGCCGCGCAGAGGCGAATCAGGATCGGCGGCCCAAATCACCTGGCAATTGGCCTTGTTGCGGCCCCGCTCGACCAGCACAACGTCGCCGACTTTCACATCGCGCGCGCTCAGCAACCTGGCGCCTTGCGGATGAATGTCGTAGGTACAGGCCATTTCTGCTGCGCCACGATTGGCGCCCACCAGACTCCATCGCACCGGCAACGCAATGTGGATCAGCTTGCTTGGCAGGCCCTGGTCTCGCGATAAATTGGAGTTGTTGTTCAAAACCGCCTCATCCTGGTGCTTCGTCGTGATGAAGCGAAGTTACCAGTACATGTCCGGATGGGCAATGTACGCTCGTAATCGAAGTAATGGTTACTGAACGGCATTACTTGCGTGGAAGAGCCGCCCAGGACGATGCCGCGCAGATGGAATGAATTCCTGCTTGCGCGATTCCCCGATGTCGGTGAAGATGAGAACAACTCCCATGCGTTCGCCGGAACTCTTTTGGTAATGAAGCGGTCTTTGCTCAAATCAGGGCCCAAATCACGGTCCGGCAAGCCGCTTTCGCCTTCCGCGGCAAAGCTGCAATTGCTCAAGAAACTGCGCTGCACTCTGCGCTACGAAAACAAGGCGTGGGATACGGGCGCGAAGATGGTTGCCGGCGTGGATGAAGTCGGCCGCGGATCGTTGTTTGGATGCGTCGTGGCTGCGGCGGTGATCCTCGACCCGGCTTATCGTGTGCGCGGTCTGCGAGATTCGAAGCTGCTTGAGCCGGAGCGGCGCGAAGTGCTTGCCGAGCGCATTCGCGAGCATGCAATCGCGTGGTCGGTCGCAGCCGTCGATGCCGCTCGCATTGACCAGATCAATATTTATCAGGCGTCGCGGGTGGCGATGCGCGGGGCCGTACTGCGGCTTGCGCCCGCAGCGGACCATTTGCTGATTGATGCGCTAAGAATCGATTGTGACCTGCCACAAATGGCAATCATTCACGGCGATGCGCTCTCAGCGTCAATCGCAGCCGCATCGATCCTGGCCAAAGTAGAGCGCGATCGCATCATGTGTGAGTGGGACGCCGTCTTTCCTGCATACGGGCTGGCATCCCATAAGGGATACAGCACGCCCCGCCATATTGCCGCGCTGCGTGAGTTCGGGCCGACGCCGCTGCACCGGCAGTCATTTGCGCCGGTCTGGCAGAACCCGATACCGCAGGAGGCTTTCATGTTCATGGATGAACCTATCGTGGAAGCAGCTGACATAGAAGAGGTGTTGGCGGAAGACCTGGCCGGGTAGTGGAGCCGAAAGGCTTCCACGCTGAAGGGACATTCCAGCCAGAATGGGGCCAAACTTAGGCCGATCTGGCGTCCCTTGACTTCAATCCAAAATCGAGTATAATTACATCCAATATTGGAGTAAATCAATGAATGCGTTGGTGGCGCTTCCTGACCTCGGGCTCGATCTTCGCAAGGTTCCTAATCTGGCAGATCCGGCCACGCGCGCGCGCCTCACTCCCGCGGCGATTGCGGCGTTCTTTGCGATCGTCGAGACATGGGACCTGCGCAACGAAGATGCGATGGCACTGCTCGGCGGCGCGTCCAACGGACGCTACTTCGAGCTGAAGAAAAAGCACAAGCGAGCGCTCTCGCAGGATGAGCTGACGCGTATATCGCTGCTGATCGGGATCTTCAAGGCGCTAAATATCCTCTTTAACACAGGGCTCGCTAACGAGTGGGTAGCGCGACCGAACTCGAACCCAATGTTCAACAATGCGCCCCCGGTCGAGTTGCTGATGCGGGGCGGTGTTCCGGCCATGATCGGCGTTCGCCGTCTGCTCGACGCCCGCCGCGGCGGTCGCTAACTGTCGAGCTTCGCTCGACCTGACAGCCGAGAGCGGCTGTCGCTACACAACAAACTGTGCTTTCCACCTCTTTCATCGATGAACGGGACACGCATCGCCTGATTCCGGCGCAATATGCCGACGGCGGCATCTCTGTGCTTAACCGGCTCACCGGCGACGCCGAAACACTCGACGGAATCTTCGAACTCGACAATGCGACCAATGATCGCCTGCTGGCGGAGTCACGGCTTGCTCCCGGTATTGACGAGCGCGAACTAGTCTTCGGCATTCCACAGTATCGAATTATCAATGCGGCGTTCTGCCATCCCGCGCCGGCCGGAGCAAGATTCAATTCGGCCGATCGCGGCGCGTGGTATTCGTCTTTCGAGTTGCCGACAGCCCAGGCCGAAGTCGCCTACCATCGCCAGTTGTGGCTTCGCGAAACGAACTGGAATGAAGAAGACGAGGCCGACTATCAGGATTTTATTGCCGACTTCCGCGCTGAGTTTCACGATCTACGCAGCACAAAAGAACGCGCGGATTGTCTTTCACCGACGAGTTACCGCGCGTCACAGGCTCTTGCGGCGGAATTGCTTGAGTTGGGATCGGCAGGAATTGTTTATCCCTGCGTGCGGCGCAAGGGCGGGACGTGCCTTGCTTGCTTTCGTCCCGTGCTGGTGACGAACGTCCGCAAGGGGAATCTCTACACAGTTGTGTTCAAAGATTTGGAAACGCCGCCGAAGATTCGGCGCGCGTAGTCGCAAGGTAGCAAGATGACAAAATTGAAACGGTGGCAAAAGTGGCAAGGTTTCAAAACTTCGATGGCACGCATACCTTTAAAATCTTGAAACCTAAGCCCTTGCGAAAGGCTCTTCCAGCGATTGACTCTGTGGGGTGAATAGCTCCGCTCCATTCTCCGTGACGTGCATGTCATCTTCCAGGCGGATGCCGAATTCATCGCGAAAGTAAACTCCCGGCTCATCGCTGGTGGTGACGTTCGCTTCCAGCTTCGTTTTGTTGCCACGGACCAGGTAGGGCCACTCGTGTTCGTCCATACCGAGGCCATGGCCAAGCCGGTGGGAGAAATATTTGTAGTCCGGTCCGTAACCCGCGTCGGTGATCACCTTCCGCGCTGCATCATCGATAGAGCCACACTCCACGCCAGGACGCGCTGCGGCCAGCGCCGCGAACTGGGCGCGATGAACGATGTCGAAGACCCGCTTCATTTTATCGGTGGGTTTGCCGAGCACGAACGTGCGCGTGATGTCGGACTGATACCCCTCGACCGTGCAGCCGTCGTCGAGCATGATGATTGTTCCTTCTCGGATTACCTGCGGAGTTCGCGATCCATGCGGCATCGCTGTGTATTCGCCGACCATGACGCTGGCGTCTCCAGGAAAGCCAACCCTCGCATAAGCCTTCTCGATCAGACCGCTAACATCGTTCTGCGTCATTCCTTCGCGCAGCGCGCGATACACCGCTTCGTAAACCGAGAGCGTCACTTGCGACGCAAGTCGCATGAGCGCAATTTCGTGCGCGCTCTTGATCCTGCGGCAACCGGCGGTGACCGGAGTCGCACTGGCAATGGCTGCCTGCGGTACGGCCTTTGCGATGCCATCTGAAAAAACGAAGCGGATCGTCTCTTCGATCCCAAGTTTGCTTACACTGCGTTCTTTTAGCCCTTGCGCGACCAGAAGGTAAGGGTTCTCGTCTTCCTGCCAGACTCGAACATCTACTTTGTATCCATCGGGACCATTAGACAACTGCTCGCGGGCGCGGCCTTCTTCAAAAGCCGGGCAAACATAGAATGCGTTGCCCTTTGCGGGCAGAATCATCGCAAACAGGCGCTCGCCGCCCCACCAGCGCACGCCGGTGAAGTAGCGTAGCGACGTGCCTTCCATCAGAACGATGGCGTCGAGCGAATTTTCCGACATGAACTGACGCGCCCGCTCCTGACGCTGCGCACGTTCTTCAACGCTGATCGGAGCCGCTTCGCTCTTGCGGGACGTCAGTTTCGCGATGGAGTGAGGCAAGGAATTGTCATCTGTGCCTGCCAATGGGGACTGAACTGCCAGGGGCAGTGCCGCCGTGATTGCCCCTGCCTGAAGAAACCGTCGCCGTGAAACCATGAACCCTCCAAAGAAACCCCATTATAAGAGCAGCCATCGTAGAGACGTTGCAAGCAATGTCTCTTCGACGTATACATGCTGCATGGAAGGTGGCTTTCAGTGCGCATCATGCGGAGAATGGAACACTACAAGTGTCGACGAATCCGCAGGACGGCGCCAAAGCTATGTGGAAGATTGTCAGGTGTGCTGCAAGCCAAATGTGCTGCGGATCGACTACGACAATTCAGCGCAGGAATTCTTCATTGCGGCAGAGTTGGAGTAGCGTCTCAGGTCTCCGGTCATAGGCTGTGAGGCTCGCATTATCTCGCGGATTCCAAGACCCAAGACCCAAGACCCTGAGGCCCAACCCGCAGCCACCAAGCCACTCACTGCCGACCCTTCGCAAGCGTTATATTCTGCTCTCAGGTATGCGACGGACAGGTATCAGGAAAGGACCTCAACATGGCCAGCTACGCGGGAGGACGCATGGTAGCGCACAACATGGTGACTACGCAGTTTGAACTCGATGGCTTCCGCGTGACTCGGACGTTAGGCGTTGTGCGCGGGATTGTCGTACGCTCGCGCTCGATCTTTGGGACGATAGGTGCAGGCCTGCAAACGCTCGTCGGCGGGAATATCACGCTGCTCACCAATCTTTGCGAGAAGACGCGACAGGAAGCCTTCGACCTGATGCTGCAACATGCGGCCGAATTGGGTGCGAATGCCGTCGTCGCCGCGCGCTACGATGCGACCGAAATTATGCAGGGCGTCACTGAAGTGCTCGCATACGGCACTGCTGTTTTTGTTGAGCCGGTGAAATGAGAATTCTGCTTTTTGCGTTGACTGCATTTGTTCGAAGTGGCACACTAATCGCCACATTGGGGCAAATCCAAAAATGAATTTCTTGCGGGCGATGTGCGCCAACCGCGACCGTCTTCAGCAAGTGGTGTGCCTGGTCGCTTCCGGAAAGCTCGAGTCCGGACTGTGATCTTGTAAGCGCTGTTGCTCCGGGAATCCCTCATCATCCCGCGGGGCGAGCTTTCCTGTTGCCAATCAAGCCATAACGAGTCCATCAATTGTTCGGGAGGAGAGTTCATGAAGCGTCTAACGTGTTGTGTGGTGATGTTTTTCGGGCTGTTCGCAGCGACAGGTTTGAATGCGCAGACTTCACAGGGACGAATTCTGGGAACAGTCACCGACCCTTCGGGCGCGGTCGTTTCCAACGCAAAGGTCACGATCACCAATACCGCCACGGGCGTAAGCCGGTCGCTCGAAACCAACAGCGTTGGAGAGTATGCCGCGCCGTCCCTTGATCCCGGAAACTACACCGTGACGGTAGAAGCTGCGGGCTTTAAGCAGGCCGAGAGCAACCCAGTGTTGCTCGAAGTTTCGCGCGATGTGCGCGTCGATCTCAAGCTCCAGCCGGGGGCGGTCACCGAGAAAGTTGAAGTCACGACGGAAGGCGTTCTGGCTGACACCGTCGATACCACGCTTGATGGCGTTCTGTCGAATAAAGCCATCAACGAACTGCCGCTGCAAGGGCGCGATTTTCAGAACCTGCTGCCTTTGCATCCTGGCGTGCAGAGAACCCCGGGCGGCGGATTTCATTCCGTGACCTCCAACGGCAACCGTCCCGACGACAACAATTTCTTTATCGACGGCGCTGACGATAACGATGCGTACTACGGCGAAACCGTGGTCAACGACGCCGGTATTTCCGGCACGCCCGCGAGTTTTCTTCCGCTCGATGCCATCCAGGAGTTCAACACACAGGAGGGGCCGGGCGCCGACTATGGCGTGAAGCCAGGCGTCGTCGTGAACATGGGCATCAAGTCCGGAACCAATGACATTCATGGCTCGGCGTATTACTTTTCGCGCAATAGCGCGGTGGACGCGAGAAATTACTTCAATCCCGGCCCGGACCCGATCTCGGCCCTGATCCTGCATCAGTTCGGCGCGTCTATCGGCGGGCCTATTAAGAAAGACAAGTGGTTTTACTTCGTCAACTACGAAGGAATTCGAGACAAAGTCGGCAACCCGGGTGTCACGGACAGTCCGGTGACGGTCTCGCTGGCCTCGGCTTTGGGAGGCATCGCCAATCCCGACGGCAGTCCGAACTCCGCCACCTACAGCCTTCCCGACGCGATCGCTTATTTCAACGATCCGAATAACGTTGCTTTTTGCGAAGCGGACCAGGGTGTAAGCAACTGTGCGCCGAACCCGCTGAGTCTCAAACTGGCGCAATTGTTTCTACCGAACCCGGGCTTGACTTTGAAGGGAACAAGCGATCCGGCGGCCATCAACTTCGACTTCAATAACGTGAATCGCGGCGATAACCTTGTCGCCAAAACCGACTACGTCTTGAACCAGCACAACAGCCTGAGTGCCCGATTCATCTACGGCAATGCCAATCAGACCGAAGAGGACACCGTGCCTCTGCGACCGGAGTGGCTTTCGACTACAAGCCCGGTCACTCAGGTATTCGGGGCAGACTGGACTAACACTCCCAACTCAAATTGGGTGAACGTCGCCCGCTTCAGCTACAACCGCTTCAACGAGGCGATTTATCCCGTTGACCACAACGTGAACCCCACCGCATATGGCCTGAATACCGGAGTCACCGATCCAAATTTGTTCGGCTTCCCGCGCATTAGTCCGGGCTCCGACGAATTCAACTACATGGGCGGAAACTCAAGCTGGCCGCTCTTTACCACGCCCAGCGCTACCTACAGTTTCTCCGACAGCGCGTCTTACACGCACGGCAGGCATTCCATCCAGTTCGGCGGTTCTTACCGCCGCGGCGACGTGAACTATCTGCGCGCAGTCTATGGCCGTGGCCGCATTTACTTTGACGATCTCACCGATTTCATCGCAGGCGTTCCGGACACGTGGAAATTCTTGTACGGCGACACGGCGAGAAAGGTCAGCCAGTCGGGATTCGGATTTTTCGGGCAGGACTCGTTCCGCGCCACGCAACACCTTACGCTGAACTTTGGCTTGCGCTATGACATTACCAATCCCATCAAAGACGTCCACAATCAGTTGGCGAACTACTTGCCGTCGCAGGGCATCGTGCAGGTCGGGCAGGGAATCAGTCAGCCGTATCCCACGAAGTACAACAATCTTTCTCCGCGCGTAGGCTTCGCCTGGGATGTCTTCGGCAACGCGAAAACGGTGATTCGCGGCGCTTCTGGAGTCATCTTCGAGCAGCCTTCGATCCGCACTTTTATGTTCAATGGCGGCGGGTTGAACCTGAACCCGAGCGGTGTTCCCTACGTGGACGCGAATGGAAATACCATCCAGCCGAACGGAAACATCACGTCGTTCCTGGTGCAATCGTCCGATCCGAGTTTGCTGAACTGGTCCGAGACGGGCCCAGCCATCTTTCCGCAATCGGCAGGATCCTTGTGCAGCGTGGACAGCCAGTGCGATGTGTTCGGCGTCGATCCGAATCTGAAGACGCCGTACGTGATCAATTGGAATTTCAACATCCAACAGGAAATTGCTCCCCAGACCTTGCTGCAAATTGCCTACGTCGCGCAGCATGGCGTGAAACTCTACAGCGTCCTGGATATCAATCAAGTCAATCCCGCGTTTGATGACGGTTCCGAAACCGTCGGACGGCCCTTGGTCACCAATTGCCCGGCGGGAAGCGTAGGAGGATTTGGCCTGGGCACAGGAGGACCATGCTATCCATTCATCGGATTTCTCGACCAGCTCAGCAATCATTCCGGATCGACCTACAACTCGCTTCAGGCCACGCTGACCAAGCGCTTTTCGCATGGCCTCTATCTCCTGGCTGGATATACCTGGGCCCACGCGATTGACACGGCCACCAGCAATCTGGCTGACGTCCCTCCAAACAGCCTTAACTACAACGGCGATCGCGGAAATGGGGATTACGACATCCGTAACCGCTTTACTCTTTCGCTCACCTATGAATTTCCTTCCATCCGCAGCAAGTGGCAGATGCTCGAAGGCTGGCAGATGACGAGCGTTGTGACTGTGCAGAGCGGAGAGCCGTACACGCTTGGCGACTTCGACGACGACATCAGTCTGACCGGTGAATTCAACGACCGGTGGAACATGTCAGGTCCGGCCAGCAATGTTCACTGGTCTCCGATTAACTCGATTCCATACGTGGATCCGTCGCAGTTCGTCGAAGACCCGGTCACGTTTGACGTAGTCTCAGGCGCAACTCCGCAAGCTCAGCTGTGCGTGAACCAGGCATTTGCCACGGGCGGACAGGCCGCGGCAAACCAACTCAGCGAAGATGGCGGAGACCTCGGTTGCTACGTGGCCAAAAACACGGTTATTACGCCTCCCGCGTACGGTTCTCAGGGAAACATGGGACGCAATATCTTCCGCGGGCCCGGATTCACCAACTGGGACTTCTCCGTTTCAAAGTCATGGCGGTTGACGGAGAGAATGCACCTGCAATTGCGCGGGGAATTTTTCAACATCCTGAATCACCCGAACTTCGACGGATTCACCATGGACACTGACCTGTTCGATTCTTCGACGGTCGGACCCGTAATCTTTACGCCCGATGTCGCGGCATCCAACCCGGTCATCGGCTCCGGTGGCTCGAGGCACATTCAACTGGGCGCGAAATTCATCTGGTAAGTTCGCCCTTGTTCAAAGCAATAAAAAAGGCCGCCGGAATTTTGGCGGCCTTTTGTTCATGAGCACAGCTTTATTGATTTGATGGCATGGGAGCGATGGTTTCGCCATTCGGCGTGATTTGTGTACCGATCACATCTCCTGACACCACCATCTCGACGCGGCGGTTCAGCTTTCGCCCCGCGGGGGATGTATTGTCGGCTACTGGGTTTGCCTTGCCAAATCCGGTAGCGCTGACGTGATCGGGAGTGACGCCGGAGCCGACCAGATAGGCCTGCACAGTTTGCGCACGCTTTTCGGAGAGCGTCTGGTTGTATTCGTCGCTCCCGATGCTGTCGGTATAGCCTTCGATCGCGAGTTGAAGATCGGGATAGGCAAGCACGATGCCTGAGATTCTCGCGAGGCGTTCGCGGGCTTCCGGCTTCAACTGGTACTTGTTGAAATCGAAAAGCACGTCGGGCATGCTGACGATCAGGCCGCGCGGAGTGTCCCGTGTCTGCAGCACCTGATTGAGTTGGGCCAGCAAGCGGGCGCGCATCTCTTCTTTCTGCCGGATCGCTTCCTGCTTCTGGCGGTCCGCCTCTTCCGCCGCCTGGCGGGCGCGGTCTGCTTCCATCTGGGATTTTTCTTGTTCCGCCTGCGCTTTGGCCTGTTGGGCTTCCGCCAAGGCCTGAGCGGCCTCAGCGCTCTTGCGGTCCGATTCCGCCTGGGCGCGCTTGCGGGCATCTTCTTCAGACTGGGCTTTCGCCGTGGCTTCCGCGGCGGCAGACGCACGCGCATCGGCTTCCGCTTTTTCCTGCGCTTCCTGCATGCGACGGCGCTCGTTCTCCACGCGCTCTTTTTCCTTCAAGCGCAAGGTCAGGACGCGAGCGTCTTCCGCTTGCTGGGTTGCTCCGCGGGCGGCCGTCCCGATGGGAGTCCGCCCCTGCTTGCGGACCAGATAATCCTCTGCGCGTGCCAGCATGTCAGTGGCTTTTGCCAGGCTGGATGCAGCGTACTGCTCGGCGCCGGCCGCTTTCGCAATTGCTACCGCGTTGCGGGCTTCGAGCAGATCGAGTGGGGTCTTCGGGGCTGCCGTGGCCGAGGGTAGCTGGTCCGGCGGCATATCAATCGTGTATTCGCCGCCTTCCAGCGTCTCGAAATGTGCGTCGATCGGCTGCTCGAATCCCTTGGTGTCTTGCAGGACAATGTTCTCGGCGACCACGACATCGCTGGGGTGCGTCACGGCAAAGTACGGTTCGGCCGTAACGATCAGGCCGAAAGCCTGAAGATCTGTGGTGACGTCAATGCTGGTCTTCCCGTTGTCACCGGGAACCATTTCGCCAAGATTTACGGCACGCCCTTCAGGCGTGATCGCCCAGAGAACATAGGTCAGATATTGGCCGCCGAGCGATCTTGCCGGGGGTATTTTCTGAAGATCCGCGCTGATGGCGAGCCGTCCAGCCTTGCCATCGACCTTCGCTCTGCCCGTGACTTCAGGCATTCGATCGGTGCCTTTGAGATCCACAGTCGTCGAGCCTCCGCGATGGCGATAATTCACAGCCCTGGTGGTCCGAGCGACTACCCGGACTTTGAACAGAGGCATCTTGTCCATCGGTTCGACCTGTTGATTCTGCTGGTCGGAGGTCGGCGGAGGAGTTGTGTCTTGAGCGAGGACGACGAGAGAAGCAAGGAGCGTGAACAGCAGGAGCAGAGAAGCTTTCTTCATGAGTTCACCTCGGGGATTGGGAAAAATGGCAAATGGAAATCAACATTGCGCTCTCTTGGATGATTAAGAGCAAGTCGAGGATGGCGAGTAGATACAAAGAGCGAATTTGTCACGCAATTTCCACAAGAAAATCCGCGCCCATCGCGCAGGTCAAGAAAAATCGGAGCGAAACAATAGCGAAAGAACCAGAAGGCTAACCCCAATTCGTTGTGGTCGCACGATTGGTGAACCACAAGCCTTCGCGGTTTCCAGAGTCGGTGAACTTGCGAGTCGTATACCCCTAAGTTTCTGCTTGACAATAAACGACTTACGGCTAAGATGTGGGAGAAAGTGGTTGAATGTGGTGAAGTGAGTAGGGTTCGTGGGAAGCGGGAGCTGAAAACGAGGAGCCGGTGGGAAACCGACCCAAAAGATCGAAAAACAGCCCGAATCGCACGAGTTTGACCCAATTTTGCGCAGTTTTGGCATCCTCCCTCTTAGAAGTCGAACTGGCAATCGAACATGTTTCGCGGAAATCACCCAACCCGGGTCGACGACAAGGGCCGTCTCAAGGTCCCGGCGGAATTCAAGCGGGTAATCGACGAGAAATACGGTCAGCAATTTTACATCACGAGTCTCGATGGGGATGTTGCTCAAGTGTATCCCTTCGAGGAGTGGGAGCGAATCGAGCAGAAGCTGGCGGCGCTGTCGAGCTTCAATCCGACGAAAAAAAAGTTTCTGGAGCGCACCAACTACTGGGGACAGCAGGTCGAGATGGATGGGCAAGGCAGGCTACTGATTCCGCAGTTGTTGCGCGAGGCTGCGCAGATCAAAGGCGAAGTGGCCGTGGTCGGGTACCTGAACTATCTGGAAGTCAGGAACCTCGAGGCCTACACGAAGAAGATTCAGCAGGAAAAGTTCACGCCTGAGGATGAGAAGACGCTCGACGAACTGGGCATCTAGTGGGCGAGGGATCAACAGACACCCCTCAGGGGGTTGGGCATGGCGGTGGAAGGGCAGTGAGCAGTCTTTCACCAGATCATGTGCCGGTTCTTTTAAAAGAAGCGATCGACTTTTTACACGTGCGGCGTGGCGGGACTTATATCGACGCCACGGTGGGCCTTGGCGGGCACAGCTACGAAATCGCAAAACGCCTCGGCGCACCGGGACATTTGATTGGGCTCGATAAAGATCCGGCAGCGCTGAAGATTGCGGCGGCCCGCCTTGCGGAGCCAAACGGCGACTGGCCGGAGATTACCCTGCTCAACCGCTCCTTCGCAGAAATTGCCAAAGGGCACAAGGCGGGAACGGTAGACGGAATCCTGGCCGACATCGGGGTGAGCAGCCTGCAGCTCAACAACGCAGCACGCGGATTCAGTTTTCAGGCGGAAGGACCGCTCGACATGCGGATGGACCCGCGGTCGGAGCGTACCGCCGAACAAGTGGTAAACCACCTCGACGAGCGACAGCTTGCCGATGTGATTTACGAATTCGGAGAGGAAAGGAGGTCGCGGAGAATCGCCAGAGCCATTTGCCGGTCGCGGCCGATACGCACTACTGCACAACTCGCAGAGATCGTATCAGCCGCGGCCCGGCCAATGAATCGGGGTCATGACAAACATGACAGAAGGATTCATCCTGCGACGCTGACTTTTCAGGCTCTTCGAATCTTCGTAAACCGCGAACTGGACGATCTGAAGGCGCTGCTCGAAGCAGCGCCGCGGATCCTGAAATCCGGTGGACGCGTGGTGGTGATCAGTTTTCATTCTTTAGAAGATCGCATCGTGAAAGACGCACTTCGCGAAGGCGTGCATGAGCATTACTTCAGTTTGCTGACGAAAAAGCCAATAACGGCAACTGAAGAAGAGAGTGATCGCAATCCGCGGGCGCGCAGCGCGAAGTTGAGAGCAGCGGAAAGAATTTAGGGCTTCCGGCCCCTGGGCGTCAAGCTTTCGGAGAATCGAGTGCCCGAAAGCCGGAAGCCGGTTTCGAGAGTTTAGCTCCGGAAAACCTGCCGGAGTTCCCGGCATTAGCTGTAACAGCAGTGCCGGGAGTGGAAATCAGGTAGAAACAGGCGGACGAAGATCCGCTGAAGATCCGCTGAAGAGTAGCGCCGGCATCCTGTCGGCTGTCGCGAGAGCGTCTCGCTCTCGCAGCTGGGGGCGAAGATGCTGCCAGAAACAGCCGCCGAGACGGCGGCGCTACAGAACGGGTTCCGTGGTAGGAATCCAATTCGAGGGCAGGGAAATGTACACGGGCACATTGATTAGCGACTTGATGGCAACGGTTGAACTGGTGCGGCACAACACCGAACAGCGGCAGCTGACCGAAGAACTGCACCAGATTTACACGATGCAGATTCCGGTCACCGACAATCAACAGATTCTGACGGGGGCGGCTTAAATGGCGGCAGCGGCGGCAGTAATGCAGGGTGCGGTTCCGGCAGAGCGCCGGTCATTAGAGCGTCGGTCATTGTGGGCGGGCACCCCCGAGATTTACTTTTCGAAGCAGATCGACAACTCGCGGCTGGTGAAAGTTGAAGACCCGCGCCGCAACCGGGAGATGAAGCAGTTCACCACTGCGCTTGTGGTCCTGTTCCTGCTGGTCTTCACCTATGCCTGGCAGCACTTCAAAGCCATCGAGTACGGCTATCAGATTGAGCAAGCGAAGCGCGAACTGAGCAACCTCAACGACACGAGCCGCGAACTGCGTCTTGAAGACGCCTCGCTCCGTGATCCCGAGCGCATTGATGTTCTTGCGCGCCGCATCGGACTGGTTCCCCCCGAGCCGGGGCAAGTTATCCGCATGGACGGCGCTGCGGCTGATACCCAGGCCCCAGTCATGGCGAGTAACGTCACGCAGATCGTCATCGGGCAATAAGGGATCTGGAGCGGCGGACGTCCTCGTCCGCCGACCAGCGAAACTCGGTTCAGGCGGCCAGTCGTAAGTGGGCCGCCAAATTTGTCGCGAATTTCCGCGTGGTCATCCTGAGCGAAGCGAAGGATCTATGCATTCCGCTGGCAGCGTCCCTGATGCCGCGAACTTCATAGATCCTTCGGCCCGCAAAAGGCGCGGTCCTCAGGATGACATGTCGCTCCGGTAAAAATGTCATGGCTTCCGATCTCGCCTCCGGCAGACTCTCCCGCCTCCATCTTCTCGGAGGCATTCTTCTTTTATGGTGCCTCGCGATCTGCGCGCGCCTTGTCTATCTGCAAGTCTTTAGCTACGGGACATTCGCCAAGCAAGCTGGACATCAACAGCAACGCGCGATTCCTCTCGAAGCCAAGCGCGGAGTCATCTACGATCGCGCGGGACGCGAACTGGCGATGTCGGTGCTGGTCGATTCCGCATTTGCCGTACCTAGCGAAGTCAAAGACCTTCCGACTGCGATTTCTCTCATCACCCGTATCACTGGCGACGCTTATAACGTTGTGCTCTCCGACTGCCGGACCCACAAAACTTTCTGCTGGGTGGCGCGCAAAGCCGACGACGAGACGATCCAGCGGATCACTTCACTAAATCTCCAGGGAATCCACCTTACGAAGGAACCGCAGCGCTTCTATCCGGCACGCGATTTAGCCTCACAAGTGCTGGGCTCGGTCGGCATGGAAGACTCGGGCCAGAGTGGCATCGAGCACGAATTTGACGACGAACTCAAAGGCAAGCCGGGAAAGATGGTCATCTCGGTGGATGCGCGAAAAAAATGGTTCGCCGATGTCGAGACGCAGCCCGACCCGGG
>DATAUY010000103.1:0-44274 GCA_036268025.1 Candidatus Sulfotelmatobacter sp. | reverse complement strand
GCCAGTTGGTCATTGTGGAATCGAACAATCCAGCACTTTGCGACGGATTGTCGTTGGCGGCGCTCCCGTTGAAGAAACGGTCAGTCACGATTTGATAGATAACTTGTTTCTTGAAGTCTTGCGCAAAGCAGAGGCTGGCTATGAGATTGACGGCGAGAAGGAAGGCAACGCGGAGTCTATACGACATGGGAGACACCTCGGAAGAGATTTCAAAGCAGGGCCGGTACACAGTTCAGGTGGAACTGCGTTTAAAGAATTGTTATCACAACTTGCCGCGATGAAAACAGAATGTCACTTTGGTTTCGGATTTTGGAACAGGTTTCGCGATGAGCGGCCATCGAGGGCCTCAGCAGGACATTCACTGGCAGGAGAAAAGCAGGTTCCTCGCTGCGCTCGGAATGACAAAATGCAGGAATAACAATAGGAATGACAGAATGTGGGACTGCGCCGACGGTGCGGAAATCGCGGTGATAGTTATGCGCCGGTCACGAAGAACTTCTCCTCCGGCTTCGCTTCATTCTTTTCAGGATCAGGCGCGACGATATCCTGAACAAACTCGCGGCGGCGCTCAGGGCCCTTACGCTCGATCTGCCGGACACGGCGGCTGGGCATGTTGCTGGGCTCGAGGCTGACGATGCGGCCTTCGCGCACCTGAATCTGTGAGCGGAACCAATCTGTGCGGAACATGCGGCCGGCGGCGTAGAAGGTCATGGAAGCAGCGATCGGTCCTTCGAATTCTTCTCCCGCGCAGGCAAGAATGCGCTTGCCCATCTCCTGTGACCATGTCATGCCGCCCACCAGCGGATCATTGATGCGGCAGCGTTCGAAAGGCATGGCGTGCGACAGCTTGCGCAGTTGCAGAAGCTGAAGCAAAACAGAGGACTTCGCCAAATTTGTGACGATGACCTGGGCTTCCGTTGCCGATATTCGCTCCAGTTTTATATGGAGATCTGGAGTCCACTCTCGCTCGAATTCCTCGCGTGCCAGTGCCAAGCCTTTATCCGTCGCTTCGACGTAGCGCAAAGTAGCTCGCGCCAGCACGATACTGAACAAGGTGGTAACAATCGTGGCGATGACCGGAATGTAGCTGAACAGCGTTCCCCACGGGACGCGGAAAGAACTCATCATCTGCATGTGCATAGACGGGCAGTCTCCTGCGGCGCTGGATTGGGGAGGGCGACCGACGGGATGCAGTCTAGCGAGAGCTTGCCTCACTCTATAGATCGCGATGGGAGTGGGTTCGGGAACGGGAAACGTGGTGGACTTTGGTAATATGGAATCGGATTGGGCGTCAGGCCTCAGACTCGAAGCCTAAAACTTTTGTAATTCGGATACGACTCTTAACCGTTGAGGAACCTGCTTTGGCCAGCAGGGCCGGCAAATGGCAGGTTCCTCGCTGCGCTCGGAATGACAATGGTATGGCGATTTTAGAGTTGGTGCGCGACGATCACTTACTCAAGCACGCTGTCGTCGAGCTTCTTCTTTCCCCAATCAGCGGCGGCCTGCACGAAGGCAAGCACTACCGGATGCGGCTTCTTTTCCGTCGATGACAGTTGTGGTTGGAACAGGGTCGCCACATAAAAGCGGTGCGTGGGCGATTCGATGGCGCGAATTTCTCCCTGCGTCCCCCGTGCTACAACTGGGAATCCGGCTTCCATCGTCATCCATTCAAAGTCAGGATTGATTTCGAAGTTGCAGAAGAATTCCTCGGTTACGACTTCCTGTTCCTTGCCGTAAAAAGATTGAAGATAGGATCCGGGACGGAGGCGAATCTCGGGAACCGCCCCGGAAAGCTTTGGGGCGTCCCCTCTACGATCGGGAACGGCGCACGCCACGGGATAGATGATGATGTTCTTCGATCCGGAATTGTTCTCGGCGCTGTCCGCGTCTTTGATATTCAAGACATTGCGAGCGAACTCGATGAAAGCATACTGAAACCCGCCACAGGTACCAAGAAATGGCCAGTCACGGCGGCGAGCGAACTCGATTCCTTTCAACATGCCATCGAAGCTTTTGTAGGGGCTGCCTGGCGAAGCCCAAAGACCGTCAAAAATTTCAAGTTTCCTGTCGTCCCCGGCGGCGAGGGAGGACGTGGGCAGCCACTCAGATTCAACTTTCATTTTCAGTTTGCGGGCGGCATGCTGAAGGGCATCGTTAATAGCGTGATGCGAGCGGAATTCGGAGTTGAAGTCGCCAACGATCCCGATGCGGACGGCGTCGCTCACGGCTCGATTGTACAAGAGCTAATCCGGGCAGCCGCTATCGCTGAAGTTTAGAAAGGTGGTGCGGGTCACTGATTGGGGAAGCGCTTTCGTTGATAGCGAGTAATAGCTATTCGGAGCTGACGAAGAGGTAAAGGCTCAGGATTGCGAGGACCGGCCCGCCCCAGATCATGATCGTCGATTTCCGTCCGAGCGTGCGCGCACGATTTCCAGCTGACTACGCCAGGCGCTGGTCGGAAAGGGTTGCAGGAGCTGAGGAATCGTTCACAACTTGCGCGCCGCGGCGGCCGTTCCTGATGACCGGAACACGCGGGAAGAGGGGTGAGATCACATAGCTACGCCTGCCAAAATATGTTTTGACAAAATTTTTACAACTTCGATCCCGGCGCTGACAACTGATTCGCGTGGACCGTGAACAATTGCCCAGTCTTCAAGACTGGCCGAAGGAGCGTCTCAATGAAATCTCCCGCCCTGCGTTTGACTCCGATCTGCATTCTGGCCGTATTTGCGGTTTCAACCTTCTCTTTCGCGCAGAATTCCTACTCGGTGGTCGACCTGGGATCCTTAAGCAGTAATGGATACAGCGTCGCGATGGGCGTCAACGCGACCGGACAGGTTACCGGCGCGTCCGGATCGACGGGTACCGACACCAGCGACATAATTCTCTACAGTGATGGCACTCTCACGAATCTGGGCACACTTGGCGGGATTTCGGGGCTGGGCACTGCAATCAACCGATTAGGGCAAGTCGCCGGATACTCGCAGAATTCCAAGGGAATCTACCGCGGATTTTTCACCAGCGGCGACACTCTGGTGGATATCGGCGATCTTGGCGGTGGATCAGCAGTTGCGTATGGCATTAACGACAGGGGCCAAGTCGTGGGTTCCGCGGTCACGGCCAGTGGCGACAACCATCCGTTCCTCTACACAAATGGGAAGATGACAGACCTGGGCACGCTCGGGGCGCCGAAGGGAAGCGGCTGGTGGAACGCCGCGCAAGGCGTGAACAACTCAGGCGCCGTAACCGGGATATCCTATGACGTTCATGGCAACTTCTTTGGTTTCGTCTGGAACGCCGGGAAGATGACGAAGATGGGTACTTTGGGCGGCTCATGGAGTCTGGGTACTGCGATCAACAACAAAGGCCAGATTACTGGCCAATCCTACCTGAAAAATGGTGCGGCGCACGCATTCATCGCCAGTTGCGCAACCTGCGCTCTGAAAGATCTCGGGACATTCGCGGGCAACACGAGTTCTCTGTGGGGGAACGGGATTAACGATTCAGGGGTGGTGGTCGGGCGTTCTACGTTCCAGAACACGTATCACGCCTTCGTCTATAGCAGTGGAAAGATCAAAGACTTAAATTCGATGATTCCAGCCGGCTCAGGATGGGTGCTGATCGAAGCCGATGACGTCAACGCTTCTGGACAGATCGTCGGCATGGGAACGCATAACGGACAGGAGCGGGGGTTTCTGCTGACGCCGCAGTAACGAATGTTGCTAAAAGCGGAATTTACTTGCCACGCTTAAGGGCGTGGCTTTTTTGCGTTGGTGCTGGTTAGGACCAAAGCGAATTTCAAAGGCAGCGGCCAGAGCCTTGACCTGGGCCTATCGAAGGGAGTGTCCGCTCCAGGCTTACGCTTTCATTACTTTCAGGAATGCCGCCTGAAAGCGCTCCATTTCTGGCTGCGTTCCAACTGTGACTCGCACCCAAGTCGGCATGATCGGCCAGATGCGGCCGACCAAAACGTTTTCCTTCGCCATTGCATCACGCAATTGCTGTCCGGGACGCTTGGTATCAACCATGAAGCAATTCGATTCGGACGGAATATAAGTAAAACCGTTGCTATCGAGGAACTGAAAGGTTTGCTGGCGGACCGTGGCGTTGATCCGCTTCCGCTCGGCGGCCAGTGAAGGATCGTTCAGGCTCGTGGTGGCTGCGACCACGGCCGTCACGGGCATAAAGTTCCATCCGCCACGCGCCATGACTTTTTCCAACAGATCGGGACGAGCCACGACAAATCCACAACGGATGCCTGCCAGGCCATAGGCTTTCGAGAACGTGCGCAGCACAATCACGTCTTTTCCGGACTTAACGAAATCGAGAGACGACGGAATCCCCGCGAAATGGATGTAGGCTTCGTCCACCAACACAACCGATCCGCTGGGCTTGTTGGCGACGAGATATTCGATATCGGAATGTGGCGTGATCGTGCCGGTCGGATTGTTGGGATTGCAGATATAGAAAACACCGGCGTCCGGAGCAGCAGCGAGCATTGCTCTGACGTCGTGCGCGTAGGTTTTCGTCAGTGGAACTTTGACAATGCGCACTCCCGTTTGCTCGCTGATGTTCATTCCAAGTTCAAACCCCGGGTCGGCGGTGACATAGCTTCTCTGGGGCGACGTGAATGCCAGCACACTATGGCTCAGCGGGGGCGTCGAGCCGACCGTCGCATGGATGTAGTCCGGATTCAGGCCTTCGAGTTGCGCGAATCTCTTGACGAGATCGTCGGTCAGATTATCGGAGTAGCGTCCTCCTTCCGGGAGAATCGCGGCCATAGCATCGCGCGCGGCCTGGCTGGGCCCAAGAGGATTCTCGTTGGAATCGATCACGACTGCATCGGCCGAGTGAGGACGACGCGCAGCCGCGGCGAGCATCGGCTCGCCCATGATTCGAACCGCGGCGACAGCAGATGCGGCAGCAGAAAAATGCAGGAATGAGCGGCGAGAGAAGTGGGCCATGGGACCCTCCCCAAGGGAGTGTATCAGCGCCGACGCGGGCTCGTCAGCAATCAAGCGTCAGCAATCAAGATTGATTGGCCCGACGGTAAAATGCTTTGTCATTCATTCGCCGTTCCTCTTTTGGCACCGCATCTTTGATCTTTTGTTTTTTTCAGTTCACAACGCCGCTGCCTTGCTATGCTGCGTGTGCCCATTTGAGGTCGCGAATTGCGACCTCAAGATTCAAGCCATGAATAAAACTGCAATCGTTCTTGAAAAAAGAGTGGGATCGAAAATCCTCATCCTGCGTAATCAGAAAGTCATTCTGGACGCCGATCTTGCCGAGCTATATGGCGTGACTGTCAAACGCTTCAACGAGCAGGTAAAGCGCAACGCTAACCGCTTCCCTGCAGACTTCCGCTTCACTCTGTCACGTGCCGAGTTCAAGAACTTGAGGTCGCAAATTGCGACCTCAAAGTCGGGCCGCGGCGGACGGCGCTACTTGCCCCAAGCCTTCACCGAACACGGCGCCATCATGGCCGCGACTGTGCTCAGCTCGAAACGCGCAATCGAAATGAGCGTCTTCGTGGTTCGCGCTTTCGTGCGCATGCGCGATGCGCTGGCATTGAACAACAGCATCGAAACCAAGCTCTCAGAGCTTGAAAAACGTCTCGACAGTCATGACGCCGATATTCAGGACCTGGTCGATGCTATTCGTGAACTCATGGCGCCATTGCCAGCCAACAACCGGCGTATCGGGTTCGAAGCGCCTGCTACGTCAATAAGATCTCGAAACAAATCACTAAAGGCAGCCAAAGCCTAAAAAACACGTGATCCTACGAATCGCAGAAGTTTCATAAATCCAGCAACTTCAGCGTGCCAGCAATTCAAATGCAGGATAGCTCTCAGCTATATCAGCAAATACTGCAACTGGTGAGCCCGCCGCGATGGGAAAGAAGCGTTGTACTTCACTTTTGTAGCTGTCGAGATAAGCCTTTAACACTTCGGGCTTTTCGCTAGTTTCGAGAGGGCGCAGGCCAAATCTTTCCCACTTGCTGCCTCGTTTCAGAACAATTTCTGCCGCAGCTTCTGCATTGCGCACCCACTGCGTGCGTCCGCGCGGGGCAACAAGGTATCGCTTCCCGCCGAGCGGAAGTAAATCAACCGGAGTTATGTAGAGCTTGCCGGTCTTTCGGCCACGCACCTCGAGCAGATGAATGTGCGATGGACCAATTCCGAGCCGGACAAGAATCCCAAGCACGCGATTGAAAAACTTCTCCATCGCCGTTGGTTTACGGAAAGTAGGCGCGCTCGAATCCATCGGAGTCAGTTTCTTCGATGATCCGACTGCCTCAACGACGCAGATAGTTTTGCGTTAGGACTGTTTGACGAAACGCAGCGAGGCGGAATTCATGCAGTAGCGCAGACCGGTGGGTTGCGGTCCATCATCGAAGACGTGGCCCAGATGGGCGTCGCATTCTGTGCATGAAACCGCGGTGCGTGCCATCCCGAGGCTAGTGTCACGGATCTCCGTTACGTTCTCGGCTGCGATAGGCTGCCAGAAGCTGGGCCATCCGGTGCCGGATTCGAATTTCGTCGCAGAATCGAACAGCGCGTTGTCACAGCAAATGCAGCGGTAGATCCCTTTATCGTGCAGGTTCCAAGATTGGCCGGAGAACGCCATCTCCGTATCGGCGTTGCGCGTGATGTCATACGCATTCGCCGAAAGCTGCTTTCTCCATTCGTCCGGCGTCTTGATGACCTTCTTGACTGTGACTTTCCCGAGCCGCTCGCCGGAATCGGAAAATTGCACTACTGTCACATCTCCGGCTACGCCCGGGGTTGAGGCGGCTACGGTTGCGAGCATCGCAGGTTTTTTCCATTGCCACAGCGCCAGCCCAGCCACCGTCGCGACAGAAGCACCGAGGAACACTCGACGTTGAATCTTCAATGGCGCGCCCGACGAGCCCTGTTCATTAGTACGAAGTTCATCGCCAGCAGGCTCGGCAGGAGAGCCGAGGGCGGCTGTACCTACATGATTTTTCTCGCGATCCAGATCAGAATCAAACATGGTAGTTACTTCCCCGTGTACAGTTCTGGGAACTCCTTGCGCAGGTGCTCCACCTTCGGCGCGTCGTTGAACATGATGTAAGGCTGCGTCGGATGAAGTTCTGCGTAGTTCTGGTGATACGCCTCCGCCGGATAAAAGCCCTGGAGCTGCACAACCTTCGTCACGATCGGCTTGGAGAAAACCTTCGCCTGATCGAGTTGCGCAATGTATGCCTCGGCAATCTTTTTCTGCTCCTCGCTGGTGTAAAAAATCGATGAGCGATATTGCGTGCCCGTATCGGGCCCCTGCCGGTTCAGTTGCGTGGGGTCGTGTGCTACAGAGAAGAACACGCGCAGCAGCTCGCCGTAGGTAATCTGCGAAGGATCGTAGACCACCTGCACGGACTCGGCGTGTCCAGTCGCACCGGTGCTCACGGTTTCATATTCGGCAGTGTTCGCTGATCCTCCCGCGTAGCCCGAGGTCGCATTGATGACACCCTTCACGTGCTGAAAGACGGCTTGCACACCCCAGAAGCATCCGCCGGAGATCACCGCGGTCTGCTTACCCGCGACTGAAGCGCGCGGAGCGTCCACAGCCGGCGAAGGAACAGGGCTGGCGGGATTGGCTCCGGCGGTGCAGGCGGTCGCACCCAGCAACGATCCGAGCAATAGCAACGCAGCGCGAGTAAAGGATGGCATGTTCGTTTCCTTGTTTGAACTACGAATATTGTAGGCTGCCAGATTGGAGTCGCAAACCGCGT
The DNA here is from genome assembly GCA_036268025.1 of Candidatus Sulfotelmatobacter sp. GTDB lineage: Bacteria > Acidobacteriota > Terriglobia > Terriglobales > Acidobacteriaceae > Sulfotelmatobacter. Next base: position 36,521 of record DATAUY010000103.1, on the reverse strand, counting down.
AGAAGTTTCAACCTGCTTTTTCCGGCAGCTCCCATGCGCGTCTTCTGCCTGGCACTTGACTTCGCTTTATATTCGCCTACAATGTACGGCATGGCCATCACACGCAGGCAGCGCGAAGTATACGACTTCATTTCGCGGTTCGTGACCGAGCACGGATATTCGCCCTCATTCGAAGAAATCGGGCAGGGTCTCGATCTTAATTCGCTGGCGACCGTGCACAAGCACATTTCGAACCTGGAAAAAAAAGGGCTACTCACGCGCGACTATAACCGCAGCCGTTCGATTGACCTGCTGCCTCCAAAAGGCAAGCTCAAGCAGTCGATGGGAGTGAATACAGGCGTGGTGTTGCCGCTGCGCGGGCACATCGCGGCCGGGCAGCCGATTCAGGCTATAGAGAGTTCAGAAACGATTTCGCTCGCGGACTTCGTTCGCTCGAAAGAAGTTTTCGTTCTCGAAGTGCGGGGCGATTCGATGCAGGATGAAGCCATTCTCGACGGCGACTACGTACTGGTCGAAAGCTTGAAGACTGCTCACAATGGCGACATCGTAGTCGCGGTAATCGACAAAGATGACGCGACCCTAAAGCGCTTCTATCGCGAAGGAGACAGCATTCGCCTTCAGCCTTCGAATGCAGCTATGAAGCCCATCATCGTGCCTGCCGGTTCGGTGGAGATTCAGGGGCGAGTTATTGGAGTGTTGAGGAAGTACTGAGTTTCGGTCTTAGGTCTCAGGTCTTGGTCTCAAACAAAAACGCCCGGGATTTTCCGGGCGTTTTTGTTGAAAAGACAGCTGAAAGCTGATTTACCCAATGTGCTTATTCAGCACCTGCGTGATCGCGTCCTTGGGCTTGTAGCCGACGAGCTGTTCGACAACCTGTCCGCCTTTGAAGACCAACAGCGTCGGGATGCCGGTCACCTTGTAGCGCATGGGAGTCGCGCTGTTCGAGTCCACATCCATCTTGCCGATCTTGATCTTGCCCTGAAATTCGGCGGCCAGTTCTTCGACGATGGGCGCGATTGCGCGGCAAGGGCCGCACCATGTCGCCCAGAAGTCCACCAAAACGGGCTTGTCCGATTTCAGCACATCCTGGTCGAAGTTCGCATCGGTCACTTCGACGATTCCGTTGCCTGCCATGATTCGTTCTCCTCGTTGTAAACGCCGCACTTTCGGCGGACGCTCCAATCGAGCTGCGTTGCCGGGGTTAGCGGGGTGATATGAGTGCTTCCCTTGCGGGATGCCGAACTAACTATTTTACCACTCCCTTTCGATGCAGGCAGACGCCAGAAAGTCGCAAGGCGGTTCCGGCGGCCTCGCAGCGAATCAGACATTAAGGCAGGCTAAGGATTGGACCGGGCCTTAGCCGGTGCGGTTCCAGATCGACGGTTGTGCGTCTAGCGTGTCCCAGAAGCTGGTGTGGGAGACGCCGCCAACGACTTAACATACGTGACAATCTGCCAGCGTTGCGGCTCCGGCAGCTTTGACCAGACCGGCATTCCCCGGCGAACCGCGCCATTTGTCAGAAGCCAAAACAGCGTTCCGGGAGTCGCCTGGTGGATTTCGGAAACCCGCAGGGCAGGCCCTTTCTTTTTGTTCTTCCCGCCTTCACCGTTCGCGCCATGACATTCGGCGCAGTGAAGGCCGTAGAGCTTGCCTCCAGCGGCAACTGCGTCGGGATCATGTTCCAACGGATTGGTTCGAGCACTCTCTTTGGCGGGAACTTTCGTCAGTTCCCCGTAGGGATTCGCATCCGCAGCGGTTGAATATCCAGCCAGAAGCCCGGCACAGAGAACAATCAAAGTAATAGAAATGGATAATGATGTGATCTTCATAAGCAGCATTTAGTGGCCTCCAAAGATGCGGGCTACGGCAGAACCGAAACCTGCGAATTCGTGCGAGAGACCCCATCTGAGGATAAATTGATGGCTGTTATCGTTCAAACCGAAGCCCGGCGAAAGGCGCACCGTCCAGTTTGAAGGCAGGTTCCATGCGAGCACCGGCGCCAGATAGTGCGACGTGTCGTGCAGGCCGAAGCTGTAACGGTCGCCGAGGCCTCCGTACATTTCGAGTCCGGCAATGAAGTTCTCGCGGCACAAACTGCAGCGGTTCGCTGATGCCTTCAATGCCAGGGGACGGCTGGCGCCGATGGCATATCCGAACTCCCAGGGCTCGTTCGAGAGGTTCTTGGTGGCAATGGTGTTCTCGGCGATATTCCAGCCCTTGAATGTCTTCGACAGAATCAGCTTAGTTTCCAGTTCGTGCCCATGGTCCTGGCGCGCTACTGAGTTGGGATCCGAGTAGTCTTCCTCGACATCGTGGCCTTCCACTTCCTTCAGAATCTTGTCGGCTCCGCTGGTGTTCTCATATTCAACATAGAGCACCGGGTTGATAAAGTGCTCGTGCTTCAGTAACCGGAAGCGATTTTCCCAGCGAAAGCCGGTGAAGATAGTGCTGTCGCCGACGGTTGTCTGGCCATCGAGGTAAAACTCGGTTGTCCACCAGGCGTTGGCTCCATATTCGAATTCCATCCAGAATGCGTGGAAATCGTTGCCTCCGCGCTGGGTACCGAAAGTGGAAAAGTATTCGACGTCGAGACTGCCGGGTTCCTCCATGTAGTGATCGTAAGTGACGATATAGGGACTTTCCTGGGCCTGGGCTGGAAATGCCAGGGTAGCAACAACTAAAACGGCCAGAACCGCCAAACCGCTTCCCCGGGAAGACAAGCCTGCCATTTGAAGCAGGGGAGTACGCCATGGAATCGGCGAAAGAGGTGCAAGTGCCACAGATTTCAAGTGAATTCGGTTCCCTTCTGGTAAAATAGTTACCTGCGACCCAGTCGCATGTGGATGCGACGCCAAAACGGCTTCATTTTGTGGTTTTGGGTATAACTCCAATTTGCAACTGAGTTGCAAGTAGGAGCGCTTCGTCCATAGTGCAAGATGGCGTTCTTCGTCGTCAAGAATTGCGCGAAGAATTCGTCGCAGCGTGGTTGCGACGAGTTGCAACAACGAGGGCTCCAGGCTTATGCCGCTTCCTCAGACCGAGATGCCGGGCCGGCTTCAGGCGCACTTTGCCGAGCGCGGAATCCGCATGACCCAGCAGCGCCGTGCGATTCTGAGCGTCATCGAGACCGCGACGAAGCATCTTGACGCCGCCCAGATCCTTCGTAAGGCGCAAAAAATCGATCCCAGTGTCGACCGCAGCACGGTTTACCGGACGCTCGGATTGCTTAAGCGACAGGGGCTGATTGACGAGCTCGACCTGATGCACATCAACGGCGAAGGCCATTACTACGAGCGCAAACTCGATCGCGACCACATCCACATGGCTTGCCTGCGCTGCGGCAAGATCGCGGAGTTCGTCAGCGATAGCTTCGAAAAACTCAAGCAGCAGGTCGAAAAGGACTGCCGCTTCCGCGTGCTGGTCTCGAGACTCGAGATGGGCGGCTACTGCGCATCATGCCGCGGATCGCAATAGAATTGGGTTCGTGGAAATCCGTTTTTTCACATCGCAACGATGCCACTGAATAGTGGAAAGTTCGCCCCCAGGCTTGAGGCATATCCGAAGGCCTTTAGTTCTTCGGTCGAAGAACATCGATCCCTAACTGGCGAAGATGTTAGAAGGCGACTTGGCTCTGAAGCCGAGGATTCCTTTGTCGCGGGCGCATTTGACGATTCACGAGGAATAGCTGGTTTTGGTGGTTACGCTTTTATAATCAGCGGTTTAGCTGCGAACAGAACAGAACAGAAAAGAAAAGCGCCCGCGACTTACTGTCGGGACGCCTCGGCAGCCCTCCCCCGGAACTGCCAAACCACAGGATGGATACTAAAGCCTCCTAATTTTGTGTAAATGTCACTTTGGTAATCCAAATGGCACAGAGTTAACTGACTTGATACCACTATGTCAGACAGGAGTATTGATTTGCAGAGAATGCAGAAGGAACTATTGCTTTTGCCAGGTTTTGCCCGCGTTGTCTGTTAGCCAGGTTTCCTTGGCCGATGTCATCACTCTGCCATGCTGGACATCGGTAAATACCACGCTGATGATGTCCCCAGTAAGGAACGCCTCCCTGGCGGAGGGCACGACGCGAATCCAGTGGGCTCCGGAATCGATCGAGTGATAAAGCAGGCCGCCCGAACCGCCTGCCCAAACATCAGCGCCGTTGGCTGCCACAGCACGAAATGCAATCGGTGCGGCAGCTTTCTTTTCATCATCGGAGTCGTTTTTTTCGTTCTGATCCGCTGCGGCGCCCTGCTTCTTCAGATTCATCGAATAATTCATTTGCGCGGCTTCAGCGTCCATACTGGGGTTGCCATTGACGTGTACGTCCTGCCATGTGCGGCCCTGATCAAATGACCGTTGCAGGCTGCCGGTAGAGCTGATTGTCCAGTTCGGGGTCGCTGACGCGGTCAAGGCACTCGCCGTGGTAGCCCGGGGCGCAGACTTGATCACTTTCGTCGCGCTGGTCACCACTATTCCCTCGAGCGGCTTGATCTTCTCAACTTTGCTTTCACCCGACCCGCCGTCGTGCGTTTGTTGTTCCAGCCCCTGGCTCTGCAGCGGCTGCAACTCGGTGACGTCACGTCCTGAGATTGGCAAGGATTCTGGTGCTGCGGGAGCTGCCGCGCCACGGATCTGGTTTGCTGCGTTCGCTGATGGCACATTCGCGAGCGCCGGCGCGGTAACCGCAACTTGCTGCGTTGTCTGGTTCATCTGGGAGGATTGATTTCGCTGAGTGGTCCGCGGACCATGTACGAGAGCACCCACAACGGGGCTGGCAACCATCCCGCTGCTGGACTTCGGAGCATCCGCCGCGGGCGCCACCATAACACTGGAAGGCCTACGAGAAGGCTCATTGGGTGCCCGGCCCTCCGACGCCTTCAGCCCAGCAGTCATCCCGGGAGCTTCGGTCTTCCCATCTTCCTTTGGGGCCTCGGACGGGATCGGGGAAGGCTGCGTCTGGTTGCGGGCTTCGCTTGCGATGACGGGTAACGGTGAATTCTTTGTGATCGCAAACGATGCCATCCGCGTATGCCTTTGGTATTGCAGAACGCCAAAACCGGCAATCAGGAGTCCAGCTGTAACAAGCGCCCATCTCACCGCAGGCCAGGTAAACCAACCCCCCACGGCGGATCCCTCGACAATCTCCCTCTCATGGCCTTGGTCCTGCTCGGGAAATGCCAACGTTACGATCTCCCGGCAGTCAGCGCAATGGGCGAGATGCTCCAATATCAGATGCCGCTCGGCTCCGGGTAGAGATCGTTCGGCAAACGCGCTCAGAACGTCCGCATCAGGATGAGTGAGGGCCGGCATTTCCCCCCTCAGCCGCCCGATCACGATTTTGGACACTTCTTGCATTTGATTGCCAGCCACTTCAATCTATAAAACCATCATTCTACGGTAGTTACAACGGACAGATTTCAGCCTTCGCCCTCCCCAACTCTAGCGTCCACTCTCTTCTCTGAGAACGCTGAAGCCTTGGGCTCTTGCGTCAAACTGCGTCGAATATCCAGCTGCAAATCTCGTACATCGCCCTCCAGTGCCTCTTCGGCCTGACGGCGCGACATCCCCCTTTTTGAGAGAGCGCCAATGATCTGCTTTCTCAATGACTTAGCGAGCTTGTCAAGTTTTCGACTAATGGTGGATTCATGGACGCCCAACATGCGCGCGATCTCGGCCAGTGTTCGTCCATCGAGATAGTAGGCGCTCAAGATCAGACGGTCTTCGCCCGCCAGAAAAGCGAGCGCCTCGTCAGTAGCCTCCGCCAGCCGGCTGTCGGTGACCGGCGCAGCCCCAGGTTCTGGCGCCTGAAACTGAACACCTTCCTCGGACTCCTCTTCCAGGCTGACCAGCCGCTTGGTGCGGCGGTAGCGGTTTACGTATTCCTGAGCGATGACGGTCCGCAGCCAGCCTTCGAGCGAGCCACGTCCGCTGTAGGAGTTCAGCTTCGAGACGCGTTCGCCATCGCGTGTATTCGTTCCGTAAAGGTCGGCATACAATCCGTCAGCGAGTTCCCGCGCGGCCGAATCTTCGCGCGCAATCCTAAGGGCGGAGAGATAAAGTTTTTCGCGATAACGCGTGAGGAAGACTTCCCACGCCGCATTGCTCCCCGCGGCACAGGCGCGGGCGAGTGCCAGTTCGTCGACACGCAGGTTCAGGAAGAACGTCCGCAGTTCACTTTCAGAGCAGCCCGATACCGCGTGCCTCGTGCCAATCTCGCAGAGTATGTCTTCGAAAGCCTCGCGCGTGAGGCCGAGTTTCTCGCATTCTGACTTGGCGTGCAGTTCGGGTAGCAGTTCGATGAGCATCGACCGCGCGACGGAGGTTGGCTTGGTCGGACTCATGAGCCGGCGTTGAATCCTTCACTTGCGCGACGAAACTCAGCTTTACGAACACCCCGAGCGCAGATTACTCCTCTGCTCGCGCCGCCTTGCACTCTCCACACGGACAAATCTCGCGCAACAATGTCCAGGAATATATCCCGAGGTCGTGGTTATCGTTCCACGAGAACTTGATCGCATACTTGCCGACACCCTCGGCGGCTACCGGTTTGGCTGAGGCTTTAAAGATCGGCAATGCTGCAATGGGCGACGGGGCTGGCTCCCCTGGCCGACGGCCAGTTTTTCCGCGCTCATCCTCGCACATGGCACATGGACACGCGTCGCGCAGGTAAACGAAAGAATAGTGCGAAATGTGGCCGTCATTCCAGGCGATGTCCATCCCTGCCCCTGTTGTGAGATGCACCTTGACCGACTTGGGATCAGTGGCCGCGGTCGGGACTTGGAGCGGGGTTTGCATAGGGTAAGTATCGCACGGAATGGCGGGCTGATCGTAGCTCACCCAACAGCAGCCGAGCTTCGCTCCGCGGACAGACGAGGGCGGGCTGTCCCATGGGTTTTCTCCGTGGGCTTCTCCGCGCACGAGGGCATCCCGAGCCCATCCTCTGATGGGGATAGATTTCCCAATCTGGCGAAATTCTTGTAAAATTTGGGTTTGCCTTACAAATCTGAACTTTCCTTTATTTGATTCGGGAGCAGTCAATGGCACAGCAATGTGATATTTGCGGCAAGAAGCCGCAAGCGGGAAACCGCATCAGCCACGCCCACAACGTAACCAAGCGGCGCTGGAACATCAACCTGCGTCCGGTGCACGCCAAGATCGCTGGCCAGGGAAAGCGCATCCGCGTCTGCACATCCTGCATCCGCAGCGGCAAAGTCGCTAAAGCGTAAAACTTTCACCACAGAGGACAGAATCTCACAAAGACTTTGGAATTCCTCTGCGTATCGCTGTGCCCTCTGTGGTTGGATTTCTACTTCGTCGCGACCAACTGAATATCGAAGATGAGCGTGGCGTTTGCCGGAATGACGCCGGAGTAGCCTTGTGCTCCATACGCCAGGTCGGGCGGAATACGAAGCTGGCGCTTGCCGCCGACTTTCATTCCCGCGACGCCCTCGTCCCAGCCTTTGATCACGTCGCCCGCGCCTATTGTGAAATCGAAGGGCGTGCCTCCTACGGAGCTGTCGAATTTCTTGCCCGTCGTCAGCCAGCCGGTGTAGTGGACTTTTACGTGGTCGCCCGATTTCGCGACCTCACCGGTGCCAACCTTGATGTCCCAATATTGCAACCCGGACGCGCTCTTAACGCCGTCTCCCGTGACTTTCGTCGGACCAGTCGCCGCCGGGCGTGTAGCTGGCTTGTGGGTTGTGGTCTGCGCCCAAAGTGCAGCCGTTGCGAATGCCACAACTGCGATTGCGCTTCGAATCATGAAAACTCCTTTTCGTGTTTCTGCTACTCGACGGCGATCACATCTATCTCGATCAGTACATCTTTCGGCAAGCGCGCGACCTCGACGGTCGTGCGGGCTGGCGGCGCATTGCTGAAAAACTTCGTGTAGATCTTATTCATAGCGTCAAAGTCATTCATGTTTTTGAGGAACACTCTGGACTGAACCGCATTCGCAAGGCTGCTGCCCGCCGCCTGGAGAATCGCCGAAATGCTGCGCAGAATTTGTTCGGCCTGTGCCTGAACATCGCCCGTACCGATCTCGCCTGTTGCAGGATCAATGGCGATTTGCCCGGCGACGAAGATGAATCCATTGGCTTTGATTGCCTGCGAGTAGGGCCCGCCTGCTGGAGGAGCGTTCTTGGTAGAAATGACTTCGCGCATGATGAGTTTCCAGTTGTTCTGTTCTTTCAGTAAAACCGAAACCACAGACCGCACAGAGTACCACAGCCCAAAACTCATAGCCCAAAACTCATTGCTGATCGTCACAAGCGGCCGATCCTAGAATGTTCGGAACGTCGCCAGCAATTCAGGCTCGAACTTCTTTATCCCATCAGAGGGATGATTGTCGTGGATGTATGGACCATCGAATTCGATGTGCAGTATCCTCCCACGCAAGTCAAAAAGGTAGTCATCGGAGTAGTCGACTCCCCCGCCACCTGGGCCATTGTAGTAAAACGTCAACTTGCCGATCTTCTGCGGCACTGCGGGATTGCCAGACCGACTCAATTCTTCAAGTCGCTCCTCTTTGAAGGGTCGTTTGTCCAGCCAGATGAAAATCTCGCCTTCGGCCACTATGACAAGAATGCCGTGTCGCTTCGTTGTATCAGGTTCCGGTTTGTAAGCAGCGGGATATTGAAAACAGAAACCGTGAGTGTGATCGACATAAACCTTCCAATCAGGTTTCTCAGATGCGCAAGAAAGCGTTTTCGACACAGAAGCCTGAGGAAGGCATGAAATCAATGCCACACCAAACAGGCCGAGCATTCCCTTCATGGAAGTCGCTCCAGCTTCGACACCTTAGTCAAGCGTGAGGCCTACCGCTCAGATTTTTTGCAGCCGCTGCACTTCGTGTACACCGGAAATCTTTCGCAGGCCTACGATGATTGCTTCAAGGTGCTTCAAGTCTGCGATGTCGAGGACAACTTCGACGCTGGCCTGGCTGTTCGCCGTTTGCGCGGTGATGTTGCGAATGTTGCTCTTGGCATCGCCGATGACGCCGGTAATGCTCTTCAGCATGCCGAACTTGTCGTCGCAGAAAACGGTGAGCTTTACCGGATACGCAGTTGGTGTCGTTTCATCGCGGGCCCATTCGACATCGATCTTGCGTTCAGGCTCGTAAAGCAGATTCGTGACATTCGGGCAGCTGACCGAGTGCACGGCGACGCCTTTACCCCGCGTGATATAGCCGACGATGCCTTCCCCGCGGATCGGATTGCAGCAGCGCGCACGATAGACCAGCATGTCCCCCTGGCCGCGGACCGTAATGGCGTTGTGATCGCCGAAGACGCGGCGGACGACACTGGCAATCGTCCCGGGTTCTGAGGTCAAGCCCTCCGACTCGATGTCCCCTGCAATGGAGTGCGTCGCGCCTGCGGGCAGGAGCCGCGCCAACACTTGTCTCGCAGAATATTTTCCATAGCCGATCCCGGCCATGAGATCGTCGGCCTTGCCCAGACCATAGGCCGATGCAACCTTCACGAGATCGTCGTCCTTGATATCTTTCAACGAGATACGGTATTTGCGCGCTTCTTTCTCGATCAGCTTGCGGCCGATTTCGATCGCGCGCTCACGCTGATGAACGTTGAGCCAGTGCTTGATTTTGTTGCGCGAGCGCGAAGACTTGACCAGACCAAGCCAGTCGCGGCTGGGCTTGTGTCCAGACTGCGTCAGAATTTCGACGATGTCGCCCGATTTCAGCTTGTGGCGCAGTGGCACCATGCGTCCATTAACTTTCGCTCCGACGCAGGTGTGGCCTACTTCGGTGTGGATCGTATACGCAAAGTCAATCGGCGTCGCATCGCGCGGCAGGACGACGACCTTGCCCTTCGGGGTAAACGTGTAGACCTCTTCCGGATAAAGATCGACCTTCAGCGTGGAAAGAAACTCATTGGGATCGCTGACATCGCGTTGCCATTCAACTACTTGTCGTAGCCAGGCCAGACGCTGTTCATCTTGCGCGGAGACCGGGCCGTCTTTGTATTTCCAGTGAGCGGCAATCCCCTCCTCCGCCATCTTGTGCATCTCTTCGGTGCGAATCTGGATTTCAAACGGCGTACCATCTTCGGTGATTACCGATGTGTGCAATGACTGGTAGAAATTTGGCCGGGGCATCGCGATGAAATCCTTGATGCGTCCGGGCACAGGCCGCCATAGGTTGTGAATAATGCCAAGCACTGCATAGCAGTCCTGCAGCGAACGCGTAATCACGCGCATGGCGCAGAGATCATAGACCTGGTCGACTGAAATGCGCTGCTTCTGCAATTTTTTGTGAATGCTGTAAACGCGCTTGATGCGGCTCTCCACTTTCGCCTGAATTCCCGCTTCTTTCAGCTTGCCGGAGATGATCTGCTGCGTCTTCGCAAGGAAAGCTTCGCCCTGCTTGCGCCGGGCGTTTACTGCCTTTTCGACTTGCTCGTAACCGACCGGATCGAGGAAGCGGAACCCTAAGTCTTCTAATTCGCCGCGAATTTTGCCCATGCCGAGCCGATGGGCGATCGGAGCATAAATCTCCAGCGTCTCTTCCGCGATCTTGCGCTGGCGGTCGGGGTGCAAGTGCTCCAGCGTGCGCATATTGTGCAGACGGTCGGCCAGTTTAATGAGAACGACGCGAATGTCGTCCACCATCGCGAGCATCATCTTCCGCAGATTTTCGGCTTGCTGCTCTTCGCGGGTGGCAAAGTCAATCTTGCTGATCTTGGTGACGCCTTCGACGATGTGCGCCACCTGCTCGCCGAAGTCCTTGCGGATATCCTCAATTGTGACTGAGGTGTCTTCCACCGAATCGTGGAGCAGACCGGCAGTCACAGCGACCGGATCCATCTTCATTTCGGCCAGCACTAACGCCACTTCCAGCGGATGCACGAGGTAAGGCTCGCCGGAAGCGCGCGTCTGGCCTTCATGGTGTTTCAGAGAGTAGTCGTAGCCTTTTTTGACGATGGTGAGATCGTCGTGGGGACGGCTTTCCTGCATCCGCTTCATCAGATCGCGGAACTTCGTCAGCGTGAGGGTAGTGGTCGCGATCTGTTGGCGTAACGTCGCCATGCAGGATTATAAGCCCGCGATAGCACCGGGACACTTTGGGACGACCGGGAGGAAACGCAGGGGCCTGTTTTGATTATAGCCCGTTGATCACTCCGCATCCTAGCAGCAGCGCGGGTTTCGGCGTCCCGCCAGGGACACGACCTGGTTGTTCAACAATGTTGAAGCTAATTTTCCATTCAGTAAATTCACGAGTTTCTCTTTCCCTGACCGTGACTTTCGCGGCTCTTCCATCTGCTAGAGTGAGCTAATGGTCAGCCTCCGCATGGCTCGGGTGCTGGTAAGCGGGGCTTCCGGATTCATCGGCTCTGCGGTGCTTCCGGCATTGAAAAACAGCGGTGCGCAGATCGTGCGCCTCGCCCGCAGCGGATCGCCTCAACCGCCGCACGATGAAGAACTGGTCATATGGAACCCGTTAGAGCCTCTGACGGGAGAAGCTGTTTCCGGCTTCGATGCCGTGATCCATCTGGCCGGTGAGAGCATTGTGAGCCGCTGGACCGACGAGAAAAAGAAAAAGATCCGCGACAGCCGCGTGATCGGCACGCGTCACCTTGCCCTGGCGCTGGCACAAGCCAGGCGCAAGCCGCAAATGTTTATGTGTGGCTCCGCCATCGGGTACTACGGCGACCGCGGAGATGAAGTGCTGAACGAATCGAGTGCGCCAGGGCAGGGATATCTATCCGACGTCTGCCGCGAATGGGAGGCCGCAACGCAGCCCGCAGCCGATGCCGGCATACAGACCGTTCACATCCGCACTGGAATCGTGCTGAGTTCCAAGGGCGGCGCGCTCGCGAAACTGCTCACGCCATTCAAGCTGGGCATCGGCGGCCGCGCAGGCAGCGGACATCAATGGATGAGTTGGATCGACCTGCAAGATATGGTCGGCGCAATCCATCACATTCTGAGAAGCGACCTTATGCACGGGCCGGTGAACATGGTGGCGCCGAAGCCGGTGACCAATGCAGAATTCACGAAAACACTGGCCAGCGTGCTGTCGCGTCCGGCAATTTTTCCTTTGCCCGCGTTCGCAGTGAAGGTGGCTTTTGGCGAGATGGGAGAAAGTGTTCTTCTCGGCAGTCAGCGCGTCGAGCCAAACAAATTGGTGACTAGCGGCTATCCCTTCCGCTTCAAGACGCTGCGCGATTCTCTCGCAAGTATCCTTCGGAACTAGACAGATTCATTCGACCGCTCGAACAGGCAAGGCGTGTACTGCCCGCGGTTGGCGGACGCCTGCGATTTCGCACCCATAACAACCTCTTGTGAAATCGGTTCACTGCTGGTTGGGGCGGTTTACTTCTTCCTGCAGTTTTTGCAAGAGCAGCGTACGCTCGTCGGTGTGCAACTCACGTTGTAGCTCTTCAAGCGCGAGCGCAACAACGTGGTAGTGATGTGTACCGGCAAATCTTGGGTCGGCGGTAATTTCGAGCCACAGCTTGTGCATCAACTCGACATCCTGCGCGCGCATGCGCGGAGTGTGAGGGCCAAGGGAATATTCCCTGACTGAACCGTCTGGAGCGCAGACCTCCAAGGTAAGGCGAGGGCGGGGCTCAGAAAGCCGCTCCCACGCGTCTCCGGTGAGTTTGGCTTGCTCATCGGCGGTGAGTTTGTTCGATAGGCCGCAGATCACGCGACTGGAATCAAGCCGTTGCGCCGTAACCATGATCGCGTCGAAAACATCGGAGGCTGGCACCACGAGCAATGAAATCGGCTTACCTTCCTTTTCCGCAACCGCAACAGCGGCCGTAAACAATTCCTGCTCGTAGTGATCAAAGACCTGGGTTGCTTCGTAAACCGTGTTGCCGCCCAAGGTGTATTCGCGATGGTAGAGCCGCGCGCTCATTACAACCACGTCCTGCTTCGTCGTGTTGGTGTGGCCCAGAATGTGGCGCAGGTAATAGAGATTACGCGGGTCGCGTACTGCTACCAGAATGTTTCCCGGGCGTACGCCCATGGCGCCACTGCCGAGTTCCTGATTGCCGTATACGCGAAACTGGTCGAGGCTCTCGGGTTTCCCTTGACGCTCCCTGGCAACTTTGCGCTCAGAGTAAGTGAACACCACAAAGAATAATATGCTGAAGGCGACGCCACCGATCGTCGCCTGCTTCTTGGTTAGAAGATTCACGATGGCCGTCGTGAACAGCACAGCAGAAATAATGATCACGCCGACGGGAATCTCTCGCTGACCGATTGTAATGTTTCCGGGGACTTTCCATTGCCGCCCACCCGGCTCCGTGTGTCGGAGCACAAGTACTGCCAGCGACATCATGGCGAAGCTCCAGACAACGCCGAACGCGTAAAGTCCCGCGAGAGTAAATACATTTCCCCTGGTCAGAATGATCGTCAGCAACTGCAGGATCACGATCAGATTTATGATGCGGTAGCTCGTACCAAAACGCGGATGCGGCTTTTGAAATGCGGACGTGAGCACGCCATCCTCGGCAACGCGGTTAAGGACACCGTTGGCGCCTACGATCGAGGTATTTTGTGCTCCCGAAAGAATCAGTACACCCACCAGCACGACAAATCCGTGGAAAATGAGCTTTGCCCACTCCGGACCGACAAGATAGCCTGCGATCCCGCCAATCAGGTTACCGAAATAAGCTGATCGCTTGCCGTCGGGGATGATCATCACCGCGAAGAACGAAACCAACGAGGTGAACATCAGGCTGTAAACAAAAATTACCAGGCCGGTTTTTTCAAGGTTCTTGAGCTTGGGGTGGGCAATCTCGCGGTTGACCTGGGCCAGCGTCTCCTCGCCGCTCATGGCCAGCACCGAGTGGCCGAAGCCCACAAACACGATCAGGAACGTCAGCAGCTTCGACCCGGCCTTCAGGTCGGTGATCCAGCTGTGGTTAAGCCATCCCAGCGATTCGCCGTTGAGGGGAACGATTCCGGGGGAAAACGGGCTTGGCGGCCATTGCACCGGCACCCGCAGTACCGTAATCGAACACCAGATGATCAGAATCACAACCATCACCGTGGTGATGATCATGATCTGCACGGCTTTCTGGCTGGACTCGTGAATGCCCTGGGTATTTTTCCACCAGAAGTAGATCGCGACTAAGATTCCGAAGGCCGCGGCGAAACCGTTCTCCGGGAAATGCGCGAAGGGATGCCCGATGTACCTGGCCAGATCTTCAATGAAACCAGCGAGATACTGCCCGGCGACGACTGCGCTGATCGGACCGGTCAAGACATAGTCAAAGAGCAGGGCTGACACGGAAAACTTGGCCAGCGTTCCACCCATGGCTTCTTTGACCACGCGGTAGACGCCTCCCCGGGTAAACATGCTGCTGGACTCGATATAAAGAGCCCGGACGCAGTAACTGAACAGCATGACCGCGAGGATGAACCAGGGAGCGCTCTTGCCAATGACCTTCTCGGCATCACCGCCTGCGTAATAGGCGGAGGAAGCCAGATCGGAAAGAACGATGGCGGCGGCGCGCCAGAAAGAGATGAAGGTCAACATCACCGTGGTGGCGACGAAGACCTTTACCGCTGGTTTTATTCCTTCAGGCGAGGACATTGCTCAAGATGAGTGCAGAGAAATCCCTTAAACAGAAGATTAAAAGATAGCACACGTGCCGTCACACGGTTATTCCACGCCGGTCTTATGAACACAAGTTCTTATTTTGCTTTCTGTTCCGCAATCCACTGGTTCGTACGCGCGTCGAGCATATCGAGAGGAAGGGTGCCGCCATCGAGCATCTCGTCGTGGAACTTCCGCAGGTCGAACTTCGGTCCCAATTCTTTCTGGGCGCGGTCGCGAAGTTCGCGGAATTTGAGTTGACCCAACTTGTAGCTCAGCGCCTGCGCAGGCCATGAGATATAGCGGTCGGTTTCAGTCTGAATCGTGGGCTCGTCCACGGCTCCAGACTTGCGGAAGAATTCGACAACCTGATCGCGGCTCCATCCTTTGGCGTGGATGCCTGTATCTACGACGAGGCGCACCGCACGGAAGAGTTCGGACGCCAGGCGACCGTAATCCGAAGCCGGATCCTGATAGAAGCCGACCTCCTTGCCAAGTTGCTCGGCATAGAGCGCCCATCCTTCGACATAGGCGTTGAATCCCAGATTATGCAACCGGAACTTTGGCAGACCCTCAAGCTGCTGCTGAACGGAAAGCTGCAAGTGATGCCCGGGCACGCCCTCGTGGTAGGCAACAGCTTCGTCGTCGATCAGCGAGCGCTCAGCGAAGTTGGAAACCGCGACAACAACACGGCCCGGACGCTTGCCGTCCGGGGTCCCGGTCATGTAGTGGGTCATCGCGCTGGCTTGAAATTCCGGAATCGCTTCCACCGTGACCGGAGATTTCGGCAACAACGTAAACAACTCCGGAAGTTTCTTTTCCATTTGTGAGATATAGCGGCCGAAATCGTCGAGAATCTGCTCGGCCGACTTCGGCTTGTATTTCGGATCGTTCTTCAACGATTCCCGAAAAGACGCCAGGTCGGCGAAGCCCGCTCGCTTGGCGACCTCAGTCATCTCCGCCTCGATACGGTCAATCTCTCGCAGGCCGAGCTGATGAATTTCCTCTGCCGTCATGTGCGTCGTGGTTCGGCTATAGATGTCATTTTCGTATCGCTTCTGGCCATCAGGGAGCGAGGTAATCGCTAGCGTAGTCCGGCCCTGGGGCGCATATTCATTGCGGGCGAACTCCTCGAACTTCTTGTAGGCCGGCAACACATCGGTATTAATAGTGTCCGTGATTTCTTTGGTTAATCGTCTCTGGTCCTCGGCAGATATGCTTGGCGGGTATTTTTTCGTTGGCAGCAAGAAGGGATCGGCGGCAATGATTCCCTCGCACTGCCCTGGAATCTTTTCGGCTAGAAACTTTACCGGCATGAGCTTGTCTTTCATGCCGGCGCGCAGGACCTCGGTCTCCTGGCTCAACGCGCGCGGAATTTGATGAAGTCTTGCGATGTAATCCTCATAGTGGTTGACCGAATCGAGAGGCACAGCCAAGGGCAGATCTGCAAGGCTGAAGTGAATGCCGGACTGAGTGTTGATCGGCATCTCGTATTCTTTGAGGTCGAAGTCGGCGTTCCGCTGTTCGATGATACGAACCATGAGGTCGTGCGAAAGCTGGTCCTGGTCGGAGAAATCCCTGGTCGGGATGGCCCGAAGCTGCTGGAGGAAAGTTTGGTCCTCACGGTGGCGTCGCATGATGCCGTCGGGAGAATAGTCGTTGAGCCGGTCGTTATATCGATAGTCGCCGTACGCGGTCGCGCGCTCGGGAAAATTGCGGAGATCGGTTTCGTACCGCTCGTCAAACAATGCGTTCTGCGCGGCAACTCGCTCGGCAACCGGCTTCAGGTTTTGGGCGAAAGCGAAAGCGGAGGCGAGGAGAAAAACAACTGACAGAGACCTATGCATGGCGTGCGTAGCGTATCAAAGGATGCGCCGTGCATCAAAGCCATCTGGCAGGAAGCCGCTCAGGGAAACTATTTCCGCGGCGCAAGGTAAGTGCGCGTGATCCGGTCGTGCCAGCAGAGAACGTCTTCGTCGAGGAAAACCCATGCATAGCCCATGCCGAGAGACGCCGCAGAAAGGTAAGACGCCAGCACCCGCCAGCGCCGCATCGAGCGGGTGGTGCAAGAACCATCGAAGCGACTCAATTCGAGTTTGGCAACCCGCAGGCCGGGAGTGCTGCCTGAATAAACAAGTAGTAGGTATTGATAGGCAGCCCAGAATAGGCAAACAAAAGCCGCGGAGAGCACGAGAACCTGGATTTGCGGCGGACGAACTGCGGCGACTTTCCAGAAAATGAACCCAAACAGTGCCGACGCGGCCACGACTATGAGTCCATCAATCGAGAAAGCCACGAGCCGCCGTCCCAGAGGGGCGCTTTGCAAAGGGATATCTATCCCTGGCCGTTTTTCAGCTTCCTCTTTTTCGGCTGTCTCGATTGTTATACCCCCAAGCGCCGGGGGAAGGGGAGCAACTTCTGGAACTTCCAGAATTCGCAATTGCTCTCCGACCGGTCCAGCTAACTGATCCGGTGGAGGAGACGGAGGCGCCCAGGCAAACCGGGGAAACTCAATGATTTTCGCACTGGTATGCGCGCTTGGATACGGCCGACTCACCTCAATCGTGGATTCACCAGGTTGAGACGACTCTTGCAAATCGGCACTTGCATGCATGCCATCAAGGGCCAACGCATAACTCGAAACCGGCTCAAATGTCGGGAAGAGAGGCGATTCTGGCAAATGAACCGCGCTGCTGCGTGCTTCGACTGGCTCAAATGGCAGGCGCAAGGATGGATACCTCGGCGGTGGCGCCTTACGCCGCTCTCGATAGCGGTTCAAGCGCTCCGAAAGCTCATCCCGCCAACCCGTTCCTTCATCGGCACCAAGCGCAATTTCAGAAGTCGTTGCGGGCGCGGACGATGCATCATCTGCGGGCGAGGTTGAGGAAGGAGGCTCCATCGAACAACGGCATACTTCACCACACTTCGAACAATTCATGAAAAACAGTCCCGTGATTTTGTACTGTCAGATTTCAGTCGTGCAACCGCAAAAGAACGAAGGGCAATCCTAGCCCTTGTCGTTACTTTTCCTTGCAGGCAGCGGCATGCTAACTTCACGGTGCCGCGACGAAAAATACAAAAGGGCACGCCTGCTATGGACGGCCGTCTTCCGTTAATTTTTTTCCGATGACTTCGCGCACTAGATTCCTTATCACGGCGCTGTTTCTTTGTCATCAGCTTCCCGCGCCTGCGGTAGTAACCAGCGAGTTGCATTCCAATTCAGGGCCGGAAAAACGCTTCTTTCAACAGCAAACATCCCTGAAAACTTCCGATAGGCCAACTGCCACCCCTTGCTCCACGCAGGCCGCCCAACGAGACGAGTTCACCACGATCTGCGCCGATCAGCAGGAAAAAGACGGCGATCTTTACAAACTTCGCGGCAATGTCGAAATCCACTACCGCACCTATGTGCTTCGCGCCGATGAAGTGACTTACAACTCGGTAAGCGGTGAGGCGGTAGCGAACGGCCATTTCACCATTGACGGCGGCCCCAACGACGATCACATCAAGGCCAGCCACGGCAACTACAACCTGACCGCCGAGACCGGCCGCTTCTATGACGTGACGGCCACTACCGGGCTTCGCTTTCAGGGGAATCGAGTCATCCTGACTTCGACTGCGCCCTTTGCATTTAACGGGAAACGCGTCGAGAAGACCAGTTCCGACCGCTACGTGGTTTACGACGGCAGCATCACCACCTGCGAACTCCCGCATCCGAACTGGAAGTTCGACGCCCGCAAGATTGTGGTGGACGTCGGAGGCAACGCCAGCATCTATCACAGCGATTTTCTTTTGCATGGTATTCCTATCTTCTATTTTCCGTATGCGACGCATCCAGTCTCCCACGAAGCCCGACACTCCGGCTTCCTGATTCCTACCGCAGGCCGCTCAAACACCAATGGCAACGAAATCGGCGACGAATTCTACTGGGCCATCAATCGCAGCGTGGATGCGACCCTCGGGGCGCAATATCTGTCGAAACGTGGATTCTCGCAGCGCGGAGAATTCCGCGCCCGTCCCAGCGACACTTCATATATTGACTTGAATTTCTTCGGGGTGAACGACCGCGGCATCGAGGTCAACACCAGCTCCGGTCCCCAAATCCTGCGCGAAGGCGGCCAGGAGGCGCGCCTTAATGCCGAGGGCAATCTCGGGGGCATCCGCGCGGTTTCTAATGTGGACTATTTGAGTTCGTTCCTCTTCCGTCTGGCCTTCAACGACGTTTTCACCCAGGCGGTGAATTCGGAGGTCAAATCCCAACTTTTCCTGTCGAAGATCTACAAAGGCTTCTCTTTGGGCGGCATGGTGGAGCGTTATCAGAACTTCTTTCAGACTACCAACGCTGACGGCACTCTTTCGAATCCACCGGCCTTCGATTCAATCCGCATTCTGCATACGCCCAGTGTGGATGCTTCGAGCGTGGACCAGCAGCTCGGACGCTCTCCTTTTTTCTGGTCAGTCGACGGGTCCCTCGCAGGCCTGTCACGCAGCGAGCCCGGGTTCCATACAAGCAGCCTGCTGGGCCGTTTCGATCTAAACCCGGAAATTTCTCTGCCTATGCACTTTTTCGGTTGGTCCGTTCGCCCGGCGCTTACGCTTCACGAGACTTATTACACCGAGCGCTTCGTGAACGGCGTTGCGCTCAACGATCCGACCAACCGCCAGGCGCTGGAAACATCCGTGGAAGTTCGTCCACCGGTATTGGAAAAAATCTTCGACCGGCAATTCCTTGGACGGAAATGGAAGCACGTCATCGAGCCGCGAGTCGTGTATCGCTATGTGACGGGCGTAAACGACTTCGCCAATGTGCTGCATTTCGATGAGCGCGACATTCTCAGCGACACGCACGAACTCCAGTATGGATTTGTGACGCGCCTATACGCAAAACGTCCACCATCGTCGATTGAGGAATGCGATACACCTATGACCAGCCTCGCGGTGGGCGCAACTGCGCCGGAACAAACGGTGCCATGGCAGCGCACAAGCATTCTGCAAGATCAGCCCTGCACTCCTGGACCGGATGTAAGAGAGGTTGCCACCTGGGAAGTTGCCCAGAAATATTTCCTCGATCCCACCTTTGGCGGAGCCCTTTTGCCTGGCCAGCGCAACGTCTTCACAACGACCGAAGATCTGACCGGCATTGCGTTCATCACACAGCCCCGCCATCTGTCGCCCCTGATATCCCGCTTCCGCGTGGCGACAGGCAGCCACACCGACACCGAATGGGACCTCGACTACGACTTCCAGTTGAGCCGCATCAATGCGAGCACGCTGCTGTTCAATTACAACGCCGGACCATTCACCGTTGGCGCGGGCGATGCGTTCCTCCAGATTCCGCAGACCATCACCAACCCTCCCACCGCCAGCGAGGGCTTCTGCGGAGCCTCGACCACCACGACGGCCAGCCAGCCCACGTGCAAATTCCAGCAATTTCGCGTGGCCCTCGGCTACGGAAGTCTCACCAAGCGGGGATTGAGCGCAGCCAGCAGCTTCGGTTTTGACGCGGAGACGAAGCAGTTGCAGTTCAGCACGGCCCAGACCACCTATAACTGGGATTGTTGCGGAGTGACGCTGGAATACCGCCGCTACGCCATCGCCAATGTTCGCAACGAGAACTTGTTCCGCTTCACATTCAGTCTGGCTAATATCGGCTCATTCGGGAATCTCAGGAAACAGGAACGGCTGTATTAACGCTGGGCTGGTAGGATATGGGAGTGGGATCAGCCGAAAACATTAGCGGAAAGGCGTCCGTTCTCGAAGCGGAACTACGCGGATTTCGCCGGCTTTTGGTCGCCTACTCGGGCGGCGTTGATTCCGCGTATCTTGCCTGGATCGCTCATCGCGTGCTTGGCAGCAACATGCTCGCGGTGATCGCCGACTCCCCTAGCCTCGCCCGTACGCAGCTCACAGATGCACTCGCTTTTGCCGACGAGCGGGGGATTCCGATCGAGGTCATCTCCACTTCTGAACTCGATCGTCCCGAATATGCCCGTAACGATGGGCAGCGCTGCTTTCAGTGTAAGGACGAACTCTTCTCCGTAATGGACAATCTTCGCGCGGCGCGTCACTTTGACACGATTGCCTATGGAGTTAACCTCGACGATCAGGGCGACTTCCGTCCCGGCCAGCGGGCGGCAAAGCTGCATCATGTCGCTACGCCACTTCTGAAGGCAGGTCTGACCAAGCGGGAAATTCGCGATCTCGCGCACCGAGCCGGGCTACGAATCTGGGACAAACCCGCCTCCGCCTGCCTTTCTTCGCGAATCGAGTACGGACGCCCGGTCACACGGGAAGCCCTCGAAGTGGTGGAACGCGGCGAGGAGGCGGTTCGGGCCCTCGGCTTCCGCCAGTTCCGGGTTCGCCATCATGGAGATATCGTTCGCATCGAGATCGCCCGCGAAGAATTGAATCGCGCACTCGATACTGCCATGGCAGCCGAGTTCAGCGCGATTTTCAAGCAACTCGGATTCAAGTTTGTCACCCTCGATCTGGAAGGATTCCGCTCCGGCTCCATGAATGCGCTTCTTCCCGCAGAGCAACTTGGGCGCGTGAGTTGAATGCTCCCACGGGCCGTTCCGCGCGGGCCAGCGCCCGCTCTATGAGATAATCGAGCGGTAACTTAGTGATGCTGAGGCGGTTTCTGGTGATCCTAATTCGACGTTCTTTTCTTGTTTTGCTCGCAATTTGCCTGGGCTGTGTGGCGCAATCTGCTCCTCCTGACGTTGCTCGGAAAATCGAACATCAGGTGCGGTCTTTCTACTCCGTCCCGTCGGAGGTCAAAGTTGTCGTGGGCTCGATCACACCTTCAAGCGACGTGCCCGGATACGACACCGTCACGGTGAACATCGATGGCGGTAACGGCGGCGCCAAGGACTACAAGTTCCTCATCTCGCAGGACCGCAACACCATGCTGCGAGTGACCAAATTTGACCTGACCAAGGACCCATTCGCCGAAACGATGAAAAAGATTGACGTTAGCGGCCGGCCGGTGCGCGGGGCGAAGCAAGCCAAAGTGGTTGTTGTCAACTTCGACGACTTCGAGTGTCCCTATTGCGCCAGCATGCACCGAACACTGTTTCCTGAGATTCTCAAGGAATATGGCGACCGCGTAACGTTCATCTACAAAGACTATCCGCTAATAGAAATCCATCCCTGGGCCGTCCACGCGGCAGTGGACGCGAATTGCCTGGCCGGCCAGAACAACGACGCCTATTGGGATTTTGCTGACCAGATTCATGCCAGCAAGCAGGATGTCGATGCCCAGAAATCGCCCAATGACCGCTTCGAAGCTATCGACAAAATCGCGATGCTACAGGGCCAGAAGCACAATTTGGATGTACCGAAGTTGCAAGCGTGCTTCAAGGCTCAAAATGAGGACGGAGTGCGCGCCTCCATGAAAGAGGCCGAAGGCCTGGGAGTAAATGGCACGCCGACGTTGTTCATCAACGGGCAAAAACTTGACGGGGCGGTTCCCGTCAACCAGCTTCGCGCAGCCCTGGACGCCGCTCTGAAAGATGCAGGCCAGCCGGTGCCGCAGCGCATTCCATCGGCACCCGCGCCTGCATCCAAGTAAGAACAGCGTCTACGCGTCGTTAAAAGGCGCCAGTCTTCTGATCGGTCAGTAACGGAGAACATCCTTGAAAGAAAACTTCCCTTTCACCCGGGGTTTCTACGGGTTCGTCCCGCTCGTCCTGCTCTTGGCGCTGGCTGGGTGCAATTCCCAACCCAGCGGCGATGTCATGGCCACGGTCGACGGCCGCAAGATTTTTCGATCCGACGTAGATAAGTACTATCAAACGCAGCTCGCTTCGGCACAGCAGCCGCCCACGGGAGAACAAGCGACCGCCTTGCGGCTGAACATCCTTCATCAGCTGATCGATGACGAGATCCTGATGCGCCGCGCAGAAAAGCTGGGACTCCTGGCCACAGATGAGGAAGTTGACCGCAAGTTGAATGACGTCAAGTCGCCGTTCACCCAGGAAGAATTCAACAAGCGGCTTAAGGACCAGAAGATCACTGAGGCTGATTACAAGCGCGACATCCGGCGCTCGATAACTGAAGAGAAGGTCCTGAACAAAGAAGTCGTGTCGAAGATCAACGTAACCGATCAGGACATCAGCGATTACTACAACACGCACAAAGCAGAGTTCAACCTAATCGAGCCACAGTACCATCTTGCGCAGATCATGGTAACTTCGGCCCCCGATCCTCAGGCCCACAACCAGAACGACAAGGCGCAGAACGAGGCCGATGCGCGGAAGAAGATTCAGATGATCGCCAACCGTCTGGATAGCGGCGACGATTTCGGGACCCTGGCGATGAAATACTCCGAAGATCCGCAAACCTCCGGCAATGGCGGGGACCTGGGCACCGTCCCGGAATCTGGCCTGAAACAAACAGATTCGGCAACACGTGAAGCAGTCCTGAAGCTGAAACCGGGCCAATACAGCCCGATCATTGCGGTGGTCCCCCCGTCGAGCAGACAGGCCATGGGGTTCCGAATCGTGAAGGTTGTCGCCAAAGAGCCAGCGGGGCAACGCGAATTGTCTGACCCGCGGGTGCAGCAGGCGATCCGCTCGCAACTGCGCGACCGCCGCGACCAATTGTTGAAGGCAGCCTATTACGAAGTATTGCGGGACACAGCAAAAGTCGAGAACTACTACGCGAAGCAGGTGCTCGATAGAAACGGACTGGAAAAATAAGCGAGGCGTTAGATCACATAGGCTTTCGATTCACTCGACAATCGCAAGCACGTCTCCGGCGTTCACTGCTGTGCCTTCGTTCACCAAAATCTTCCGAACTGTACCTTTCTTCGGCGATTTCACTTCGTTCTGCATCTTCATCGCTTCCACTACCACTACTCCCGCGCCGGCTTCAATTTCGCTTCCCTGACTGACGAGCACGCGGACCACTTTGCCTGGCATCGGAGCGGTCAATTTCTTCGGGCCATGTTCATCGGCGGCTCGAATGCGTCCGCGGAGCGAGCGAGGATCGCGTACTTCCGCGGTGAACCGGCGATCTCCTACGAAAATCTGTAACTCCCCGGCAACGCGATCGCATTTCACTTCGTATGAGCGGTCGCCGATGCGAAGAGAAAGTACACTCGGGCGTAGAAGGACGGCATCGACTTCGATGGCATGACCGTCGACGAGACAGGCCCATTGCCCGTCAACCCGCTCGAGTTCAAGCCGGTAATTCTTCCCGTCAATGGCGATATCGTAAGTCATTGAAAGACAGCTGGAAATGGGGCCGATTCACTGAAGCGATTCTCGCCTCGCCGCATTCTTCCAGCTTGAGATGATATTGCTGGGGCTAGCCGCTGAACCCGCCTGCTCCGCCGGTCCAGCACCAGTCGAACCAAAAGCAGCAAACATCCCGGCTGCTACCACCGCTGCCTCCGTTTCTTGCGGATCTCCAAGCGGCTGAGTGTCGCTTTTCTGCTTTAAGATCCTGTCAAGAAATCCTGTGTCGAACTTCGTCGCACGGAAGTCTTCGTTGCTAAGAATTTTTCGGAACAGCGAGATGTTCGTCTTGATTCCGCCGACAAAATATTCTCCCAGAGCGCGCTCCAATCGGCCAATCGCCTGTTCGCGATCCGATCCGTAGCCGATCAGCTTGGCAAGTAACGGATCGTAGTCCAGCGGCACCTTCCATCGCTCATACACGCCCTCATCAAGGCGAATGCCCGGGCCTGAGGGCGACAACAACAACGTGATCTCGCCTGGACTGGGGAAGTAGTTGTTGTCGGGATCCTCGGCATAGATTCGACATTCGATGGCGTGTCCGCGGATAGAAATATCTTGCTGCCCAAACGGCAGACGTTCTCCATTCGCGATTCGAATCTGTAACTGCACCAGATCGAGCCCCGTAATCAGCTCCGTCACCGGATGCTCCACTTGCAAGCGCGTGTTCATCTCAAGGAAATAGAAATTCTTCTCCCGGTCTACAAGGAACTCGACGGTGCCGGCATTCGTGTATCCGGCGGCTTGCGCTACCCGTACGGCAACCTCGCCCATTCGCCGCCGCATGTCAGGACCCACAACCGGCGATGGCGCTTCTTCCAGCACTTTCTGGTGCCTGCGCTGCAATGAACACTCGCGCTCGCCGAGATACACGGTGTTCCCGTGTTCGTCAGCCAAGACCTGCATCTCAATGTGCCGCGGATTGACGATCGCCTTCTCGATGTAAACTTCGCTATCTCCAAACGCGCGTTCGGCCTCGCTGCGCGCGCTGTCGAGTGCCGACTTCAAATCTTCTCGCGCAAGAACCAGCCTCATACCCTTTCCGCCGCCGCCCGCCGCGGCTTTCAACATGATCGGATAGCCAATGCGCGCGGTAACCTGCTCCGCCTGTTCGAGTGACTCAAGTCCACGAGATGTTCCCGGAACGAACGGCACGCCCGCGCGCTCCATCGCCTGCCGCGCCCTTGTCTTCGATCCCATCGCCTCCATGGCCGAAGCTGGAGGACCAATGAATTTCACTTCTGCCTCGGCACAGGCGCGCGCGAATTTCGCGTTCTCCGAGAGAAATCCGTAGCCGGGATGAATGGCGTCCGCTCCCGATCGGGCTGCCACATCAAGGATTTTCTGGATGTTGAGGTACGATTCCGATGCCGGAGCAGCGCCGATCGGATAGGCCTCGTCCGCTTTGCGCACATGAAGGGATGCGCGGTCCACTTCCGAGTACACGGCAACGGCGGTGATCCCCATCTCGTGACATGCACGGATCACCCGGACTGCAATCTCGCCCCGGTTCGCGATGAGTATCTTATTGAACATGAAGTTCGCGATGTTAACTCGCTGCTGGAGTCAAGCTGAACATTCTACTTGAGGCAACGCTTGGTCGCAGGGTGCGGCATAGGAGTCTGCTGCCGTGGACGAGCGGCCGTTAAAGGGCCGCGTCAAGAGCCCTACTGGAATCCGGTTTTAGCCCCGGGCTTTGCGGCATAGTATGATCTGGAAACGTCAAGCATGCAGCCATCGGAAGCCGTTGTGAAACCAACGGCAAAGGTTCCCATTTCACCGCCGCTATCCGCAGGATTGATTCACTGGCTGGCGCTCCTTCTCATTTTCATCGCAGGCGTCGCCCTGCGTGTACATTGTCTCGCCTGCAAACCGTTCTGGTTCGACGAATGTTTCAGCGCCGAAGTTACACGCATCGATTGGAAAAACTTTCTGCATCTGCTCTGGTGGCGGGAAGCGAACATGTCGCTGTATTACGTGATGCTTCGTGGATGGCTGCATTTTGGGCAAAGTCCATTTTTCATACGCACCCTGTCGCTTGTCATCTCCGCCGCCGCTTTGCCCACCGTCTACTGGATGGCGCACTTGCTTTACGACCGGCGCGTCGCGTTGATCGCTACCGCGTTTATCGCTGTTAATGCCTTCGACATCCGTTATGCACAGGAAGCACGAAGCTATTCGTTGTTGGTTTTATTGGCGACGCTCTCGTCGGGATTTCTCATCGCCTTTCTGAAGCACCCCATTCAACGCAATCGGACCGTTTACGTTGCTGTCAGCATCCTGGCAGTCTATGCGCATCTCTACGCCGTATTGCTGATCGCGGCACAATGGCTTGCCCTTCGCTGGGGAGGCATTCCTGAACAGGCGCTCGAGGATTCCAATCCGGATATTTCACGTCAACTCCGCCGGGCATGGATAGCCATCGGCATTGCTGTATCGCCTCTGCTGATCTTTGTCGCCAAGACTGGCGCTGGGCCAATCAAGTGGATTCCGCGACCGGGAATTGCCTCGCTGCTTAATTTCGCCTCGGATTTCACCAATGGTCTGCCAATCGTCTATTTCGCGGCGGCGGTCGTCGCGCTGATAATGCTGAAGAGAAATATCTTTGTTCGCAGCCGCGATTGGGAAGTGTGGCGAGTTCATTTTCTTCTCATCTGGCTGCTGTTTCCGGTGGCGCTTACGGTTTTGCTGTCATTCGCGCGACCTGTTTTCCTGCCCCGCTACATGATCTTCTGCATTCCGGCGCTGCTGGTCCTGACGGCCGCCGGCCTCGGCAGCATTCGTCCCGCATGGATAGGCGCCGCGATTGTAGCCGTCGTGCTGGTCCTTTCAGCTCGGCACGTGCCGTTCGTTTATGCCCACGACTTCGATGATGAACGCGATGCCTCGGGTGCCGTCGTCAACTTCATTCTCGACCATGCAGCGCCCGGCGATGGCATTCTGTTCCACATCGCTGAAGCACGAGTGCCCTATGAGTTCTTCCGAACCCTCCGCGCCGGTCAAAACACAGCCGATCCAACATTCGCCGGACCATTCGGCCCGGAGATTCTCTTTCCTGAACATGGCCCGGGGCTCGACTATCGCGATTTTACGGGCAAACCTACACCTGACTTCGTTCGATCAGCGACGGCCGCTCATCCGCGTATCTGGATCATGCTAATGAACAACGGGCCGGCGGGGCAGCCGGATCCGACGACCGTGATGCTGTCGCAAGTCTTGCCGGAAGCTTCCCCTAAGGTGCAGCGTTGGGAATTTGCCAGAGTTGAAGTTCGCCTCTACAGCAAGCAGTAAGATCAGAAAAACAAAAAGCCCCTCGCTCACGCGGGAGGCCAAGGATGCGAATAATGCGTCTTATTTCGGACTGTCCGTCGTAATCCCACCAGCCTGGTTTTGCGCTGCTTTCTCCGCTTTCGCTTTTTTGGTGGCGAGCGTCTTGTCTACCCAACCATCGGCCTCCTTGAGGTCGGCGGCGCGGGCGGCTTCGTCTTCGCATTCGACGTCGGCACGTTCGCGATACATGAGGTTCATGTATGCCATCGCGTCATCATAGTCCGGACGCAGCGAAATCGCCTTGTTGAGGCTGTCGATGCCTTCCTGGATCGCTGGACCGTTCTTTTCCCTAAGTTCGTCGCAGGCTTTCTTTTGATCTTTGTTTTTCGCGCTCAAATGCTCTTCAGGTTTGAGGCCCAGCTTGGCACGTTCTTCCATACGAGGCTGGTAGCAGGCGGTCCAATCGATGACGCCGATGGAGTAGTAGGGTTCAGGATCGTTCGGATCCGAGTCTGACGCCATACGGTAATACTTCTTGGCGTCATCCCACTTCTTCATGTTCAAATAAAGATACGCGATGCCCTTCGCGCTATTCACCTTCTGCTCACGTGAGGGATTCGAATCAATCACCTTCTGATACTCGTCAATTGCCGACTGCGCAGTGCGCAGATTATCGGGCGAATCCACACCGGGGATGTATTGCGACACAAAAGCGGTCGCGAGATACATGCGGGCGTTCATCAGGCTCGGATCAAGATGCACGGCCTGCTGGAAATGGTCAATCGCTTCTTCGTAGTGATTGTCTTTGTAGGACTTCACGCCCTTGTTGAGTTGGTCGCGGGCCCGCAGCTTGTCGCATCCCAGGGATGAGAACAGGGCCAGCAGCACTGCCGCCATCGTCAGCAGTCTTAACGTTTTATTCATTGCGGTATAAGTCTCCCTCGCCACAGCATCCTAGGCCCAGAGACAACGGTTTGACAAGAGGAGCCAGGACAGCACGGAAACAGATGCCCCATCCTGACCATGTGTTGCGATCAGGATGGGAGTTGATCTTGCTCCACGCGTTAAGCGGCGGACAGTCTAGCTGCCCGCTTCAATCTTCGCGGTAATCAGACCGACCTTGTCCACGCCAGCGGCGTGTGCGATATCAATTACATTGGCAACGTTTGCGAAGGGAATCGAATCGTCTCCCTTCACGAACATCACTTTTTCCGCGCGCTGCTTGTAGATGTCGGTCAGACGGCCCTGGAGGTTGTCCCAGGTCGCGTCTTCGTCGTTGATCTTCACGCCCGGCTCCGAACCGGGGCCACGATCAATTAACTGCACGACGATCGTGCGGTCGGGCGTATTGTTTTTCGGCGCATTCGGCGGCGGCGGCTGCGGAACCAGCGCATCCAATCCCTTCGGCGTCACCGGCGAAATCACCATGAAGATGATCAACAGCACCAGCAGCACGTCGATGAGCGGCGTCACGTTGATGTTCGCGCTCTGCCCGCCTTTCGAGCCAAGACTCATTCCCATAGTCGTTCTCCTCTATTGCCCAGCCGTAGGTGGAGGTGGCGGCGGAGTATTAGTCTTCTTCTGTTCCGTCAGCAAGCCCAGATCGTCAACGCCCGCAGCGCGGACGCTATCCACCACTTTTACGACGCCGCCGAATCGGGTGCGCATGTCAGCTTTCACATAAACGCGCTTGTCCGCTTTGTTCGACAGACGGTCCTTGACTTTGCTGGTGAGATTGTCGACGTCCTGGATCTGTTCGCTGCCGAAGTAGACTTTACCGTCGCGCGTAATGGAGACCAGCAGTGCGTCTTCCTTATCTGCGTCCGGCATCTGCTCCGGGTTGTTAACTTTGGCCATGTCCACGCTGATGCCTTTCTGCAACATGGGCGTGACCACCATGAATATGATCAGCAGTACCAGCATCACGTCCACCATCGGCGTGACGTTGATTTCCGAACTGACCTTCGATCCTTCGTCTCTCTTCGCTAATGCCATAGTCAATGTCTCCCGCGCATCCACGCCCGCTCTGCCTTAGGTTAGGAGGCCCGGCGCTGGATTGTTCCAGCGCCGGACAAGCAACTCAGAGCAGTGGCGCCCATCCCTCGCTCGCGCGAGAGTGTGGGATTTAGCGGCGGTCGCCGCGCTTCTTCAGGAAGTAGTCGATGAGTTCGCTTGACGAGTTGTCCATCTCGACGTCGAACGCTTCCACGCGACCCGTGAGATAGTTGAACATCATCACGGCGGGGATGGCGACGAGCAGACCGATGGCCGTCGTAACCAGCGCTTCCGCGATACCGCCGGCGACCGCCGCCAGACCGGTAGCTTTCGAGTTGTTGATGCCGATGAAGGCGTTCAGAATGCCCATCACCGTGCCGAACAGCCCAACGAACGGGGCTGTCGAACCGATGGTGGCGAGGCCGCCCAATCCGCGCTTCAATTCGGCGTGGACGATGGCTTCGGTGCGCTCCAGAGCGCGCTTCGAGGCCTCGATGGTTTCGCCAGGGATTGCGCCCGGGGAGTCCTGGTGGGCCTTAAATTCCATCAGGCCGGCAGTGACAACCTTGGCCAGATGGCTCTTCTTGTTGCGCTCGGCGACTTTGATGGCTTCGTCGATGCGGCCGTCACGCAGCGCGCCGGCGACTGCCGGAGCGAACGCACGTGACTGCTTTCGGGCCGCGCTGTAGGCCATCCAGCGGTCGATCATCACGCCGATGGACCATCCGGACATGATGAAGAGAATGATAACGACCGTGCGTGCAACCCATCCCATTGCCTTCCACAGGCCTAGGGGATCGGTCGCCATGGCGCCGCCGCCTTCCTGGACTACCCAGGTGGCCGCAGCCGATACGTGACTGAGAACAGGTGCTGCTACGTGAAGTGCAAACATGAGTTGCTTTTCCTCCTAGGGAAACTCTCTTCTTTACTTTGACACTTTGATGCGCTTAGAGGTGCCAACCGCTGGTCACGAATTCAATACCGTAACCAATCGTACCGAAAGCTGTGCGAGCCACGAGTCGTACAGATGAAACATCTTCCCTCTCAGATGTGGGGAGACCCGTCTCGGCTGCCCTACAGGCCGAAGGCGCCCGCAGTTTCTAGTTTCTAGCCCCCAGCCAGCGTAAAGTTCACCTGTACCTGTGTTTCAACTTCAACAGGCTCTCCATTCAGCAGGTATGGTTTGTACTTCCACTGCTTCACGGCTTCGATCGCTGCCGGAGCCAGCATCGGATGCCCGCTGACCAATTGCAGGTTCTCGATGTTACCTTCCTTGCTGATCTGCGCTTGCAGGATCACGGTACCCTGAATGCGGGCCTGGCGCGCCAGAGGTGGATATGACGGCGGAACTTTGCGGACCAAGAGCCCCGATTGTACGCCCGACGACACTCGCACTCGCTGCGGCGTGGCAATCTTCGGAACCGCGACCGGAGTTGAACTCAACACGCTGCCAATAACGCCGCCCATCGAGCCACCCGGAACGCCACCCGGAACGCCGCCCACGACGCCCGTCGACGCCATAGTCGGCGGAGGAGCCTCGTCCTCTTTGATCATCTGGATTTTCTTTGGAATCTTGGTCGGCGTGCGCAGCTCGCCGTTCACGATATCGGTCTGGATTTGCTTCACGATTTTGACGGGAGCGGCGGCTGGCGGCGGAGGTGGTGGAGGTGGCGGCGGAGGCGCTACCAGAAACGTCATCATCTGCTTGGTCGGCAGGGCTTCGGTAAAGATCAGCGGAATCAGGATCATGACTCCGACAATCCCGATCTGGATGGCGAATGAAATAATCGACGTCCATCCCCGCTTGGTTTTCAGTTTGCCGCCGGATTCTATAAGGCTGTCTTCAAACATGGCGATTCTCCCAAATTCTTCAGACCCCTACGAATGCTTAGACACCGAGCGCTTCTTCCTTGCTCCCAGTTTCTGCTCGCGCCCGCGAGAATTCTTGTGGCCAAAGGCGCGGCAAGCAAACCCTCTTCAATCCTACTAGATAGGGCTAACCTAATGATTTCAATGATGCCATCGGGTAACTTACCTAGCTTTGCCAGGCGGGGCCACCGGACGCTTGCCTTTTTGCATACGCCAATCCTGGTAGGCCACCAGGATGGGAGCGGCAATCGCGATCGACGAATACGTCCCGATTAAGATGCCGATTACCAGCGCGAGGCTGAATCCCCGGAGCACCTCGCCACCGAACAAAAAGAGAGCAAGTACAGTAAGGAAGGTTAGGCCTGCTGTCAAGATGGTTCTACTGAGGGTCTGATTGATCGACCGGTTGACAATGTCGGCCAAGGACTCCCGGCGCATCAGTTTAATGTTTTCGCGGATACGGTCAAATACCACGATCGTGTCGTTATTGGAGTAACCAATGAGGGTCAAAATAGCCGCGATCACGGTCAGAGAAATGTCCGTTTTTGTCAGTGAAAACGCGCCTACAGTGATCAATGTATCGTGGAACACCGTAACCACCGCCGCGACGCCGTAAATCCACTCAAAACGGAACCCCAGGTAAACCAGCATCCCTGCGAGGGAATAGACGGTGGCCCAGAAGGCCTGTTTCTGAAGCTGCGCGCCGACCGTCGGACCGACGATTTCCACGTGACGGACACCGAAATCCGACACGAAGAAACCATCTTTCAACGCCGCAACTACCGCTGGATCCACGCCGTTGCCGTTCAACTGATCAATCGAAGTGAACACTCCGCCCAAGGTGTTGCGATAGGCCACGACAGCCTGCGTTTGCGCGGCATATTTCTGGTCGGCCTCGGCTCCGCCCCCGATGCGAAGTGGGTCCTTGTCTTTCAGGTAGTTGGTGATCGTCAAGGTGCTGGCATTGTTCAAATCGCATCCGCCGATAGCTCCGGCAGCCGCGCCGCACTGCTTGCCAGCCGGAACATTCGTTTGCAGCGCGCCAATAATCTGGTTCTGCCCAATGTCGATCGCCCTCTCGTTGGTTTCTTTCTGGGAGAGATCGATCAGCACTTCGTTGTTCGCGGGGCGGTCGTACGGCTGAATTTTCGGATCTTTCAGGCCGGCATGATCCATCGCGGCGCGAATTTCACGGAAATTCGGCGTGTGCGAGAACTTGACATACACCAGCGTTCCACCGCGGAAGTCGACGCCCCACGGAATGCCATGCCAGAACAGCATGGAAAATATCCCGGCGACGCTGAAGATCAGTGAAAAGGCGAGAAAGTACCATTTCTTGCCCAGGAAATCTATGTTGACGCTATGAAAGAACTCCACCGGTTGTCTAGCCCCTTAACCAAAATTTGGTAATTGGGAAATTTGGTAATTGAAAAAACTGAAAAGCGATGAGCCCCGAGGTTTTCAATCACTCAATTACCAAATTTCCCAATTACTCAATGTTCTTAAATGCTCAGCGCTGTTCCGCGCTCTTTCCGGCTCAGCACCCACTCGAAAATCGCGCGCGACACAAACACTGCGGTGAACAGGTTTGCCAGCAGACCGAAAGTCAGCGTGGTTGCAAACCCTTTCACGGGTCCGGTACCGAAGATGAACAGAATCGCGGCCGATACGATCGTGGTGACGTGAGTATCCACGATTGTGATCCAGGCGTGACCGAATCCCTGATCCACAGCCGATGGCGGAGTTTTGCCATTCCGTAACTCTTCTCGGATGCGCTCGAAGATCAGCACGTTCGAGTCAACACCCATACCGACGGTCAGGATCACTCCCGCAATTCCCGGCAAGGTGAGCGCGACATTGACGCCCGCAATCGTCGACCAGCCCAGAAATCCAAGCAGGATAATCAGGTTCATGATGAGCGCGACATCGGCATTCACGCCGGCGCCACGATAGTAGATCAGCATGAAAATCAGCACGGCAGCCATGCCAATCGCCGCCGCCAGGACGCCGGACCGAATCGAGTCGGCGCCAAGCGATGGCCCGACCGTCCGCTCTTCGAGATAGCTAATGCTGGCCGGCAACGCGCCCGAACGGAGGATCATCGAAAGATCCTTCGCCTGCTGCTCAGTCATGCGGCCACCGCTGATCTCACCGGTATCGCGGATCGGTTCTTTGATGTTCGCAACTTCCTGCACTTTGTTGTCGAGCACGACCGCCAGGCTGTCTCCGACGTGATTCGAAGTAAAATTGAAGAAACGTTGCCCGCCTTCACCAGTCAAATTGAAATGCACGGCGGGCTGACCGTTTTGGTCACTGGACGCGTCGGCGCTTCGAAGGTCTTTGCCGCTCACAGCCGAAGTACGTGATACATAGCACCAGGTTGGCTCCGCGCCGCTGGTGCAGGAGCCGGTCATCAGGATGGAATCAATCGGAACAATACCGCCCTTGGCTTGCAGTGCAGCCTGTTCACTGGGATAAGGCCCATCCGTCATCTGCTTGATCTCAAGCATGGCGGTGGACTGCATGATGTCTTTTACGCGTCCTGGGTCGTCCACACCGGGCAACTGCACGAGAATCTGGTAGTCCCCGAGCCCGTGCTCCTGGATCGTCGGCTCACTAACGCCCAGTTGGTCAATGCGGTTGCGGATAGTCTCGATCGCCTGCGTTACCGCCTTG
The DNA here is from genome assembly GCA_036268025.1 of Candidatus Sulfotelmatobacter sp. Classification (GTDB taxonomy): domain Bacteria; phylum Acidobacteriota; class Terriglobia; order Terriglobales; family Acidobacteriaceae; genus Sulfotelmatobacter. The sequence goes on along the minus strand of DATAUY010000103.1, from coordinate 2,900 downwards.
TTTTTCAGGTCGGTAAGAAGCGAGGCCTTCATCGAAAGATTCCATGTATTCTCCGCGCCGCCGGTGATGTCGTACTCCGGAAGGCGCTCCTGCACGATGCTCAACAAGTCGGAGCGTGCGCCCGGCTGCACTCCCTTGATGACGATGTGGTCTGGATTATTCTGCTGGTCGGGCTGCGATATGTCGGTGTAGTCGACCTTCCGCTTGCGCAGCTGGTCTTTAAGCGTCTCAATCGCGTTCTGAGCGTCGACGTTGACAGCATCGTTGACGTGGACCTGCAGAATCAGGTGAGTTCCACCCTTCAAGTCCAGCCCCAGGTGGATGTGGTCCGTAAGGGCTGTCATCAATCCATCCTTGCTGATGCTCTTGGGAATCCCAAAAATCCCGAACAGGAAAAACAGCAGGATTCCGATAATAAATAGCAGTTTCCAGAGAAGATTCTTGTTCATAAAAATTAGTGATTAGTGGCCCTATTTCCCTTTCACTTCTTCCTCGGTGGTGCTCACCTGGGTCACCGAGGCCTTAGTCACTTCCATGACAAGGTTTTGCGGAGGCACGCGCAGGTGTATGGAGTCGTCTTTGATCGCCATGATGGTTCCGCGCAAGCCCCCGCTAGTGGTGACCTTGTCTCCTGTCTTGAGCTGATCCAGCATTGCCGTCCATTTCTTCTGGCGACGCTGCTGCGGCAGGATCATCAGCACGTAAAAAATGACGAAAATAAAGAGCAGGGGGGCGAGACTGAGCCACCCCATACTGCCACCAGTCTGCACAGCCAGGAAATATTGCATGATATGAGATCGGCGCGGATTGAACCGCGCAACCCCCGCTGTTTTCGTCGCGGGAGCTCTTATTTCACTTTCACCACGGGGTTTGGATCGGCCTCGGCGAGGTCCTTCGGCCTCAGGCTTGAACCCGGGGGGACTTTCCCATCAGAATCTATAACTTCCCTCGCTACCACACACCAGGAAGAAAACGGGACTCTTCCCCAAGTGAGATAGAATGCCGCACGCGCCGCATGGTGTCAAGGAGCCTTCTTGCAATCTCTTCAAGCGGTGGCGCCCGTCAGGCCGGCCCTCAGCTTCTTCATGGTATCGAGATAGTAGCTCAGGTTGTGGATCGTATTCAGCACCTGCGCCAATACTTCGTTGGATGCATAAAGATGCCGTAAATAGGCCCGCGAATAGCGTTGGCACACGCGGCATCCGCAATTCGGATCGAGCGGCCCGCCATCCTGCGCGTAACGGGCCTGCTTGATCGAAACTTTGCCCTCTGAAGTAAATAACAGCCCGTGCCTTGCGGCACGGGTGGGAAGCACGCAGTCCATCATATCCACGCCAAGATTTGCATACTCGACAATCTCTTCCGGCGTACCTACGCCCATGAGATATCGCGGCTTGTCCTTGGGAAGATGCTCCAGCGTGGATTCAACAATCTCGCGCGTCAACTCGCGCGGTTCGCCAACGCTTAGCCCGCCTATCGCGTAGCCGGAAAACCCAATCTCAATGGTCCGCTCGGCAGATTCTTTGCGCAGGGCTCGGTCCATTCCACCTTGGACGATGCCGAAAAGCGACTGGGTGCGATTTTGTCCCTGTAGGCGAGAATTGTCATTCGGAGCAAAATAGGATTTGTCATTCCGAGCGAAGCGAGGAAGCTGCTGTTCGCGGGCAGCGCCCGAAGGCTCACCATCAAGGTTCGTGCCGCCGCCCCCACGGACGAGGGCGTCTGTGGCTCCACGAGCATCGGTGAGGACCGGGGGCTGAGGGTTTGGGTCTGCATGCCAGGGCACCTCGTTCTTGTGCTCCTCAAAGTATTTCTTGCTGCGCGCCGCCCAGCGCGCGGTCATCTCCATTGAAGCCCGCGTCCGCGAGGCATCTGCCGGATACTCGGTGCACTCGTCGAACGCCATGATGATGTCCGCTCCGAGCCCGATCTGCGCCTCCATTGCGCTTTCCGGGCTGAAGAAATGGGGTGAACCATCCAGATGTGAGCGGAACATCACGCCTTCTTCATTCACTTTGCGCAATTCGTTAAGGCTGAATACCTGAAACCCGCCCGAGTCGGTCAGGATCGCCCGCCGCCACGACATAAAGGCGTGCAGTCCGCCCATCTTTCTGACAGTTGCGACGCCCGGCCTCAAATAGAGGTGATAGGTATTTCCAAGAATGATCTGCGCCCCGAGTTCTTCAAGCGTCTCCTGCGGAACGCCTTTGACGGATGCGCCCGTGCCAACGGGCATGAATACAGGCGTTTCGATAGCGGCGTGAGGAGTAACCAGCCGCCCGAGCCGCGCATTCCCGCTGACTTTTTCAATGTGGAACGCAACTGACATGCTCTGCGATTGTAACAACGACGAAAATGAAGCCGCAGATGTCGTCGTCACAAAGTCGTTCAGTCTTTAGTCCGCGATCGTCACAATCTCACCGCGCACTTTCCCGCCTCCGACAATCAGTTTCCCAACGCTGATCGGCAGCTTGAAGCGCCGCGGCCCCGCACTCCCCGGATTGAAATAGAGCACGCCGCCCTTCCTTTCCTGTTGGGGCACATGGCTATGCCCATAGATCACAACTCGGAATCCGGCGACGCCCGGCTTGACATCAAGCTTCGAAAGGTCGTGCAACACATAAATGGAAACTTCGCCAATCTCGAAGAGTTCCGTTTCCGGCAGCTTGCGGGCCCACGCGCCCTTGTCCACATTCCCGCGAACGGCGGTTACAGGAGCAATCGCAGCCAATTGTTTGAGAATTTTTGGATCGCCGACATCACCGCCATGAATGATGTACTGCGATCCACGCAGCGCCTCAACTGCTTCGGGGCGAAGCAATCCATGAGTGTCGGAAATGACGCCGATGAAAATAGGAGTATCAGTTGCCATGGCCCGGCTCGCGGTTTGCTTTCATCAA
>DATAUY010000102.1:0-8347 GCA_036268025.1 Candidatus Sulfotelmatobacter sp. | reverse complement strand
GCTGCCGAAAGAGATACCCGTCGAATTCACCACAAAAGCCGTGAGAGTGCCGCTGGCTGCATTGACTGCGAGCAACAACTTGCCGTCATTGCTCAGCGATAAGGAACCTTGAGATTGCAGCGGATCGAGTGTGAGGCCGGGCCCCAGGCCATGAGTAGAAACTTCCTTCGAGAAGGTCAGAGAGCCGTCGGACGCCCGTTTGTATACGAGCACGGAATTTCCTTCCGCGCGATTCGTCATGATATAGACCGATCCGGTACTGGAGGGAGCCTGGGCCTGAGAGGCGGATGGTGAGAAGGGAAACAGTGAGGCGACCAGGAGAAGAGAAGGAGCAACGTGCAAACGCATAGCACTTCCTTTTCGCATGTAGCGCACTTTAGGCCGGCTACTCGGCCTGAATTGTGCGCCTCAGATGCGAATGAAGAAGCGAACGGTTGCGCTATAGCCAAAAGTTTTACAAATGACTGTAGATGAATCAAGATTTCTCCGGAGCAGGCAGTGCTGAGGACGTGGACAGCGCTTCAGGCGGGCAAGGTGTTCTTGCGGTAGAATCGCCGCTCTCTGGGCAGAACATCCGTTCCGCTCCTTCCCTGCTACGATAATTCCACACCATGATCCAGCTTTCCGGCGCCGGAAAACGTTTCGGCCACAAGCTTCTTTTCGAAAATGTTGACTGGCTGATCACCGCCCGAGAGCACATCGGACTCGTCGGCGGTAACGGCACCGGCAAGTCCACGCTGCTGAAGGTCCTTGCCGGCATGGACAGCTTCGATTACGGCTCGCTGGTGATCGCCAAGGGAACGTCCGCCGGATATCTTCCGCAAGACGGCCTCACGCTCTCCGGCCGCACCGTGTTCGCCGAGTGCATGACGGTCTTCGACGACCTCCGCGCCATGGAGCAGGAACTGGAATCTCTGACCCATAAGATGGCGGAGATCGACCACACCAGCGCCGAGTTCGGGGCCGTCGCCGACCGCTACAACAGCGTAGAGCACGAGTTCCGCACGCGCGACGGATATTCCATCGAAGCCGAAGTCGGCCGCGTCTTAATGGGTTTGGGGTTCAACAAAGAAGACTGGCACCGCATGACCGACGAGTTCTCGGGCGGATGGCAGATGCGCCTCGCCCTCGCCAAGCTTCTTCTTCAGAAGCCCAATCTCCTTCTGCTCGACGAGCCGACCAACCATCTTGATCTCGAGGCACGCAACTGGCTGGAAGAATATCTGCATAATTATCCGAACGCATTCGTGCTGATCTCGCACGACCGTTATTTTCTCGACGTGACCGTCGACAAGATCGCGGAAATCTGGAACAAGCGTTTCTGGTTCTATACCGGCAACTACGACAAATTTCTGTCACAGAAGACGCAGCGCAACCAGCAGATGCAGGCCGCGTACAAGAACCAGCGCGACCGCATCGAGCAACTGGAAGTCTTCATCAACCGCTTCCGGTACCAGGCAACGAAGGCCAAGCAGGTGCAGAGCCGCATCAAGGAACTCGAGAAAATCGAACGGATTGAGATTCCTCCGGAAGAAAAGACCATGCATTTCTCGTTTCCGCAGCCCAAGGCCAGCGGACGCATCGTCGCGGAATTTGAGGGCGTCGCAAAAAGATATCCGGCGCGGGTTTTGAGGGGCAGCAATGGTGCCGGGGCGGAGCAAGCTGCTGAGCGGGGTGCGGAAAAGGAAGTCTTCAGCAACGTCAACTTCATGATTGAGCGTGGAGACCGGATTGCGCTGGTCGGCATAAACGGAGCGGGCAAATCGACCTTGATCAAATTGCTTTCGGGTACGGAGACACTCTCCGCGGGCGAATTCAAGTTAGGCTACAACGTGCTGCCGGACTACTTCGCGCAGGACCAGTACAAAGAACTCGATCCCGATGCCAGGATCATCGACGATCTGAGCGAAATGTCTCCCCGTTCAACCGAGACAGAACTGCGCAGCCTGCTGGGATGCTTTCTGTTCTCGGAAGACGACGTTTTCAAGAAGATCGGCGTACTTTCTGGCGGAGAGCGCGGACGCTATGCCCTGCTCCGGTTGCTTCTGCATCCGGCAAACTTCCTGCTGCTCGACGAGCCGACGAACCACCTCGATCTGCGCGCGAAAGATGTCCTGCTGAGCGCATTGATGAAGTACACGGGAACGGTCGTCTTCGTCTCCCACGACCGATACTTCATCGACAAGCTGGCCACCCGCGTTTTCGAAATCGGCGGAGGCAAGGTCGAAATCTTCCCGGGCAATTACGAAGACTATCTCTGGCGCAAGCAGGGCGGTCAGCACGTCGCGCCGACGCTCGACGATGTTCCCGGGACATCTATCCCCAAGAGAAAGGAGCCAGCCCTAAAGAAAGAATCCCAGGGTGGCCCACTCAAGCCCGAAGTTGGCATGAGTGGGGTCGCGACTCTGACATCAACCTCCTCGGACGGCAACAACGGCAAAGCAGAAGCCAAAAAGCGCCTGAACCCCATCAAGCGCAAGCAGATAGAAGACCGGATCCAACAACTGGAATCGGAAATTGGCAGAACAGAGTCCGCCATCGCCGAACTGGAAGCCGCGTTGCAAAGCTTCGTCAGCGCCGAAGAGAGCCAGCGGCAATCGCAGGAACTCGATCAGCGAAAAGCCAGTCACGCCGCCATGGTCGCCGAGTGGGAAGAAAAGTCTGAGGCACTTCAGGCCTCCGAATAGCGGCAAGAGCATCCCATGTCCGCCCCAGGAGCCCTTTGAAAATCGCTCGCGCTTGCCTTCGCACCCGTACAACGCCTTCCGTAATCTTAGGGTAACCCTTACCCTTGTGCGATAGTCTGAATGGCCAAGTGGCCACGAACTGGCGAAGGCCACAAATTTCAAGACCAACCGCATGCAGCGCCAAGATTCAAGAGTAAAGACAGGCGCCGCGCGGAAAATTTAAGGACGGTCGCATGTTTCAGGAAAATCCGAACAATCAGAAGTCCGGCTTCCCGGCTTCCAACCCTAACGTTCCCAAGACCGTGACTGCTCCCGTGGACCAGGCGACCATTGGCCGCACGCTGGTCATCAAGGGCGAAGTCAGCGGATCGGAATCGCTCTACATCGATGGCAAGATCGAAGGCAAGGTGACCATGCCCGAAAGCCGCGTCACTATCGGACGCAACGGCAAGGTCGACGCGGCCATCATTGCCCGCGAAGTCGTCGTGATGGGCAAGGTGACTGGCAACATCGAGTGCAGCGACCGCGTTGACATTCGCGCCGAGGGATCGGTCCACGGCGACATCTCGACCGCGCGTATCAGCGTGGAAGACGGCGCAGCGCTGAAGGGCGGAATTCAGGTCCGCAGCGAAGGCAAGAAGCACGACCAGGCCCAAGGCAAGCAGGAGCAGCCCAAGGCGATGGCGGCAACTGCCAGCGCGTAAGCTTCAAGAGGTCGAATCAAGAACAGAGGGCACGCGAAAGCGTGCCCTTTTGTCGTGCCGTGTCCTTTTGTCGTGTCGCAACGCGACAGTCCCACCATTATCATTCCAGCCAACTATTGTCATTCCGAGCGAAGCGAGGAACCTGCTGTTTGCCGGCTGCGAAAGAAAGCAGGTTCCTCGTCGCTTGCGCTCCTCGGAATGACAACGTTATTGAGAGATCGCGTCTGCGGGGAAATTCAGCCTACTTCTTCTCGTTGTCGCTCGCCTTGAAGTCCAGCGCCGCCGAATTCATGCAATACCGCAGCCCGGTAGGCTGAGGTCCATCCTCAAACACATGCCCCAGATGCGCATCGCATTTGCCGCACCGAGCCTCTGTGCGCACCATGCCGTAGCTGCTGTCACGATGCTCGATGACACTGTTATTGTCCTCAGGCTTGTAAAAGCTTGGCCAGCCCGTGCCGGAGTTGAACTTCGTCTCCGAATCGAACAGCGGCGCTCCGCAGCAGACGCAGTTGTATTGGCCTTTCTCGTGATTATCCCAGTACTTGCCGGTAAAAGCGCGCTCGGTTCCCGCCTCGCGGGCTACGTGATACTGCTCCGGAGTAAGCTGCTTCTTCCATTCCGATTCGCTCTTGGTGACTTTTTCTGCTGTCTTCTCAGTCATAAGTCCGCTCCACTCGTAATCTGTCTCAACATAGATTAGATAGATTTTCGCTCGAAAAGTGACAGTTCTTCAGGCGTGTCTCAATTCTCCACTTCTTTCCCGACTTTTCGATATTTTCCTCGAAAAAACACCAGCGGTTGCCCGTCGTGGATGACCACATCCTCGACCTCCGCAATGAAGATCGTGTGATCCCCCGCGTCATGCGCGGATTGCAGGCGGCACTCCAGATATGCCAAAGCCCCGTGCAAGACCGGCGTTCCCAGGCTCGTGCGGTCGAAGCTCGCGCCAGCTTCTTCTTCGGCACGCTCGTGGGTGCGCTCCGGGCGCGCGTAGTATTCGGAAATTTTCCGCTGGTCCTCGCACAGCATATTGATTCCGAAGCGCTTTTTAGCGTGCAGGTGGGCGTGGGTCCGTGTCGTGTGGTCCACGCAAACCAACACTAACATGGGATCCAGCGACACCGAGGTAAATGCGTTGGCCGTCATGCCATGCACCTCGCCGTCGAGATCCACGGTTATGATGGTCACGCCCGTGGCGAACTGCCCCATCGCCTGCCGGAATTCATTGGAATTTAGAGCCATCCGAAGAGACGTTGCTCGCAACGTCCTCGCCTTGCCGGGAGGACCGCATTCGACCTTGCCGACGCCTACATTATCACGGCGCAGCCGTTGTATGATTCGTTCAGTGCCTGTAAGTCCAATCGCGCCAGTGTCTGAAGCAGTGGGACCGCTCTTACGTGAAGTGCGTTCCGGCGAACCAATTTCACGGAATATCGCACTGCAATTAATTCGATGCACTGACGAAGACTTGCCGGAGTTGCTCGCAGTTTCCCGAGCCGCGAAAGAGCGCTTCAAGCCGGTCGTCGTTACTTACTCGCGCAAAGTCTTCCTCCCGCTGACCAATCTGTGCCGCGATTACTGCGGATACTGCACCTTCCGTCGCGATCCCGGCGACCCCGGCGCGCACACGATGACTCCAGACGAAGTGCTCTCGGTCGCGCGCGAGGGCGAAAAACTCGGCTGCACGGAAGCCCTCTTTAGCCTGGGAGACAAGCCCGAACTGCTCTTTCCAGAAATGCGGGAAAATCTCCGCCATCTGGGCTACAAGTCCACGCTGCATTATCTGGAAGCCATGTGCGAGCTTGTGCTACGGGAATCGAGCCTGTTGCCGCACCCGAATCCTGGGCTGCTGAGCTCTGAATGGATCGCGCGGTTGGCTGCCGTTTCGCCGAGCATGGGGCTGATGCTCGAAACCACGAACGCATCGCTGCTCGTACCCGGCGCGGCGCACGACAACGCTCCCGACAAACTTCCTGCAAAGCGCCTGCGCACAATCGAAGACGCGGGCAAGCAGAGTGTGCCCTTTACCACCGGTTTGTTAATCGGCATTGGCGAGTCTCTCGAAGATCGCGTCGACACTCTGCTCGCGATCCGCGATCTCCACCAACGCTACGGACACATCCAGGAAGTGATCGTGCAAAACTTTCGCGCGAAGCCGTCGATTCCCATGGCTCATTGGCCCGAGCCCTCACGGGGCGATATGCTGCGCGCAGTAGCGGTAGCTCGCTTGGTAATGCCGAACGTTAATATCCAGGCTCCCCCGAATCTTTCCGCGCCATACTACGAAGAGTTGATCGATGCCGGCATCAACGACTGGGGAGGCGTTTCGCCGCTGACGCCCGACTTTATCAATCCGGAAAAGCCCTGGCCGCATGTCGAGCAGTTGCGTCTGCGCACCGAGGCCAAAGGCGCTCAACTGTGCCAGCGCCTGCCGGTGTATCCCGAATTCATTTCGAACGTTCTTGCCAAGCCCGGCATTCTTTCCGACAAATTACGGGTCGCCACTGGTGATGATGGGCTCGCAAGAATCACGAGGGCGGCATGATCTGCGTCCTCACCGGAGGTACAGGCGGCGCGAAATTTGTGGACGGATTGCGGCAGGTCGTCCCTCCCGAGGAAATCACCCTCATCGTTAACACCGGCGACGACTTGCTCTGGTGGGGACTCTACGTTTCACCCGACATCGATTCGATCACCTATGTACTCTCCGGCATGTTGAGCCGCGAGCGCGGATGGGGCGTCAAAGGCGACACTTTCCTCTGCCTGCAAGCCATGGGACAACTCGGCGAGCCTACCTGGTTCCACACCGGAGATCGCGATCTGGCGATGCACCTGCTCCGTTCGCGCCTGCTGGCGGAGGGCAAGACGCTTTCCGAGGCGGCTGCCGTTATCTCCGAAAAACTTGGCGTGAAGGCCCGCATTCTACCCATGAGCAACTCTCGCGTCGAGACCCGGATCGACACGCCCAACGTAGGTGAACTCAGCTTCGAGGAGTATTTCGTCCAGCGCTGGTTTCAGGATCCGGTGAACTCGGTACGCTTCGCCGGAGCCTCTGACGCCGAACCTGCTCCCGGAGTGATCGAAGCCATCACCTCCGCCGACGCGGTGCTGGTAGCGCCCAGCAATCCGGTGACAAGTATTGGCCCCATCCTCGCGGTGCCCGGAATTCGTGACGCGCTCCTGCAAGCTAAAGGAAAAATCGCCGCCATCAGCCCGATTGTCGGTGATGCCCCGGTGGCCGGACCGGCGGGTATCCTGATGCAGGCGCAAGGCTGGCCTTGCTCGATTGCGGGCGTCGCTCAGGCCTACGAAGACTTTCTCGACGTGCTGGTCTGTGATACGCGCGACGCACGCGCCGCCGAAAATCTGCGCAAGAACGGATTGGGCGTGCAGTGCGCACAGACCATCATGCGCACAGCGGAAGACAAAGCCGGACTCGCAAGAGTAGTCTTGCGCGCCGTTACCGCCGCTCAGGAATTTGTCGGAACGCCCTACCGGCGCCTGGATCGCCAGCCATGATCCTGGTCCCCATCAAGAATACGGGTGCCGCCAAGCAGCGTCTCGCCAGCATGCTCGATCAACCCGCCCGCACGAAGCTGGCGCAGGCCATGCTGCATGATGTGCTCGCGACACTGCACAACTGGACGAATCGGCCCGCAGTTGGAATCGTAACTGGTGATGTCTACGCCACGGACCTTGCGCAGGAATATGGTTTCGAAGTAATTCCCGATTCCGAGAATCCTGGCGAAACCGGCGCTATCGAGATGGCGACGCGGATCTGTGTCGAGCGGGGGGAAGACAGCACGCTCGTGATCCCCGCCGATATTCCCCTGATTCAGCCTTGGGAACTCGATGAAATCCTGAAACATGCTCCGTCAGAAGGAAGTTTGCTCGTACCAGCGGGCGATGCTCGCGGCACGAATGCCGCCTTTCGCCGCCCGGCGAATCTCTTCCCCCTCCGTTTTGGTAACGACAGCTTCAGGCCGCACCACGCTGCCGCTCAGGCAACCGGCAAACCGTGCGTCGTCTTGAATCTGCCGGGAATCGCCGTGGACGTGGATAATCCCGAAGACTTGCAACTGTTGATCTCTTTGCCGGGCGAAACACGCGCACAGAAATTGGCGCGCGAATATGCGGATGCTGGAATCTTTCTGCAGGAACGAGCAGGATAAACAGCATCTAGAACTGCCAACCGTGCCACGAAACGAGATCCATCTCATCCCGATCGCTGTTGCTCGCGATATTCGCGCGGGAGACTCGATTGCCGATGAGTTAGTGGCTTCCCTGCGGAAGCAGCGCATCCGCCTGCAATCCGGCGACATTCTTGTCGTCAAGCACAAGATCGTGTCGAAATCGGAAGGACGCATCATCGATTTGGCGACAATTCAGCCGAGCGAGGAATCTGTTGCGTGGGCCAAACAATATGATCTCGACGCACGAGTAATCGAACTCGCTCTCCGCGAGAGCAAGACCGTGATTCGCCGCAAGAACGGCGTGCTGATCACCGAAACTCACCATGGCTTTCTTTGCGCCAACAGCGGGATCGATGTCTCCAACGTCGATGGAGGCAACCACGCGCTGCTTTTGCCGGAAGACCCGGACCGCTCCGCTGCCAATCTTCGCCGTCAGCTAAAAAAGAAAACTGGACTTTCGATTCCCGTAATCATCACCGACAGCTTTGGCCGTCCATGGCGCGAAGGCCTGACCGAAGTCGTGATTGGAATCGCAGGCATGAAGCCTCTGCGCGACGACCGCGGCCGGCGCGATCCCCACGGATATAAATTGAAGGCCAGCGTGGAAGCCGTAGCTGATGAACTCGCATGCGCAGCCGGACTCGTCTGCGGCAAACTGAATCGCGCGCCCGCGTGCATCATCCGGGGATATCGGTACGCGTCAGGCCGCGGGAATGCTCGTGAATTGCTACGACCCGCTGCAAGCGATCTGTTCCGCTAG
>DATAUY010000101.1:0-16888 GCA_036268025.1 Candidatus Sulfotelmatobacter sp. | reverse complement strand
TAGCGGGCGCGGTAAAAGTGTCGGTTGCCATAAATGTCTCCTAATGAATGCCCACACCTTTTGATGCTACAGCTTGCGAGAAGAAGCGAGCAAGGACGGGGGAGTACGCGATTCCGGTACTTGCTAATATACGAAGGCGAGAACACAATGCTGACCCATCAAGGCTTCACCATTCCCCGATCTCTCGAAGAAGTCATTTCTCCCGAAAACACAGCAGTGATCATTTACGACATGCAGGCCGGAATTGCGCCGCAGATCAAGAATGGTCCAGAAATCACGGCGCAGGTACGGAAGCTTTTGACCTCCGCCCGAAGAGCCGGTTTCCGTACACTCTTCACGCGTCATATGTCGTTGCCCAAGAATCTAATGGGTGCCTTTCAGTACCGCACGGCCTTAAACTGGCAGCGCACCGATTCCCCAGACAAGGTGCAGCCGATGTTCCTGCGCGATAGCCCGGCGTTTCGGATCGTTCCTGAACTCGAACCCCTAGCCAGTGAAGCGGTATTCGATAAGATTGCCATGTCTGCGTTCGAAGGAACGCCGCTCGCAATGACTCTCAGAGACTGCGGGATACGCAGCTTCGTCATCGCCGGAATCGCTCTGGAGATTGGAATCGACCCGACCTGCCGCCAGGGTGCTGACTTGGGATTTTGGCCGATCATCGTTGAAGACGCGTGTGGCTTCGGCAATGCTGAAGCGGCGGAGCACTCTCTCGCGTCTCTTAAACACATGGGCGATTCAATGATTGCGGATACGAATTCGGTCTGCACGCTTTTGGAGAAATTCGAAGGCAGGAATGAAATTGTGGCGGGCTAATGGGCAGTTTGCCTTGAGCAACACCGCGAAAAACACTTCGGCCAGGTGCACACGCCAGACCTCGAACACAGCCCTACGAGTGGGGAAGACCTGGCAGGGCCCGAAAACAGCGTCACTTCGGTAACCTCACATCCCCATTACCAGTTCTTCCCCGCGTTTTCCCTGTGCTACCGTTTTCTTTTGCCGATCTTTATCTAGAAAATCGGAATCTCGAAATCCAGAGGTTTTTCAGGCAAGAGTGTCTTCCGACAACCGCAAACCGGGCATTCACGTCGCGTGGACGACAGTCACGTACCGCAGCATCGCCCTCCTGGTCATTGGAGCCGCCGCGGTGTTGTTCGTTGCCATGCGCGTTGCCTTCCCGCAATTCACCGAAGCGGGCATCAAGAAGGTCGACGATGTCGGCAGCAGATTGCTCGAACATGTTGCCGGAATGGCTCCCGCGACCGGAGCAGGTACATCGGTTGCACAACAGGCGCACTTTACCGCCCTCGACGGCACCGTTCGGGTGAAGAAGGGAAGCGGCAATAGCTGGGTCGGTGCTGACTACAACATTCCGCTCGAGAAGGGCGATGTGGTTCAGACCGGCTCCGAAGGCATGGCCAAAGTTGTCTTCAACGACGGCACCAGTTACACCGTCAAGCAGGATTCCCTGATCGTCATCGAAGAAAACTCTGCTAACGATCAGCAGCAGACCAACATCGCCGTCGCGGTCAGCACCGGAACCGTTGATCTCTCCACCGCGACTTACAGCCAGGGCTCGAAATCGCAGGTCATCGTCGACGGAGCCACAGCGTCGCTGGCCCCCGATTCTGCGGCGCAGGTTCACAACGATCCCAAGGCCGACCAGCACGAAATCCTGATGAAAAAAGGAAGCGGCGAGGTCACGCGCAACGGCGAGACCGTGAAGCTGGCCAATTGGGAAAAAGTCAGCTTCCAGGGCGGGCAGGAATCCCACTTGGAAAAGGCCAAGGAGATCGGACCGCCAACGCCGATCGCTCCCGCCAATATGGCGCCGCTGTTTTCCGTAGGCGAGTCCATGAAAGACGTGCAGTTCTCCTGGACGGCAATGGCGAATGCAGTTGGTTACCGCCTGCGCATCTCCCGCAACCCATATTTTTCCTCTACACTGGTGGACAAAAAAATAAACACAGCAGCCGTGACCGTCACAAATCTCGGCGAGGGCGCCTATTACTGGATGGTGCAATCCTACGATTCGACCGGGAAGGAGTCTGTCGAGAGCGAGAAGAACCGCTTCACGATCATTCCCAAGGGCAAGGAGACGGAAGCGATCGAGTTGGATCTCGATCCCTTCATCCAGCATGGCCACGTGATCGAAGTAACCGGCAAGACGCAGACCGGGGCCCGCGTGATGGTGAACGGCAGCGAAGTACCGATGATCGCCTCCGATGGAGGGTTTCATTACTTCACGCCGCCCTTGCCGACTGGCGAGGCGGTCATAACCGTAACGGCCCAAACCGCCCAGGGCGGCGTAAATACGCAGCAGAAGAAGATCATCATCCAGTAGTGGTGGCAGCCGCGAAGCGGCGAAAAAAGATGTGTGTGGAAGAGCGGCCCTTCAGGGCCGTGGAAAGCGGAGAAATAAAACGGGGCTTTGGCCCCTCGCGATCGGACAGCAACTTTCGGGTGCAAGCAGGGTGCTTGGGCTTCCCGTAGAATGTGGACAGCCACCCCTGAAAACTGAAGACCACTTCCGGGATATTCCGGAATTCTTGCGGAAAGACGGACTAATTCGTCATGTCAAATAACGGATTCCATTCCAACGGGACACGCAATCACAACCTCCGCTCGCTGTTCAGCATTTTCTCCAGCGACCTCGCCATCGACCTCGGCACCGCCAACACGCTTGTCTATGCGCGCGGCAAGGGCATCGTCGTCAACGAGCCCTCCATCGTCGCCATCAACAAGAACACGGGCGAAGTCGAGGCCGTCGGCAAAGAGGCGAAAGAGATGCTCGGCCGCACTCCCGGCAACATCGTCGCCATCAAGCCCATGAAAGACGGCGTCATCGCAGACTTCAAAGTTACCGAGAAGATGTTGAACTACTTCATTCAGAAGGCGCACAACCGCAAGATGCTGGTGCATCCGCGTATCGTGATAGGCGTGCCTTCGGAAATTACGCAGGTAGAAAAGCGCGCGGTCATGGATTCGGCATATCGCGCCAAAGCCAGCGAAGTTCATCTTGTCGAGCAAGCCATGGTCGCCGCCATCGGCGCAGGCCTGCCGATCACTGAACCTTCCGGCAACATGGTCGTCGATATCGGCGGCGGTACCACCGACATCGCAGTCATCTCTCTCAGCGGTATCGTCTACTCGCGGTCGGTGCGCATGGCCGGCAATCAGATGGACGAAGCCGTCATGAACTACCTGAAGCGCAAATACAACCTGCTCATCGGCGAACGCACCGCGGAACAGATCAAGATGGAAATCGGCTCGGCGCACCAGCTCGACAAGCCAATGACCATGGAAATCAAAGGCCGCAACCTGATTGAAGGCGTGCCTAAGACGATCACCGTCGACGACGGCGAAATCCGCGAAGCCCTGAGCGAATGTGTTTCCACGATTATGAACGCGATTCGCGTTGCCCTCGAACGTACGCCCCCGGAACTCTCCGCTGACATCAGCGACCGCGGGATCGTGCTCACCGGCGGCGGCGCGCTGCTCAAGAATCTCGACAAGCGCATCCGCGAAGAAACCGGACTCCCGGTCTCCATCGCCGACGATCCGCTGTGCAGCGTGGTCCTCGGCACCGGCAAAATGCTCAGCGATTTCAAGCTGCTGAGAAAGATCTCGATCGAATAGCTGCGAGCTACGAGCTATGAGCTGTGAGCCAAGAAATTCAGGTTCATTCGCTGTTTGGCTCGTAGCTCGAAACTCGTAGCTCAAAGCTCATGGACGTCCTCGGCCGCTACCGCAATCTCATCATTCTCGTAGGAGTCCTGTTCCTACAGGTGCTCGGGCTTGCCATGCAGGTCAAGCGCTCCAGCAACGAGGCCACGCAAGACACTCGCCTCATCCGCGTCTGGGCCGTGGGCGCACTGGCTCCCTTCGAACGCGCGCTGGTCTGGGCTGAAAACAGCACCGGCAATGTCTGGCACAACTACTTCTACCTGCGCGGCGTACGCGCCGAGAACCGCGATCTCAAGGCCCAGATCGAGCAGATGCGGCTCGAACAAGTTCGCCTGAACGAAGACGCGTCCCAGGCCCATCGCCTGCAAACTCTTCTCGCGTTCAAAGAACAATTCATCTCCAAAACCGTCGCCGCGCAGGTCATCGGATCAAGCGGCAGCGATCTCTCCCGCGTCGTCTACATCGACAAGGGCGAGAACTCTGGCATCCAGCGCGACATGGCTGTGATCACAGCGAATGGAATCGTCGGCAAAGTTTTGCTTGCCTATCCCTCTGAATCGCAGGTTCTTCTAATTAGCGACCAAAGCAGCGGCGTGGGAGCGATCCTCGAAAAGACCCGTCTGCAAGGCGTTCTGCGTGGAACCTCCGCGGGGCAGATCGTGCTCGAAAAAGTTATGGCGGATGAACAAGTCACGCCCGGCGAAAACGTCCTCACCAGCGGCGGAGACCAGATTTTCCCCAAGGGCCTGCCGGTGGGTACCGTGATGGAAGTTGATAAAGGCAAGGATCTTTTCCTGAACATCAAGATCAAGCCGGCCGCCAGCCTAAGCCGCCTCGAAGAAGTTCTGGTGCTGGTGGAGAAGCAGGAAAAGCAATCGCTAGCCGACGAAAAGAACCGGGTTCGCGCCGCCGACATCCTCGCGCAGCGCCTTCCCTCGGTTCCTGACAAGCCGGTTGCTGACGCGAAGTCCGTTGGCGTTACGACACGAGGTAATGCAAACGCAGCAAGCGTGACCAACACTGCGAAGCCGAAGACCGCAACACCTGCGGCCGCACAGCAAGGCGTAAAACCGAACGCCGTCAATTCCGCGGCGGGAGCCCCAACTGATTCGGCCACCGCCGCGCCCAAACCAAAATCAACGACTGCCTCAAAGCCAGCCCTCTCCGAACCGAAGCCGTCGATAACCGAGCAGAACGCGGCAAGCCAGCCAGCTATGCCACCGAACCAGCAGTCCCAGCCTGACGACAACGGCCCTCATTAGCGTGCAGATCACCTACACATCCGGGGAACAGGTTGAGGTCTACCGATTCAGCATTCCGGTCACCATCGGAGTGCCGCTGTTGGCATTATTTCTTCAGGCTTTCGTGCCGCTGCGCTTCCCGCGCTTCGCCGTCTATCTCGATCTGCCACTGCTGGTGACGATCTTCTTCGGAATGGCCCGCCGCAGCCCCGTCGCCGGGCTCTTTACCGGAGCAGTCATCGGCCTTGCACAAGACATGCTCGGCCACAACCCGATCGGAATCTATGGGATTGCCAAGACGGTCGTCGGCTACGGAGCATCATCGCTGGGCGTGAAGCTTGATGTTGATAACGCGGGGGCCCGCTTCCTGGTCACACTCGGTTTCTATCTGGTCCACTCCGCCGTCTACTTCACCGTCTCTCACGGCCTGGTCAACATGACCCAAACCTGGAGCTGGAAAAACGGCATCATCGCCGGCCTGGTCAACGCCACGGTCGGAACTTTCCTCTACTTCCTTCTCGACAAGTTCAAGCAGAGAGCCTAAGGATTGAACGCTCTACAGCAATTTTGCACAATTAGAAAATCCGCCAGACATAATGGCCAAGGATGGCAAACACGACAAGCAGGAAGGCCGTCGCATAGATCAGAAAGTTTGCCGTGAGTTTCGGAGATTCGATCTCTTTCTTATTCATGCGTCCTTGTTTGCGGTTGATAGTAGTGGCCAGTAATAGCTGAAGCTGCTTCGGACGATTCGCTACCCACCTTTCGGTTTATTTCGCGCAGGCAGGATGGCCACATTCACATGCGATCTCTGCTTCCGAGGACCCGGCTTCCTTGCAGAGCGAGCTGCAATACTTTTCGCCTTTGGGTGGGACGCAGACACATGGAAGATGGGCGCACTTTTCAATTGTTTCGGTCATAGGACCTCCGATCGGCTGAATAGGATGCCGGATTGCACACGAAGGTGGCCGTCGGTCTGCCTTGGGCCAACGCGTTGGTCATAGCTGACGATTCAGTGGTGACCCGTGACTTCCGTTACTCCCCTTCCCTCACCAGCGTGGTGTGATGGGGTTAGAATTGAGCCACAGCCAGATTCCAGCTCTCCTCTCTGAAACAGGCACGCAGAAGTGCGTCCGCCCACGGAGAACTGAGAACTGGCAGCTGAGAACCGAGAACTGATGTTCGGCAACGACGACAAAGTTTCGGAAATCCGCCTTACGGCGACGCAATACATTATCCTCGCGGTCTTCCTGGTGCTCGCGTGGGGCCTGTGGAGCTTGCAGGTGATGAAGAGCGACTACTATTCGCTCGCTGCCGAGAAGAATCGCATCCGCAACGTGCCCGTCCTCGCACCTCGCGGACGCATCCTCGACCGCGAAGGCCGTACGATCGTCGATAACTATCCATCATTCACGGCGCTACTTCTCCGCGATTCCAGCCGTGACCTCGCCGCCGATGCCGATCTTATCGCGCAAGGACTTCATCTCAATCCCGACGACGTCCGCACCCGCATTCGCCGTTTTGCTTCGATGCCGCAATACCAGCCGATCTTTCTGAAAGAAGACATCACACCCGACGAACTGCAATTCGTCGAAGCCCACCGCAACGAATTGCCCGAACTCGACACCATCATGTCGCATCGCCGCCTTTATCCGCGCAACGGATTCATGGCCCACGTGATCGGCTACGTCGGCGAGGTCAGCGAAGACATGCTGAATCAGCCGCAGTTCGAGCTTTATAACGCGGGAGATGTCGTTGGAATTTCTGGTGTCGAGCGTCAATACAACGCGATGCTGATGGGCACCAATGGCTCTCGTCAGGCTCTCGTGGACAGTCATGGACGCGAAGTTGGACGCCTCGGCGAAACCGAAGCAATTCCGGGCAAGCCGCTCAAATTGACCATTGACATCGACCTCCAGATCGCAGCGGAAGAAGCGTTGGCAGGTAAGAACGGCGCAATCGTCGCCATGGATCCGCACACTGGCGAAATCCTCGCCATGGTCAGCGGGCCCACATATGATCCCAACGACTTCGCCGTGCGTGTCTCCCGCGACGAATGGAACAAGCTGGTCACCGATCCTGACAAGCCGCTCTTGAATAAAGCCATTCAGGCCCAGCTCGCTCCCGGTTCTACTTTCAAGATCATTATGTCGGTTGCCGGATGGCAGGAGGGTATCGCACAGAATCTGCACGTCAATTGTGTGGGCTCCGCCGAATTCTACGGACGCCGTTTCGGTTGCTGGGTCAAAGGCGGACACGGGCCGGTCGACCTTGAAAAGGCCATCTACCAGTCCTGCGATGTTTTTTTCTATAACCTCGCCGAAAAGCTCGGCATTGATCGCATCGCCAAATATGCGACTCAATTAGGGCTGGGTCAGAAAACCGGCATCGACCTGCCGAACGAAGTTGCCGGCATCATGCCGTCCGAAGAGTGGAAGATCAGGAATTTCAAGCAAAAATGGTTCGCCGGAGAAACTATCTCGGTCGGCATCGGCCAGGGAGCTATCGCAATCACCCCGGTCCAACTGCTTCGCGCAATTTCCGCCATTTCGATGGGCGGCCGCATGGTCGTGCCGCATGTCGTCAGCCCGACCGAAATGCCGCAGAATTTCGTGGAGGCGGCCCGCTACACTGAAGTGAAAAGTGTGCCCATCGATCCGAATGGATGGAACTACATCACCGACTCCATGTCGCGGGTGCTTCTGCCCGAAGGCACGGCACCCTCGGCACATATTCCGGGCATCGACATAGCCGGCAAGACGGGTTCGGCTCAAATTGTGTCTCTTGCTCTGCGCGCAAAGCATCAGAACGATGAAGATTTTGCCCAGAACGGCTGGTTCGTCGGCTTCACCCCCCGCCGCAATCCCGACATCGTCGTTTGCGTTCTCTTCCAGGGTGGCGAGCACGGCAAGCTGGCGGCCCGCCTCGCGACCGAAGTAATCAAGGCTTACGTCGAAAAGCGGCAGCGCACTCCGCAAAAAATGGTGCAGAAGCCCAGCAACGGCAATGTAGATATCGGCGGCCTCTGGAGCGCCCCGAATGACGAAGATCATGTGAGCGAAGAAGCCAACGCGAAAAACAACAACGCGCTTCAAGGCGGACGATTCGACGTTGACTTGTCGAACAAGAAGCCCGTGCTTGCAACGGCTGCCCCGGGACTGAATTGAGTACCGAGTTGCAAGTATTGAGTGCAGAGCAAAACGGGCCGGGAATGCAATACGCGAACGCGATGTCATCCTGAACCCGGCGATAGCCGGGTGAGGGACCTTACGACGATGGCGACAATTGGTGCGGTAGATGGGTGCCGAATGCGCTGCCGACAGCGTAGAGATCCTTTCAAACTGCACCGGAGCTGTCGGCCGACGTAAGGTCCTTCGCGCCAGCTTCGCTGCCGCGCAGGATGACAACTAAATGGGAACCGAGGTTCTAACTGAGAACTGAGAACTGAGAACTGAGAACCGAGAACTAAGAACTGAACACTGATGTCTCGCTACGTCTCATACCGCGATTTCGACTGGGTCTTGCTGGGCTTCGTCCTGCTCATCTGCGGCCTTGGCGTCATGGAGATCCACAGCGCCACCGAGCACACCAAATTCGCCGGCTCCCACATCAAGCAAATCTATTGGGTCCTGGGTGGCGTGGCGATGATGTTCCTGATCAGCCTCGTCAACTACCAGGCCCTGCTGGAACAGATTCACTGGTTCTACATCGCGGGCGTCGCTTCACTCGTAGCCGTGCTTCTGTTTGGTACCAAGGCGCTCGGCGCCAAGCGCTGGATCCGTCTCGGCTCCATGCACTTCCAGCCCTCGGAATGGGTCAAACTGATCCTGATCCTCGCCGTCGCCAAGTACTTCGCCGACATGCGCCAGCGCGAACTCTCCTGGCCCGACTTCCTCAAGGCGGGGGCCATCGTCGGCATACCGATGCTAATGGTCCTTAAGCAGCCCGACCTTGGCACGGCCCTGACTTATCTTCCCATTGCCGCCATGGGGATGTTTCTGGGCGGTATGCAGTGGAGGCAAGGCCTGGTTGTCGCCCTGCTGGCCGTTGCCGGTATCGGCGTCGCATTTTACGTCCCGCAGGTTCACATTTTGAAGTCGTACCAGAAACAACGCCTGACCAGCTATCAGGACCCCGATTCCGATCCCCAAGGATCAGGGTATCAAGTTAAGCAATCCATGATCGCGGTCGGCTCGGGAGGCCTATGGGGCGGTAAAGGGTCACAAACCCACGGAAACTTCCTGCCTATCCCACAGACCGACTTCATTTTCGCCGCGTTTTCCGAGGAACACGGATTCGTAGGCGCTCTCGGGGTTCTGCTGCTATACTTCATTGTGCTGATGCGCTTGACGCAGAACGCGCAAACGGCGCCCGACCGCGCTGGCACGTTCGTAGTCATGGGTGTGGTGGCTGTGCTTAGCTTTCATATCCTGGTCAACGTCGGCATGGTGGTTGGCTTTATGCCCGTCACCGGAATACCCTTGCCGCTCATGAGTTATGGCGGGTCTTCTGTTTTGTTCATGTTCCTGGCGCTTGGGATGGTGATGAACGTTCGTATGCGCCGATTTGTGAACTAGCCCCTTGGTCTTATTGGCCCAACTGGCTGGTGGAGAGAGATTTAAGGGCAGGAACAGGAAGCCCCGGAACGAAATATTCGGCAGGCAGAAGTTGTTTGCTGCACGCAGGTGCAGCCCCAAAAATATCGATCGCCCTCGCGTAAAGAGGGCACTCACCGGCTGGACGCACCGTAAGGTGCAGGAAAAGGCCGGGCAGGATTGAAACTAGAGCATTTAGCCGGGCAGGGAACGGCCCCCAGGCCAGACTGGTCTGAGAATGCGGTCACAACCTCGGCGGAAGTTCAAGCGATACGTGCAAAAGACTCCAAAGCTCAAGCAGCGGACTCGGCTAAGAGCGTAAAGCTCTGAGCCTACACTGGCCTTTCCCGGCCATCGCGACGCTCAATCCTCCCGCAACCTTGCCGAACAATTCCGTCCGGTGAAACCCGCAGGCTCCTCAGAGAGCCAGAGCGGGACCGGAGCAAGCAATGAACAAGGAACTCTTCGTCTCTTCTACCCCCCACGAAACCAAGGTGGGCCTGGTAGAAGACGACCTCCTCGCGGAAGTCTATCTTGAGCGCGAGAACGAATACACCCTCGCAGGATCCATCTACAAAGGCCGCGTAACTCGCGTCCTCCCCGGCATGCAGTCCGCCTTCGTCGACATCGGCCTGGAGCGAGACGCCTTCCTCTACGTCTCCGATTTCATGGACCTTGAGGAACACGACGACGACCTGACGGACGTCGTTCCCGCCAATCGTGGCGTGCAGGATATGCGCCCACAGCAGGCCAACGCGGACAATGGCGGATCATCGCATCCAGCCGAAGCGACAGATGCGGAGGCAATCTCCATCGTTGAAACCGATGAAGGAACCTTCGAAGCCGACACTCTGGCCGAAGGCCAACCGGCTTCGGCGGCAGAAGGCAGCGAATCGGCGCCCAGTGGCGACTCCCAGCAACGCGACCGCGGAAACTTTCGCGGCCGCCGCCGCCGCCGCGGTGGACGCCGCGATGGACGAGATAGCCGCGACAGTCGTGACCGCGGCCCTGATCGTACCAACGATCGTGGCGGAGAATCGTCCGAGCAGCGCTACTCGCGCCCGGCGGAACCGAGCGCGCCTCGAACCCACGCCGCGCCGCCTTCGGGATATCAGCCGATCCTGCTTCCCGGCGAGTCGATCTCGAAATATCAGCGCTACCAGCAACCATCGCAGACGCAGGAAGAAGCGCCAAGAGCTGTCGCTACCGAAAGCGAAGTCGAAGAAGCTGCGGCGAAAACCACCGCGCCGGCATCGTCCTTCCCCGAAGACGAACCGGTCTTCTCCTCTTCCGAAGCGATAGCCGAACCGCTTCACGAAGAGCATGACCACGCGGCGCACTCCGACGAACCGGTCGAATCGGCCTCTACTTCGGTGGATTGGAACCGCGAATTTCGCACTTCCGAACTCGCTCCTCCGGTCGCGATCGAGCAGCCCTTCGAGTTGAACGCAAACGCGGCCCCAGAAACGCAAGAAGACACACAAGAAGAAACCCATCATGATGTCGCTGAAGAGAGCCATGAAGCAGACCGCGCCCACGAGCGGGCCGAAGTGGCAGAACATTTCGAGCATCGCACCGAAGAAGGCGCCGCCCCGGTCTTCGCCGCTCCCGGCACCATGGAAGAAGAAACCATAGACGAAGACGAGGCTGACACGGTCCATTTCCAGGCCTCTTCCGATGAAGGTTACGACGAATTCGAAGAGGAAACCCAGGCCGCCGATCAGCACGATCATCTTAACGGCGATGCCCGAGAAGCCGTGACCGAAATTCACATGGCATCGCTGACGGAGTCCGGAGTGGTGCCCGCTGCCGACGCTGCACATGCAGAAGAAGACAGCGAAGAGATCGAACTTGAAGAGGCCCAGGCCGAAGCTGAAGCCATGCTCGACGCCGAAGCCCGGGGCAACGGGACCGTGGACGCCCGTGCGGAAGTTCGCGCACCCGCGACCGCCGGTTATACCCAGCGCCAGCCGCGCCAGCGTCCTGGCTACGACCGCCCAGGACGAGGCGACCGCAGCCGCCGTGGCGGTGGTGATCGAGGCCGTGGCCGCTTCCGCCGCCGCGAAAACTCACCCGTTCCCCTGATCAGCGATCTGCTCAAAGAAGGTCAGGAAATTCTGGTCCAGATTGCGAAGGAACCAATCGGCAAGAAGGGGGCGCGCATCACCAGCCATATCGCGCTCCCGGGACGGTTCCTTGTCTACATGCCGACGGTCAACCATACCGGCGTCTCGCGCAAGATTTCTTCCGAGGAAGAGCGCCAACGCCTGAAGCGGATCATCCTCAGCGAGCGTGAAAACGGTCACGGAGGCTTCATCGTTCGGACGGCCGCGCAAAGCGCCAGCGAAGAAGAACTCCGCGCCGATATCCGCTTCCTGAAAGGCCTCTGGCAGGACATCAAGAACCGCGCTGAAAGCTCGAAGCCGCCCGCGCTGATCTACCACGATCTAAACGTCGTGGAGCGCGTGCTGCGCGACCAGGTCACCTCCGATTTCAGCGTGATCTGGGTCGATACCGAGCCCGAGTACGAGCGCATTCTGCGGTTCTTCAACCGCTTCCAGCCCAACATGGTGAAGCGCGTAAAGCTCTACACCAAAGAGGCCCCGCTGTTCGAACAATTCGGCTTGAAAGACGAGATGGACAAGGCGCTGAAATCGAAAGTCTGGCTCAAGAGCGGCGGATACATCGTCATCAATCAGACCGAAGCGCTGGTCGCAATCGACATCAACACCGGCAAGTACGTCGGCAAGACAGCCCGTCTCGAAGACACGATAGTCAAGACCAACGTCGACGCGATCAAAGAAATCGTCCGCCAGATTCGCCTCCGCGATCTGGGCGGCATCATCATCATCGACTTCATCGACATGGATGAACGCCGCAACCGCCAGCGTGTGATGCAGGCGCTGGAAGAAGAACTGCGCCACGACCGCGCTCCATCAAAGACGCTTCAGTTCAACGATTTCGGCCTGGTCGCGATCACCCGCAAGCGCGTCAAGCAATCGCTCGAACGCACAATCGGCGCGCCCTGCCCATATTGTGAGTCGACCGGGTACGTGAAGTCGGTTACCACCGTCTGCAACGAAATCTACGTCGAGATGCGCAAGATCGCCAAGCACCTGGAGCACGAGGACGTGATGCTGCGCGTGCATCCCGACGTGGCGAAAGAACTAAAGGGGAACAATGCCCGCCTGCTGAACGAGATGGAAGAAATGACCAAGCGCACCATCATCGTGAAGAGCGACCCGGCAGTCCACCAGGAGCAGTTCGACATCAACTGATTGCGGCAAATCTCAAGGGTGCCCCACTCTTATCTCGCGGTTCTTGCGAGATAGGGTGGGGATTTGACTTTGAGGAAACGTCACAATCGTGTAGGCCGACTTCGGTCCGTCGGATTACTCCAAACGCCACCGGACCCCAGCCACCCGCGGATCGCCCGACAGCTTCCGTACAAAATCCGGAACTTCCACTTTCTGCAACTCCGCTCTCCACTCGAGATTGAATTCGATCGCCCGCTCGCTCCTTCCCTCGAAAAACGCAACCGATAACACCCGGATCTTGTATCCCGCCGCGCGAGCTTCCGCCCGAATCTCGTCTTCGGTCGGCTGTTCGTCTTTCGTAGTCAGGCTTAGAATTCCATGCTGCTCCTGGCTCATGTGATGGTCAAACCACCGAAGCCCGGAAAGAACGAGAACTCCTAACCCCAATCCAGCCACGCCAAGCGCGATCTGCCCGCCTCCAAAGCAGAGTCCAATCACCGTGACAAACCATAGCGTCGCTGCCGTTGTGACGCCCAGCACCATGTTGTCGCGCCGGAGAATCGCTCCTCCGCCGATGAATCCCATCCCCGTAAGAATGCCGAGTGGCAGCCGCATCAGATCGAGCACTACAAATGAATCCGGTGCCTTGCCATTCGTTACCAGCAAGAGATTCGCCTGGATCATCGCCACGGCTGCGGCCAAACACACGAGCAAGGTGGTGCGAAGTCCCGCCGGACGCCCGTGTTCGCCACGATCTAGCCCAAGCAGTCCGCCAGCCACAACCGATAGCGCCAGCCGGAGAGCGATGTCATGCCAGGTTAGGGTCAGCGGCATTCGATCCTCCAGGAACTTAGTCGTTGTCGCCTGCGAAACAGTTGGCAGGCACTTGGTTGATGGGACTTACAGCGCTGCGTACTGAAAAGCGCCCCCGAGATGCTAAATTGTTGAAATGCCATTCTGAATGGCATCAATTATGGTAAAATGGAAATATGAATACCACTTTGACCGTCGACAAGGCAGGTCGAGTCGTCCTCCCCAAGCCGGTGAGGGATAAGTTGCAACTCCGAGCGGGTGATTCGCTCGAACTGGAAAGCTCAGGGGAGCAGATCGTCCTCCGCCCCGTACGAGGCAAGGCACCGATGCGATTGAAAGATGGCATTTGGGTTTTTGGTCTCGGGGAGCCGATTTCCGCTAAATCTGTCAATGAAATTATTCGCCAGGTCCGCGATGAGCGTTCGGAGTTGGCTCTGCACCCTGCTCGATTTAAGCCGGCAAAGCCTCGGAAGTCGCATTGAAAATCTTTCTCGATACAACGGTCCTGGTAGCCGCTGTTCTTGGAGATCACGAACACCATGTCAGAAGCTTTCCGCTTCTTTCCGCGGCCAAACGGTCGTCGGCTTTCTGCGCTGCGCACAATCTCGCCGAGGTTTACGTCACCCTGACGCGCTACCCGGGAAGAGATCGTCTGACTGCGGAACAAGCCTTGCTTTCTGTGGAGAAAATCGAGGAGCGGCTGACGATCGTAACTCTCGATGCCGCCGCATACTCCGCGGCGATCCGCCGGTTTGCTGCACTGGGGATTGTCGGTGCCACGTTATACGACGGTCTGATTGCTGCCTGCGCCCTTAAGGCAAATGTCGACGTGATTTACACCTGGAATGTTGGAGATTTTATGCGATTAGGCGATGATGTGGCCCACAGGGTGCGCACGCCTTAACTTACGTTCGCCAGCGTCTTCACGGCCAGATCCGATTGTTCCCGCAGCTTCTGTACCGACTCATGGATCGCCCGCGCAGCACCCCCTGCCCCATTCTGCTCCGCGGCGTTCGCTACGCTGCCCGCATCTTCGATCGAAGTGCTGCCCATATCGAGCAAGACGACAATCGAATCGGCATGCAGCTTCCATAACGACGACATCTTCTGGCTGCGCTTCAGTTCTTCCAGTTCGGTGCGGATGCGCGCCGAAAGCGACACCATCCGAATGAGAGTTCTTGCTACATCCGCCCGCGGACTTTTTTCTTCCAGGAACGGCGCGGCGTAAGCATCGGCCTCAGCCGTCGACAAGGTGAGATTGAAGAACCGCATGGGCACGACCTGCCGGTACTTCGGGTCAGCCACGCGCACGAATACCCGAATCGATTCCTCGACCCGCCGCAGCTTCGTTTCTTCCGCGGCGAGCTGTTGCGCCGTAATTGCTGGAGGCTGGAAGACGGGGGCAGGAGCCGGACCTTTGGCAGGCGCGGCCTTGGCTGGTTTCGCCGCAGCGCCTACGCCACCCGCCAAACGCGGACTTGGAGAAGCCGTCGGCATCAACGACCGCCGTATCGGCGGTCTGCGGTCCAATTCTTTCTTCAGCTTCGAAACCCGTCGGAATTTTTCCAGCGTGGTACCGTAGTCCGCTTCCAACAACTGCTTCTCCTGGATCGCGGCCACATGCTCAACCGTAACTTCCACCCCGTCCACAGTCGTCAGAATCGTGCCGCCCATTTCTTCCAGCGCCTGGCCAAAGCTCTTGATGTCGTTCAGCGCCTTGGTGAACAGGTCGTCAAACTTTTTCCCGAAGGCCGCGTTGTAGGCGGAAACCGTCGCCAGCACACCCGGATGGTAGAACGAGTCATCCAGCCACTGCTTCAGTTCGCGGACGCGGCCGATCATTCCCGAATCCATCAGCGCATTGAAGTCGCGGAAGCGCCCCACCTCCTCGATAAACGGATCGAACCGGCGGAGCAACTGCACATGCTCTTCCGGCAGGGAAGGCACATCGCTATCGGCCAGAATTTCGATCAGCGCAATCTCAAACGGAGAGAGCGGCAGCGCTCCATCCAGTCCGTACCCACGCTGCTCCCACTGCCCGGGCACGCGCGGATGCCGGTAAAGAAAAGTCGCAATCAGGTCGGTCTTGTCGCGATTGACGTCGCTCGGCTCGCGCCGCCGCACGAAATATCGAAGAAGCCCCTCGGCCACTTCCGAATCCGTATCGGGAGTCAGCGCTTGCCGCAGCATCGCTGGCGTAATCGCCATGTCGAGCAGGTGAAGCCAGCGGTACATCCGCGTCAAGGTATTCGGTAGTTCTCGTTCGGAATGGCGCAACGCATCTTCGTCGAGCCCGCGCGGAATAGGCACATCTCCGCCAAGCGTGTCCTTAAGCAGCTTCTGATAGAAGCCCTGGACAGTCGCCAGTATGGCTAATTCAAAACGAAGATCTTCGGCCAAAAACGCACCCCGAGAGACAGCTTCCCTCTAAAACTTTACTAACGTTCAAAGAAAGCGGGAAGGTTACTCAAGTTACTGAGGAAACTAGTTGGGAACGGATGTTTCGATTCGGAGTATGTCGGGAGGCGTCATCCCGAAGGCCCGCGTTTTCACCAGCGGGGCGAGGGATCTCGCGTGCATCATGAAGCGAGTCAAGGGTGTAAAGTGACCTGGGCTCGGTTTGAGCGGCGCAGCGCTTCCAGCGCTGCGGTTAACGCTTTGCCCTCTATGGCGGCTTTAGCCACTGAGGTGAATTCAAGAACGGAGAGCCTGAAGGCGAGAGCCGGGAGCCCGAAGCCGAGCGTCAAAACACCACCGTCTTATTCCCATAAACCAGAACCCGGTTCTCCACATGCCAGCGCACCGCGCGGGAGAGCACAACTTTCTCCAGGTCCCGTCCCTTGCGGATCAAGTCCTCCACGGTATCGCGGTGCGACACCCGCACCACATCCTGCTCGATGATTGGCCCATCGTCGAGGACTTCGGTTACGTAATGGCTGGTTGCCCCAATCAACTTCACCCCGCGCTCAAACGCCTGATGGTAGGGCCGCGCACCGATAAACGCCGGCAGAAACGAATGGTGAATGTTGATGATCCTCTGCGGGTAGCGGTTCACGAAATCGTTCGACAGGATCTGCATGTAGCGCGCCAGCACCATGAAGTCCGCTTTGTGCTCAACGATCAAAGCATCAATGCGGGCCTCGGCCTCAGATTTGTTTTCCTTCGTGACCGAGATGACCGTGTAAGGAACCTTGTAGAAATCTGCGACCGCCTGATTGTCCGAGTGATTGGAAATAATCAAGGGAATATCGCACGCCAGTTCGCCGCTATGCCGCCGGTAGAGCAAATCGACCAG
>DATAUY010000100.1:0-5962 GCA_036268025.1 Candidatus Sulfotelmatobacter sp. | reverse complement strand
GATGTCTGGCTGCTGCAAGGTTCCGAAAAGTTCGCGAGCGATACGGAAGTGAGCGATGTGCTCATCAAAGCCGCGCGCGAAAAAGACACTCGGCGGTGCCTGCTGTTGCTGGGTGCGATTCTCGATACGCCCGGGTTGGCGGAGAGGTTGCTGGAAGCGTTGCGTCCGGAGTTGGCGCGGAATGCGGAAGGGAGGAGAGCCCGATGACCTGGTCAGACTTTTACTTGATTTGTTTTGCGGTCGGCTTCTTCTTCAGTTTATTTTCGTTCGTGTTTGGAGGATCGCGGGCGAAGTTGCATCTGCCACACTTCCATGGTCATGCCGGCGGACATTTACCAGCTGCGCACGGGCCGGTAGCGCACGGGCCAGCGACGGTAGGGCAGGGAGCAACGCACGGCACAGGCTCGGGCCATGTGCATAAGGCCGTGAGTGTGTCGCCATTTAATCCGCCAGCGATTGCCGCATTTCTGGCTTGGTTTGGAGGGGCGGGCTACTTGCTGACGCGCTTCTCGGTGATTTGGATTGGCTTTGCCTTGTCGCTGTCGGTAATCGCGGGGCTGATCGGCGGTGGGATTATTTTTCTGTTCCTCAGTCGAGTGCTGATCTCAGAGGAAGAATGCCTGGATCCGGCGGATTTTGAGATGGTCGGCGTGCTCGGGAAACTCTCGATGCCGATTCGTAACGGTGGAACAGGCGAGCTGATCTATTCGCAGATGGGAACACGCCGCGTGTGTGGCGCGCGCAGCGACGACGGAACCGTCATGACGAAAGGAATGGAAGTCGTTGTGACGCGATACGAGAAGGGAATTGCTTACGTTCGCTTATGGAGCGAGATGTCGGGAGAGCCAGACGAAACCCGTTCGGTCGTTCCATAGATATAGGAAGGAATCCGCGGCAGGGAAGTAACAACTGAGGATTGAGCAACTGATTTATTGAAGGAGGCGTTATGGCAGATATCCCACATGGTGTTGCGATTGGAATTGTTGTTGCGCTGTCTGTGATGGTCATTCTTTTCCTGCTTGGCGGATTGGCCAGGCTGTATCGCAAAGCCGGCCCTCATGAAGCGCTGATCGTTTACGGACTGGGAGGCACTCGTGTCGTGAAAGGCCACGGAACCGCAGTTATCCCGATGTTTCAGGTCTGTCGCGGGCTTTCGCTCGAACTGATGTCGTTCGACGTGGCCCCGCAGCAGGATTTGTACACGAAGCAAGGTGTTGCCGTGACCGTGGAAGCTGTCGCGCAGATCAAGGTGAAGTCCGACGACGAGTCGATTCGCACGGCGGCCGAACAGTTCCTCACCAAGACCGATCAGGAGCGCGAAGGCCTGATCCGCCTGGTGATGGAAGGCCATCTGCGCGGCATCATCGGCCAGTTGACGGTGGAAGAGATCGTCAAGCAGCCGGAGATGGTTTCCGACCGCATGCGCGGCACTTGCGCCGATGACATGAACAAGATGGGCCTGGAAGTGATTTCGTTCACGATTAAGGAAGTTCGCGACAAGAACGAGTACATCACCAATATGGGCCGGCCGGATGTGGCGCGCATCAAGCGCGATGCCGACGTAGCCGCGGCCGAAGCTGACCGCGATACGGCGATCAAACGGGCGCTGGCACAGCGGGAATCAGCAGTCGCAAGGGCGCAGGCCGATCAGGAGCGCGTGCTGGCGGAGACGCTCTCCATGGCTAAGCAGGCCGAGGCGACACGCGATCTGGAGATCAAGAAAGCGCAGTACCTCGAAGTGACCAAGCGGCAGCAGGCGCAGGCTGACAAGGCGTATGACATCCAGACCAACATCATGCAGCAGCAGGTGATCGCCGAGCAGGTGAAGGTGCAACAGATCGAAAAAGAACAGCAGGTGAAAGTGCAGGAAGCGGAAATCAACCGCCGCGAAAAAGAATTGATCGCAACCGTGCTGAAAGGCGCGGAGATCGAGCGTCAGCGGATTGAAACACTCGCCGCCGCCGAGAAGCAGCGGCTGATCGCGGAAGCCGAAGGTCACGCGTCGTCCATTCGCGCGCAAGGCGAGGCTGAAGCCGAAATTATTTTCAAGAAAGGCGAAGCCGAAGCCAAAGCGATGAATGTGAAGGCCGAAGCGTTCCAGGAATACAACCAGGCTGCCGTGATCGACCGCTTGTTCGCCACCATGCCGGAGGTGGTGAAGGCCCTGGCAAGTCCACTTGCCAACGTCGACAAGATCACCATAGTCTCCACCGGAAACGGCGATGCGTCGGGGATGAACAAGATCACCGGCGACATCACCAAGATGGCGGCACAGGTGCCGGCGCTGTTCGAGACGCTTTCCGGCATGCCGCTATCGGAACTGCTCGGCAAAGTACGGCAGATCGGCGACAAGACATTGAAGCCGGGCGACGGCGCAGCCAAGTAACTGCTCGTGTGGGGGCGGACCCATTGTCCGCCCCGCGAGGGAAGCGAGCGCGAAGGAGCACAATCATGATGAGCAAACCAAAACTGACGGGATTAGGCGTCGCGCTGGGAGCCGCTGTGGGAGCGGCTTTCGGAGCGGCCGCCGGGCATATGGCCGTCTGGCTGGCGGTCGGGGTCGCGATCGGGACGGCGTTAGGAGCGACGCTGCGCCGGAAACAGAATGGATGTGCCCTGTGCGAGCAGGTGCATTCCACGCACGAAGCTTTGCAGCGGAAAGATACGAAGTGAGAATTCCTTGCGAGACCGTCGGAGGCGCCAGCGTACATGAGGTCCTTCGACTGCGGTTTTGCGCCAGCTTTGCGGGGACAAAATCCTCGCTCAGGATGACAGAACTTATGAACGCTGAAAGCTGAACGCTAAGAGCTAAAAAGGAGTCCACCATGGCATTACTAGAGCGCGTTTCAACATTGGTCCGGGCGAATCTCAATGACCTGATCGACAAGGCCGAGCACCCGGAAAAGATGATCAAGCAAGTTATCCTCGACATGCAGAACCAGCTTTTGCAGGTCAAGACGCAGGTCGCGATCGCGATCGCGGACCAGCACCTGCTGGAGAAAAAGCAAAAGGAAAATGCCGAGAAAGTGACGGAATGGATGCGCAAGGCCGAACTCGCCGTCGACAAAAAAGAAGACGACCTGGCACGCGCCTCATTGCAGCGCGTGGAGAGCTATCGTGAGCTGAGCGACAGCTTCGCGCAGCAAGTCACCGACCAGAAGGCGCAGGTTGAAAACCTGAAGGCGGCCTTGCGCCAACTTGAACAGAAGCTGACCGAAGCGCAAGCCAAGGCCGATCTGCTGATTACACAGCATCGCCGTGCGCGTGCGGTGGGCAAAGCCGCCGACGCGCAGTTTGTTCTCGGTAACAGCGCGAAACCGGCGGCGGCCTTCGACCGCATGAAGCATAAAGTCGCGCATGCGGAGGCCATCAGCGACGCCAAAGCCGAAATTGTCGGCGCGAACATCGAGGAGCGTCTGGCGGCGCTCGAAAAAGAAGACCGCATCGAGCAGTTGCTGGCGGAGCTGAAAACCAAGCGCGGAGCGTAACCGGCGTTTGAGAGAGGCTGGCGCGAGTGCCTGCTCCAGGTAAGTCGTGGAGGAATACTGTGTTTCAGAAAAAACTAAGTCGTCTGCTGCCAATCGGCCTCGTTCTGCTGGCTGCTGGGCTAGTCCTGCACAACTTCTTGCACAGCCGTGTGGTCAATTTCAGCGCCGGCCTGCTGATCGGCATGTCGCTGGTCTTCATGATCGCCGGCTTCGTGAGGCAGTCGCGCTTTCCCAATGGCTGAACAAACGTGTAGATCTATTCCGTCGATTTGGTCAAAGTGCCCGCGTCCAGTCCTCGACCTTCAAGTGTTTCACGCGGTGAAAGACGCGGTCGTGTGTGACCAGCACGGCTCCTGTGGCAAGAGCTTGTGCGGCAATCATCATGTCGAGATTACCCATAGGAAAATGAATTAAGCTGAATCTTGTGAGTCTATTTCAACCGGTTCCGAATGTGGGAAATACAGCCGATGCGACACGGCCGCTGGCGGACCGTATGCGTCCGCGAACGCTCGACGAGTACGTTGGGCAGGAGCATCTCGTCGGGCCGGGTAAGCCGCTGCGCGTGCAGATCGAGCGCGACGATCCCGGATCGCTGATCTTTTGGGGACCTCCAGGCACTGGAAAGACCACACTTGCCAAAATCATTGCAAACATGACCAAGGCAGAGTTCATCGAGTTCTCTGCTGTTCTCGCTGGGATCAAGGAAATCAAGCAGGTCATGGCCGATGCGGAGCGTGCGCGGCAGTATGGAACACGCACAATCGTCTTTGTTGATGAAATTCACCGGTTCAATAAGGCGCAGCAGGATGCTTTTCTGCCCCATGTGGAAAAGGGCAATATCCGGCTCATTGGGGCGACGACCGAGAATCCTTCGTTTGAGATCAATTCTGCCTTGCTGTCTCGCACTCGCGTGTACGTGCTGCAACCGCTGACAGAAGGGGAAGTCGTTCTGTTGTTGCGGCGTGCGCTGGAAGACAAAGAGCGTGGGTTGGGCGAGATGCAACTGACCGCCTCTGATGACGTGTTGAAGATCATTGCCAGCTATACCAGCGGCGATGCTCGCAGCGCCTATAACGTCCTGGAAGTCGCGGCGGGATTAGCAAAGCCCCCGCTTCTCGCAAAAAACGCGAGAAATGGGGCACCCAAGAGTGGAGCACCCACCGAAGAGAGTCCTCGCGAGATCACGGATGCGATTGTCCGCGATGCCTTGCAGAAGCGCATCCTGCTGTATGACAAATCGGGTGAAGAGCACTACAACCTGATTTCGGCGCTGCACAAGTCGGTGCGCAACAGCGATCCCGATGCAGCGTTGTATTGGCT
The DNA here is from genome assembly GCA_036268025.1 of Candidatus Sulfotelmatobacter sp. Lineage (GTDB taxonomy): Bacteria > Acidobacteriota > Terriglobia > Terriglobales > Acidobacteriaceae > Sulfotelmatobacter. The sequence continues at coordinate 1,154 of DATAUY010000100.1, read as the reverse complement.
GGGACGCATGCTGGAAGCCGGCGAGGATCCGCTTTATGTCGCGCGGCGCGTTGTGCGCATGGCTGTAGAAGACATTGGGTTGGCCGATCCGAACGCATTGTCGTTGTGCATGGCTGCACGCGACGCGGTGGATTTCATCGGCATGCCTGAGGGCAACCTGGCGCTGGCGCAGGCTGTCGTCTATCTGTCAGTTGCACCCAAGTCGAACGCGCTTTATACGGCTTACGGAAATGTACAAGCGGACGTTGAGAGCACCGCCGCCGAAGCCGTGCCATTGCATCTGCGGAATGCTCCCACCAGGCTGATGAAGGGGCTGGGCTATTCGCGCGGATATCAGTACGCACACGATATCGAGTCGAAGGTCGCCGACATGCAGTGCCTGCCTGACAATCTGCGCGACCGGGTTTACTACCATCCCACCAGCGAAGGAATCGAAAAGCGCATCCGCGAGCGGCTGGACCAAATCAGACGGCAGCGCGCCAAGTCTGCGGAAACCGGCCTGGAAAAAAGAGAATCATAATGACCCTTCGCGCATCTCAAGAGCATCAGGAAATGTGTAGAGAAGTGACGTTACGTTACGTCCGAGAACGCTTATGGCTGCCCTTCCAAATCTTCCCAGCATCGAAGTTGCTCCGCGCTTGCTGCCCCTCGACATAGTCGAAGACTTGCAGCGCGTGCAGAAGGCTGCGCAGAAAATCTCTTCGATTCTCGATCTGGATCAGTTGATTGACAATGTTGTTGCCGAGGTAACGCACTCGTTTGGATGCCTTGAGGCAAGCATTTACCTGCACGATGAAGATCGCGAGGAGATGGTGTTGACTGGTGTTGAGGGCTGCGATGCTCACCCCAAAGGGCACAGATTGAAGATCGGTAGCGAAGGGATGGTCGGATATGTTGCTTCAACCGGCCAGACGCGTTACGCGCCGGATGTGCGTAAAGATCCGTACTACATCGCGTGCCACGCCGGAATTCACTCGGAAGTGGCGATTCCCCTTCATGTCGGCGACCGGCTTGTCGGCGTGTTCACCGCGTCGCATCCGGAAGTCGATGGATTTCCACGGCACCAGTTGCGCTTGCTGCAAGCGCTTTGCGATCACGTTGCGGTGGCTGTCTACAATGCGCAGCGGTTGCGGGCGGAGCGCGCCGAGCGAGCG
>DATAUY010000099.1:0-12191 GCA_036268025.1 Candidatus Sulfotelmatobacter sp. | reverse complement strand
GCGATAGCGTCGGACGTTTCTTCCTGCCTGATCTCACTCATCTTTCACAAAAACACTCTTCATTGGAGATCAATTCGGGGAAAAAAGTTTCTTCTCTTCCTTTGCTTACTCAATTCGGACTCCGGGATTACCGGATTTTTGGGAATTCAACAGGACAGGATTCCCATGGTTTTTGGCGATGGTCTCAGTTTCGCTTCTGCTGCGAGCCTTCAACGAGTCGTCGCTCGTGAATTGGCATCACCCGCAAAATGGTCACAGCAAGGGATCGCTGTGCCTCTACCGCTCACCTAATCTAAGGAACTCATGTCGGGGATCTTTTACGCGTGAGCCGCAGCGGCGGTCGGCGTGCCCCTCTGCTTGCGCAGGGCTTCGTGGAAGTCCTCCGCCGACAGAGACTCGCCGTAGAACAATTGAAGCAACGGATCGTCAGCATCGGCCGGTCGCGCCTTTGCGGTTGAAATTGTTTCAAGCCCGTCTGGCTCGACCAGCAATTCCGGTGAAAGAGTGCGATTGCCGGTAAGAACGCCCAGGAACTTTTCGACCGCCGCGCGATGTTCCGGCGTGGCTTGTGTAAACTCGACACCCATGCCCTTTTCGGGATGCATGACTCGAACCACCCCCTGTGCGCGGACTTCCACGTGCGCCGCGCGCATCGAGAGCGTGACCCGGCTTGAAGCCGGAAATGGAGACGAGATTTCCAAATAGCACCCGCCCAAGCTGAGATCGGTCAACTGGCAGCGAATCGGGGGATCGTCCTGCTCGGCGTCCGGAGAATTCTGTTTCAACCAATCTTTCAACTTGCCTATCACTTCAGGCGAAGCCTGCGTGAATCGCAATCCTGCCTGCTTTTTTGACCCTTCCCAGGCAAACTCGGCCGCGATTTCCAGCGGCGATTCGGTGCCCGGCAAAGTAAACGCAATGTTCCAATGTCCACGTGGACGGTGATGGTGCGGAATCGCGACCGCCATGCCGCCTTCGCTGAGATCCACCGTGTTGACTCGCATATTGCGTTCGCCATCAGGAGTGCGCAGGATGACCGGGATTTGCATTGCAACGCGCACATTCCGCCGGCGCTCACTCTTCATCAAGGCGCGTGCGGCACGGAAGCTAGTCTTCGCCTTCTCGCTCGAGACGGGCTTATAAAGTACAAAGTGGGCGCCGATGTCGAAAACCGCCTTTAATGCAACCACGGGTTCAACAATCGCAACCGCAACCGCCTGCTTGTTACAGGGAGCGCTCCGCGCGCTCTTCAGAACATCGAATGCTCCGTCATCTCCGGTGTCGGCGATGATGCCTTCGAATCTCTGTCGAGTCAACTTGCGCAGGGCGGCGTCGGCATTGGCGCAGAGGTCAATGTCAATGTCCAGGTCCCCGAGCACGCGGCGCAGGACGCGCACAATTTTCTCGTCCGAGCACAAGAGCAGTGATTTCAGACTCATGAATCAGGCCTACCAGCGAACAAATTGTCGGCAGCGCCACGACAACAGGATCAGAGCGCTGAACACCCTTTATGCACTGTATTTCCATCGTGAGTGCGGGATCAACCGTTGTGCCGCTGCATGCGGTTACGTCCGTAATCCTTCACTCCCGGCCGCTCTGGGGAAAATGTCGGATAGATAACACATTTTCGCCACGAACCTTCTGCTAAATCGCTTCATTCCGATTTAGCGATGAGAACGTAAACCCAACATTTAAATAGGCTTAATCAGTTACCAAAGGACCGGGGCACAGAAAATTCCATTGACTTTAGAGTTAAATCGACAGTAGGATACGGACTTTCTAATTCAACTCTTAAGCCTGTGGAAGATCCATGAGACTGGTTCGTCCCAGTGAAAGAGGTTGCGAACGAATCGTGAATCTCGAAGACGATTCCGGGAATCATACTTGTAGGAAGTAATGCGGTTTCATCCCCTTGTGTGGAAAGGCAGTTTTCATGGCCAAACGACGTGGAAATCCGAATTGGGGCAAGCCCGAGCCGATCGGGCCGGTTGTCCCGACTATCACCGAATTTGAGCAGGTTGTGCGTGAATACAAGCTCTCCCCCGATCAATATTTGCGTTCAACCCGGTTGCGCGAGTGGGCCCGGCGCAACAAGAACTCGAAGTACATCCCTGAACCGCTTCTGGAAGCATGGGGCTTCGAGATCGAGTCCACGCTGTAAATTTCGAAAAGAATGCAACAAGAAGGGTCGCTTCTAGCGGCCCTTTGCTTTTGGGTAGAGTTCTTACGGTTCTATCCCGCGGCCAAGTTTCAAGGGCAGGTCAGAGACTAAATGAAAACTGAGACCTAGACCCAAGACCTAAGACCTGAGACCTACCGCATGGTCGACCTCCTTCACATCCCGTCCGGACAACTCTTTGCCCTCCTGGTGGCCGTCGGCTTTGCCGCCGGAGTGAATCTCTATGCCACGGTCGCTGTCCTCGGCCTCATGGCGCGCTTCGGACATATGCCGCTGCCTTCCGGCCTGGAAATTCTCGCCGCTTGGCCGATAATCATCGCCAGTGCGGTGCTCTTCGGAGTCGAATTCTTCGCTGACAAAATCCCGGCGTTCGATCTCATCTGGAACGCCCTGCACACATTCATCCGAGTGCCCATCGCCGCACTTCTGGCTTATCGGACGACGAGTCAACTCTCTCCCGAGCATCAATTGTTAGCGACTCTGCTCGGCGGCGCGGTTGCTCTTATCGCGCATTCAGGCAAGACCGCAGCCAGGGCCGCAGTCTTGCCATCTCCCGAACCATTCTCGAATATCGCACTCAGCGCCGGCGAAGACGTCCTAGCCATCGGCCTGACATGGCTGGCAACGCGCCATCCCTACTTCGCGGCGGCACTTGCGGCCATTTTCATCGCGGTGATCGTATTCATGGTGCGATGGGTAGTGCGCGCAATGCGGGCGCTCTTCCGCGGCGCCGAAGCCGAAATCGCCGGATAAGCTGATTCGATGTCATCCCTGAACCGTGGCAGAGCCGTGGTGACGGACCTTACGTCAGCCTGCAACACCAATGCAGTTGATAAGTACGCGCAGGCCGCGTGACCCGAAACGTCCCACCTCGCGCAACGCGGCATCCACAGCCCGCACGTAATTGGCGGGGAACAAATCAGGCAGCCAGGTCCGCTTTAGCGGATGACATGCTCCAATCTCAAAAACTTCCGCATCCGCTCGATCTCCGCGTCCAACTCTCGCCGAAACTCCGACCCTCGTGCCGCACTCGAGTCCACATAACCGAACTCCGAGAACAACTCCCTATTTCTGACAGTCAGATTCCCCCACCCGACCACGCGATCCCTCCACAACAGCGGCATCGAATAATATCCGCGGACACGCTTCGCGACCGGTGTATACGCCTCAAATCGATACACCCATCCCCAAAACAACTCGAACCGCTCCCGGTCCCAAACCACAGGATCGAACGGCGCCAACAGTCGCACCGCTTCCTGCTGCTCGCTGCCAGCCGGATTCTCTCCCGGCAGCCAATACCACTCGAGACCGTCAACCTTTGCATGTGCCAACCGCTCGCCTGCCCGCTTCAACGCCCCCGCCAGATATTTTTCCCACTGAGGAGCAGCCGTACGCAGCCTCCGCACCAGATATCTCAGCCTGCCTTCGGGCACCGGAGCGTACACGTCGATTACCGCATCCACGAGCGCGTCAACCCGCGCACTTCGCATCACGTTATCAATCGGCGCCGTCGCATGCTGATGCGCCGCATAAAGCCGTATTCCCGCCTCCCGCCGCACTACTCGCAACAGCCCTTCGTAGTGCATCGCATCAAGCAGACGCGTCGTGGCGTTCGAACTCCCTCCCCAATAATTCGTGACTCTGCCGTGGGAAAAGTGGCTGTCCACCTCTCGCGGATGCACCACGCCGCGCTCCCGCACAAACTCCAGAAGCAGTCTCGCCTTTTTTCGACCCCCGGCGAGCCACGGCAGCGGACCCAACTCCGGCACCCGATGGTTCGACCGCGGATGCATCAGCGCCTGAAGCTCACTGGTCACGAAACCGTAGTTGATGAAGAAATCTTCGTGAACGCCGAGCTTCCCGTAATTCCGCTCCAGATCGTCGGCGTGATAGTTCTTCACCCGATGCCGCAGGATCAGGTCCTGCGCCCGGGCCGGCGCACGAATCGGGTCAGCCTGCACAAATCCCATTTCGTGCAGCGCGCGTTTCAGAGTAGTTGCAGGAAACAAACTGCGAGCGACCGCGAACCGGCGCAGATCGTCGAGCGTCAGGGGCATGAACAGATGTTAGCGGAATTTGCAGCGCCGGGGACCGCGCTGGAACTGCCTCGGGAGAGGTAAAAAAAAGACCCACATTGCTGCAGGTCCTTAATCGTAAATAAAGGTACCAGCCGCTCCTACTGTCCGGTTCCCGTCAGCGAAACAACCTGGGGGCTGGCTCCCCCGGCATCGATAATACTCAGCGACGCTTTGCGCGCGCCGATCGCGGTCGGCGTAAAAGTGACGCTAATTGAACAGCTCGCTCCCGCGCCCACACTTGTTCCGCAGGTGTTGGTCTCAGCAAAATCTTTTATGTTCGCACCTGTGACCGCTACGCTTCGAACGGCCATCGCAGTCTTGGCAGTGTTAGTCACAGTAACCGTCTGGGCCGCGCTCGACATGCCGACAGTCACATTGCCAAAAGCCAGGCTGACCGGCGAAATCACAACATAGGTGCCTATCCCGCTAAGCGCCACCGTCTGTGGACTTCCTGTCGCATTGTCAGTAATCGTTATCGCGCCGCTCCGCGCATTGATGCCCTTGGGCGTGAACGTCACCGTGATCGTGCAGTTCGCTCCCGACGCCACTGTAGATCCGCAGGTGTTGGTCTGCTTATAGTCACCGCTGGATGCAAGGCTTGTAATGTTCAGTGTTCCGGAGCCCGTATTGCTCAGCGTCACACTCTGCGACGCGCTGCTGGTGCCCACCAATTGTGTTGCGAATGTCAGGCTCCTGGAAGAAAGCACTACGAAGGGAGAGCCCGCGACAATCCCGGTTCCCGTGACAGGTTCTATCTGCGGACTCTGCGGCGCGTCATCCGTGATCGAGACATTTGCGCTTTCACTTCCAGCAATGCTGGGAGTAAACGTCACGCTCACGCTGCAAGTGGATTGGGGAGCCACGCTGTTGCAGGTGTTGGTTTGAGCAAAATCTCCGCTATTGGTTCCTGAAATCGTGACGCCGGTTACGTTCAAGTTCAAATTGCCCGTGTTGGTAACGGTCAGCGTTAAAGGAAGACTCGTGGTCCCTTGATTCTGCGTGGGAAACGCCAGAGTAGCCGGCGACAAAACAACGATTGGGCTCGGCGCAAACTTGCTCACGAACGCATCGTTAAGCCCCCCGGCCGTCGTTTGAAATGACCCGACAGTCGTCGGAAAGTCGGTCGAATCGGTATAGCCCGTAACATACACGTTCGGCGGCAACTGACCATCCAAGGCGAGTACTCTCGTGGCCCCACCAAACTCCGTGCCCGATCCGCCCAGGTAAGAGGAGTACAACAGCTGCGAACCGGTCGGATCGAACTCCGCCACATACGCGTTGAAAACCCCCTTCAGCTTTGTTTGGAATGCCCCTGGCGTAATCGGAAAATCCGCGGAGTGAGTGTTGCCCTTCAGCCATACGTTGCCCGCGCCGTCGACTGAAACGCCCGTAGCTCCGTCATCCCCGCTTCCGCCCAGGTAAGTGGAAAACACCAGCCCACTGCCCGTCGCATTGATCTTGGTGATAAAAGCGTCATGCCCGTTCGTAGCGCTCTTGAAGACAGACTGATACGCTCCCGGGGTAATGGGAAAATTCGCCTCCGCGGTCAAGCCAACCACGTAGGCATTGCCTGAGCCGTCCACCGCGATGCTGGTTCCGCAGGCTTCACAAGGTGTGGTCAGCAAAGTTGTGCTGCCGCCTAGAAAAGTCGAATAAACCAACGCGGAGCCGGTTGGATTTATCTTGGTGACGAACGCCGCCCTGTTCGCCGCGATTGTGGTTTGAAACGCTCCCGGCGTGGTTGGAAAATTTCTCGATGTGGCATAGCCCGTCACATACGCGTTGTTGAAAGAATCCAGAGCGATCTGGTATCCCACGTCAGCGGCGTTCCCGCCTAGATACGTTGAGTAAACTAATGCGCTGCCCGCGGCATTCAATTCCGTAACGAAGACACTGGAATTCTTGGTACACACACACGACGTCTTGAAAGCTCCCGGCGTCGTGGGAAAATCGGTGGACTGTGTATACCCAATCACGTAAGCATTGTTCGCCGCATCCAGTGCAATGCCATTGCCCTGGTTCACGTTGCTTCCGCCAAGGTATGTGGAATAAACCAGCGCCGAACCGCTGGGATTTAACTCTGCAATGAAGGCGTCCCCCTTCAAACAATCGCCCTTGCCACAACTTGTCTGGAATGCGCCCGCAGTCGTAGGAAAATTGATGGAAAAAGTCTGGCCCACAATGTACGCATCACCCGCCGCGTCCAGAACAATGCCGTTCCCGTAATCGTTTCCTGTTCCCCCCAGATATGTTGAATAAATCAGGAATGATCCCGTCGGATCGAGCTTGGTTACGAACGCGTCCAGGGTAGTTCCGCTGCACCCGCCACTGCATGTGCCCTGAAATGCCCCGGCAGTTACGGGAAAATTGATCGAGTTGGTATAGCCCGTCACATATGCGCTGCCTGCGCTGTCCACTGCAATGCTGTCTCCGTAATCGTCGCTGCTGCCTCCCAGATAAGTCGAATAGCTGAGAATCGGATCGATGAGCAAAGGCTTGTCGTGATCGTAAGCTCCCAGCTTAAAGCTGACCCGGCTCTCTGAATCCAGCGTGTAGTTCGCTGCTACAAGGCGCTTGCGGTCACCCGGCACTTCTTCTGTCTGATAAGCAACTGGTTTCCGGAAGCGAACCTCGTCGATTCCCTGCCCCATGTTCAGAACCAGATCGCCCGTCCGCCGATCGATACGAATTTCGCGCGCGCCTTTGAAAGCGAGATGAATGCTGTTTGCATCGGCGCCCACTCCCACTACGAAGTCATATTCCAGGTGACCCTGATTTCCGTAATAAACCAAGTCGACTCCGTCGAAGATATTCGCGTAATGGACCTTGGCATAATTCGCGATATTGGTATTCCACTTCTCCGGATCGTTGCCGCGCAGGTAATTAGTCTTTCCCGGCAGTTGATCGGTTCCACGCACGACCGTCTCCGGCCGCGCGCCCAGCAACTGCATTTGAAGAACAGCTTCGGGACGAACGGCCTCGGAACTCCCCTGCGATGGCTTCTGCCTCAACGACAAAATCAAACCGTTCTTCGTCAGGAAGAGGTTGTATCCCGCGCCTCTGGTGAGAAAGCTTACCGATCCCTCAATGTGCCCCCCGATCTGCCCCACGTTCGGTTCAAAGCTTAGCGGCAGCCGTCCATAGCTTTCCGCGAGTTTGCTCTGGACCTGGTGCTCGGGTTCGAATGCTCGGCCAGAAAACACATTTCCCATCAAACCCGCTGCAGGTGCGGGATTTGTTTGGGCAAGAAGTGAAGAAACGAAGAGCAAGCATACGAAGCAGGCTGGCTTCATGGACTGGCTTCCTTAGTCTTGCGATCTAAAGGAATCGTTCGAGATCGCAACGTCGAAGAATTGGGACAAGCAGCGCGAGCATTGTCATCCCAATTCCAACGACGATCAAGATGAAGAATTCTGCATACCTTCATCAGTCGTTCGTACGGAAACCGGCGATGGACGGCCCATTCGGACCCGCCTTTGGCTTGAATCGGCGATTATGAAACCAAGCTTAGCTTGTTTTGTAACGCCACCACGGCTGAGGACACCCCACCTTTGCGCTTTTCGAAGGGGGAAACCGTGGGGTCGCCCATTCAAAGCCCGCCCTGAGCTTGTCGAAGGGCCAGTTTTTGACTTGAGTGGGGGACAAGGATTGCTTGTCTCTGGGTGAAGAAGGACACTACGCTTCGCGTAACATTTCCGTCATGAGCGTGGAGCCTCTCATGACTAATCGGTCGCGGAATGGACCGAGCGTCTCTATCGCGATCATGAAGCAGTCGCCCACGTCGACGTCACACGGGGAGCCACCTTATTCCGTGTCTTTCTGCTGAAAAATACTCTTCAGGTGGATCTCGCTTTCTGGAGCACCGAAGACTTCGCCCCAATCGGACCAAACTTCAAACTCATCTTCGGTGCCCCGAATCCGCCGCCTGCTGCTCCCATTCCCAACCGTCAAACGATCATCGGCATGGCGTGGCTCTACGCACTTCACGTCCGCTCCAGCCTCGCACGCGGGCGCGCCTTACAGACCGAATACCTGCTAGGCGGAATGCGCAATCAGGTTTTCGAACTCGCCTGCCTTCGCTGCGGCGTGATCGCACAGCAGGGGCGCGGAACTCGATGATCTTCCTCCTGCAGAAAAAAGCTTCGCAGCCAATTGCCTTCCGCGTTCCCTCGATACTCGCGAGCTCAAACGCACATTTCAAAGCACCGTGCAAATGTTGCTGAAGGAAATCAGTTTCTGCGAAGCCCCACTGCAGGCCAAACTCGCCGGGCCACTCAACGCCATGCTCGCATGTTGAAACGGAAGTCGGCGGTGGCGCAGTCAAGCCGCTCTTGGCTTTGAGTGGGTAGGTCCTGGAAATAAGACTCGCCCATGGATTGCACAACACATCGAAGTTTCGATTGTGCCCGCCCGTTCCCAAAAACCAGAAAAGAGCAGGACTCTCTCCGCGCGCCTATGCCGCCGCTTGGCTCTTCCCGCTTTTCAGGAACGCCAGTAGGTCGGCGTTGATCGTCTCGGCCTCAGTCGTTGGCATGCCGTGCGGAAAGCCCTTGTAGGTTTTGAGCGTGCTATTCCTCAACAACTTTGCCGATAAGGGTCCGGAGGCAACGTAAGGAACGATCTGATCGTCTTCGCTGTGCAACACGAGCACCGGCACCGTAATCTTCCTCAGATCCTCGGTAAAATCGGTCTGGGAGAAAGCGACGATGCCGTCATAATGCGCCTTGGCGCCTCCCATCATTCCCTGCCGCCACCAGTTCAAGATCACCGCTTGCGACGGTTTCGCGCCCGGCCGGTTGTAACCATAGAACGGTCCAGACGCCACATCGTAATAAAACTGGGAACGATTGGCGGCCAGTTGCCGCTGAAAATCATCGAATACCTGCTTGGGTTGCCCGAGCGCATTGTTCGCCGTCTTCACCATCAACGGCGGCACTGCGCTGAGGATCGCCGCTTTCGATACACGGCTTTCGCCGTGTCGAGCGATGTAGCGCACCACCTCGCCTCCGCCAGTCGAGTGGCCGATATGTATGGCTTCCTTAAGGTCGAGTTGCTCGGTCAGCGCCGCTAAATCGTCGGAGTAGTGGTCCATGTCATGGCCGCCGTCGGTTTGCGAGGAACGGCCATGTCCGCGCCGGTCATGTGCAATGACTCGATAGCCGTGGTTGAGGAAGAACATCATCTGCGCGTCCCAATCATCGGCGGACAGTGGCCAGCCATGGCTAAACACAACGGGCTGACCTTTGCCCCAATCCTTGTAATAGATCTCTGTTCCGTCTCTCGTTGTAATCGTCGGCATAAGAATTCTCCTTATTGTGTTCAAGCCACCCAGAAAAATTGTGGGCCGTCCGCTATTCCTTTGGGGTGTCGCTGTCCTGAACCGTGTGGGTGGAAGACACTATAGAATATCCCTCCGCGATCAGCCATGTTGGAAGCGGTAAACTGAATTCCTCCGTGGACTGTTAACTCACTTTCTACTTACCTACCGGAGTTGCCGAAGCCGACGCGCATACCCAGCTATCGCCTTTGCGAATCCAGGTGTCCACAAAACGATCTTTCCTGGCGAATGCTTTTCCATTCTCGACGCCTTTCAAGCGGAACACGCCAGTCGCGACCGCGGTATTGCCGAATACGCGCACTTCGATCGACTCGGGCGTGACCTGCTGCTCGTCGCTCGCCTTGGCATCCCGGATGCCCTTCTGAAACTCCGCCTTTGATTCGAGGCTGCCATCGTCGTTCACAAGCACGATATCGTCCGTAAGCAGGGAGTTCAGCGCGTTGGCATCGCGCATCTTGAAAGCCTGGTTCCATGCCTTCTCCATGGCAATAATTTTCGTGGTCACCGTGCCCTCGTCGTTTTGCGGGCTGGCCGGGACAAGCCCGACAGCAACGAACATGAAGAAGAACAGGAACAGAAAAGCGCCGTAAACTCTCACAGAGCCTCCTTGCTGCGTTGGGAAAGGCAGCACAATCCTAATCTATTTTTCGCGTACAAATATGAGTGCAAGAAGCATGCCAATCTCGTTTCCGCGGCTCGTTTTTTCGATGTCTGCTTCCAGGCTCGTTTCTTTTCCGGAAAGATGATAGAACGCTAATGCCCGCTGTGATCGGGGAAAAAATACACGACAAAGACCCCTTAATGAACCGGACCCGTCTCCTGAATGGAATTGTTGCTGTTCTGACCGCATTGTTTCTGATTCTTAATATTTCGTCCGCCGACGAGTGGAAGCCCCGTCACGATCTCGTCTCGCACAACGGGATCCTCAACATGCCCGAGCCTCCGGCCCCCGCCGAAGTCTTTTTCTCCGGGCCTTCAACTCCCGCCGTGCAGCAAGCCTGGCTCCAGCATCTGAAGTCGTGGCGCAGCAACGCGCAAACCTTGCGCGGTTACAGCCCGTCGCAATACGAGCGGCCCGAGCTGGAATGGACGCAGCACGTCTTCTCCCAGGTGCAGGTGCTCATCTGGGACCGCAGCTTCTACGACCCGGAGAAAGCCGACTACACTGTGGACCGCTTTCTTTACGAAACCGAAAGCCGCATCGGCCCTATTGATGCCGTGCTGATCTGGCATGTCTATCCCAACCTCGGTGTCGACGATCGAAATCAGTTCGACCTCCTGCGCGACCTTCCCGGAGGAATTCCCGGCCTGCGCCGCATGGTCGAGCAATTCCACAAACACGGCGTAAAAGTCTTCTTCCCTTTTCTCGCATGGGACACAGGGACCCGCGACGAAGGCGCAGCCGCCGCATCCACAATGTCGGACCTGATGAAGCAAATCGACGCCGACGGAATTAACTTCGACACCCTCGAGAGCGTCCCGCCGCAATTCCGCCAGGCTTCCGACGCCATCCAACATCCGCTCGCGCTCGAGCCGCAGTTTCAACCGCGCGATGAATCGCTCGCATGGTCCAATATCAGTTGGAACGATTGGGTCACCTGGGAAGGCAAGCCTTATCCATTCATTCCCATGGTAAGCAAAGACAAGTGGATGGAACCGCGTCACATGGTGAACGTGACCGACCGTTTCACGCGCGACAAGACAGACAGCCTGCAACACGCTTTCTTCAACGGCCAGGGATACGCTACGCTCGAAAATCTCTGGGGATTCTGGTACGGCAACACTCCTCACGATGCCGAAGCCATTCTGCGCATCACGCGCATCGAGCGCGCCATGGCCACGCTCTTGCGCAGTCCGGATTGGGAGCCGCACGCGCCGGTTCTCAAGGATGGAGTTTTCGCGAGCCGCTTCCCATCCACGGGCGCTACGCTATGGACGATAGTCAATCGCAACGAGTACAACGTCAGCGGAGCCCAGCTCTCGGTGCCGCAAGCCGCCAGCGCTCATTACGGGGCGCACTATTACGACCTGTGGAATGGCAAAGAACTGACCCCGAAGCTCTCCGATGGAAAAGCTCTCCTGAGCTTCGATATCGAAGCGCTAGGCTTCGCCGCAGTGCTCGCCATAGAAAACAATTCATCGCCCCCGAATCTGCCGGAGCTGCTGAAATTTATGGCGGAGCGCTCCCAGCATCCCCTCGCCAGCTACTCGCGCACTTGGGAGCCGGTACGGCAGACCATGGTTGAAATTACTTCCACGAAGCCCGTAGCCGTGGCTCCCCCCGGCATGGTTCTCATTCCCGAAGGCGACTTCGATTTTCGCGTCAGTGGAATCGAGGTCGAAGGCGGCAACGATCCCGGAGTAGACGTGCAGTATCCCTGGGAAGACGAGCCGCGCCGTTTCCACCGCCATCGCTTGCACATGCACACGTTCTACCTCGACCGCGCACCAGTCGCCAACGCTCAGTTCAAAGAATTTCTGGACGCCACTCACTACCAGCCCAAAGACAATCATAATTTCCTGCGCCCCTGGAAAAACGGCACGTACCCGGAAGGTTGGGAGAACAAGCCGGTCACCTGGGTGTCAATCGAAGACG
>DATAUY010000098.1:0-2491 GCA_036268025.1 Candidatus Sulfotelmatobacter sp. | reverse complement strand
CGACGATAGTGCCCGACGACGCAATCGGTTTGGCGCCAAAAAGTCCGAGCACGGCATTGATCACGCTGGCTACGACCTTCGGCATGCTGTAACCAATTCCGGCCCCAAGTTGAATGGCGAAAGTGGCCTGCCTGCAGTCGTACATGGTGGTGTTGCTCTGCTTAAGTGCCGTCAGCGTGGTGTACAAATCCACATACGGCCCGACTGCAAATCCCAACGTGCCCACGCCGACGAGCAATTTCTGATCGAAGGCAAACACGAAGGAATTGATGCCCATGGATACACCGCTGATCATTCCGGCGAGATTGTTGCTCACGGTTGCCGAAGGCTTGGGAATGTTCCAGCCTTTACCTGCCATGTAGGAGGCAGAAATTTCTCCGTTTAGGTCGAGCGAACCCTCACCGTGAAGGACCGAAGTCTTCGCGCTGAAGCCGGTGGCGATATCGAGAGACTCGATGAGCTTGGCGGTGAGTGGGACAAACACGCCGCCGATCGGAACATTGATTTCAGCTGGAATTAGGCCGAGTTCTTTGATGTTCGCCTCGACCGACTTGAAATCGCCGCCCGTTGTACCGTCGACGGTTACGGTGATACCCGCTCCGCCGAATAGCTGCAGATTTGCGTTGACGCCCCCGTTGCCGATCCAGGCGCTAAAGAGAAGGTGAGGATTATTCAGATGGAAAACGATGGAGACCCAGACCTTCACTCCATCTTTTTCCTGATAAAGCTTCGCCCCGATACCGCCGCAATCCAGCGCGCAAGGATAAGCTTGCAGGTTATTGAAGTTAAGTTTCGGAAGATTCGGAAGGGGAATAGCACTCGCCGCTTGGCCCAGCGCAGCATTCGCCGCGCCGCCGAGAATCTGCTCCGCTTGAAAGGCAGCGGGGGTGATCAGTGGGGCATCCGGGTGGTATGCCGTCTCCACTACACGTGGAGCGCCGGCGGTGACGGTCCGCATTGGCGTCCACTGTCCGCGGTCCGAAACGACGTAGTAGCTGACTGCACGGTGAAAGCTGTGTGAGCCCTCGTTGCGTGACGTCTGGCTCGGCTTCTGCATTGCGTCTTGCATTGCCTTCGAGCCCAGAGCGCCGGGATAATCCGGAGCAACGACCGCAACTGCATTGTTTAGATCCAGCGGCTGGTCGTACGAGAAGTTTCCTTCTTTGACAAGCTCAGTCAGTTGCGCGGGACCGAGTACGACAGTGACACTGCTGCCGTTCCGCTGGACGGCGAGTACCTTGCCCACGCAACGCTCGGTGGCGAACAGGATCTTGCCCTCTTGAATTTCATTGACGTGTGGAGAATTCGCATCCAGGGTCCAGGACAGTCCGTTCGATGCAAACGACTGAATCGCCTTGTCACCGTCTTCCATCAGGATGATATCGTCCTGATAGGTGACGCCAGGGCCGCGCTTCGGTGCTCTTCCAAAGCGTATCTCGGTGTCTGACAGATCGCTCAGCTTGACGGGATGTCCCGTGAGGACCGGTCCGTTACTTTGCGGAAATCCTGCTGGCAAAGCGGAACGGACACTGGAATTCGAAGGCGATTTTTGCGATGGCGAATTGTGAGAAAAGAAAGGTTCGTCCGATGAATTTCGGCACGCCCCGTCGAGGATGAGTACCAAACCGATTAGAACCAGATATTTTTTCTGAGACGCGCGCACCATTCCTCCTGGGCGATACCAGAAATTCAGACAATGTGGGACGGCAAGCAGGTCCGGCCAAAAGGCCTTTACAGCGCGTCTGCGATTTCCTTGGCCAGTGGCTTGACCGCCTCCGTACCGCACGGGCACGTGATGTACATGATGCGAACCAGATTTTTCCCTTTCCGCACAAAGATCATCCCGTCGGACGATACAAATGCCTGGTCGCCGATTCCCGGGAGGCCTTCCTGGTCTCCGAGATTGCCGAGCACTTTCGCGTTCAGGCGCATCTGTTCTTCGGCGGCATTCTGATCGACCGAAAACGAGAAGACCGGAACTTCACCGGAATTGTCCTGCTCCGATGCGGGCTTCTCGCTGGCGAACATCTTGCCCATTCCTCCGGCGAAGCCCTGGATCATCTGTTGCGTTTTTTTGTCGGCTCCGCGTGCGGCCATCATCGCTGTCACGTGCTTCGCAGTCATGTCGGCCTGCGTGCCCTTCGCGATGTAAGAGCAACCATTGTCCCCAGGCTCACTACGGACAATCTCTACCCCTATCGCGCGGCCCACATCTTCTTTGCTCAAGAGGTGGCAGACATTCCCCATGTTTCCGCTGCTGGATGCTGAGCCGCTGCTGCCGGAACCGCTTCTTCCGGAGCCACTGCTCGGATCGGAACTGGAACCCGATCCCGCACCCGAGCCGAGAATTCCATCCGATACCTCGTGATATTTCTGGCTGACTTTATGGGCAACGTAGTACACGCCGACCGCTCCCGCCGCGCCCACGACCAGGATGACGGCCAGAGCGGCGATGCCAAGCTTGGCTAAGGTGCTCATTCCCGTCTTGGCG
>DATAUY010000097.1:0-35677 GCA_036268025.1 Candidatus Sulfotelmatobacter sp. | reverse complement strand
TCTGGCACGCCTCAAGAAGCGTGCACGTGCCTCGAATATCCCCGTAGTTTATGTGAACGACAATTTCGGCCAGTGGAGGTCGGACGCCGGCAAATTGCTGGCGCACTGCCTGCGCACTGATTGCGCCGGAAAACCCTTCGTTGAGGCTGTTCAACCGGACGAGCAGGATTACTGTGTTCTCAAGCCCATGCACTCTGCATTTTTCCAGACGCCGCTGGACCTGTTGCTCCGACACCTGGGCGCCTCATCCATCATCCTCGCGGGAATTGCCACGAACAGTTGCATTCTATGCACGACGCACGACGCAAAAATGCGTGATTTCAAGGTCACAGTGGTTGCCGACTGTTGCGCCGCGCGTTCCGCGCGGGAGCACAACGAAGCGATTGACAATATCCGGGAGATGGCGGGAGCCCAGGTCGTGACACTGTCGTCGCTTCGACTTAGAACCAACAAGGGAGGCCATGGAAGAGATCGTTGACCGCGAACTGAACGAAACTCCGAAGGTTCTGAGCAACGCCGAAATTGCCGACCGGCTGGCGAGCCTTGGACAGCTCCTGTCTACGCAAAAAGAAAATCCATACAAGGTGAAGGCTTATCGCCGGGCCGCCGCGCACATCCGTAACCTTTCGGAAAGTCTGGATGAAATGGTGCGCCGCGAGGAGGATCTAACCCAGTTTGCCGGCATCGGCGCGGCAATCGCAAGCGCCATCCGTGAAATTGTTACCACTGGGACACTGACAAAGCTGGAAAGACTGCGGAGTGAGGTCTCGCCAGCCGTAGCCGAGTTGAGCGCGCATCCAAGGTTGGATCCCCGGCGCGTCATGCGTGTCTACAAGAAATTGAACATCAGTTCCTTGAGCGAGTTACATCAACGCCTTGAAAGCGGCGAGATTGAGAAAGTATTCGGAAACCGCATGGCGCAACACATCCGGCAAGGTTTAACTGAAACGCATGCCATGTTGCTGTATCGGGCAGACGCTCTGCGCGAACTGATTGAGGAATTCCTGTTACGTGTCTGTCACGTAAGCCGCGCGGAAGCAGCCGGTGATTACCGGCGGCGCATCGAGGTGATCGAGGAACTGGTCTTTGTTATCGAGACTGACGATTTTCCGAAAGTCGTTGCACAAATGCAACGCTATGGCGGGCGGACGCCACTCGTTGATGCCGGCGCGGATCATGCGTCCTTCGCCCTCTCCTCAGGAATCTTGCTGCGCCTGCGGGTGGTGGCAGATAAAGACTGGGGCTTCCATATGGTCGCGTGCACCGGATCGAAAGCACATCTGAAGAAGCTCGCAGCCGTAACGGGACTGTTGCGCGATCTGAAGCGTGAGGGCTTTGCCTCGGAGAAATCGCTTTTTCGTCACTTCGGCCTGCAATACATCGAACCGGAGCTGCGCGAAGGCCGTGACGAAGTCGACCGTGCGAAGGCAAATACTCTGCCCCGCCTCGTGACGGCGAAGGATATTCGCGGCGAATTGCACGCTCACTCATTGTCGAGCGACGGCGTTGGTTCCATCGAAGACATGGCGGAAGCTGCCCGCGAGCGCGGTTACGAATATATCGGTATCACGGATCATTCCCAGAGCCTGAAGATCGCAGGCGGTGTGCCCGTTGACGATCTTTGGCAGCAAATTCGCTACATTGACAAGCTCAACAGCAAATTCCGCGGCTTCCGTATACTCAAGTCCAGTGAAGTGGATATCCTGGCGGACGGGTCGCTCGATTATCCGGATGACTTGCTGAAAGAACTCGATTACACCGTGTGCTCGATTCATTCGCGATTCGCTCTGGACAAGAAAGCGCAGACTGAGCGACTGCTGCGTGCGATGGACAATCGGTATTTCAACATTCTTGGACACGCGACGGGACGCCTTCTGCTCAAGCGTCCAGGATATGAGATCGAGATTGAACGCGTGATTGATCAGGCGCGGCAGAACGGCTGTTTCTTCGAAATCAATTCAAGTCCGGATCGGCTGGATCTGTCTGCTGATAACGCACGCAGGGCGGCTGCGGCGGGGGTGATGATTGCGGTTTCAACCGACTCGCACAGCACGGGAGAACTCGATCTTGTCCGGTGCGGACTCGATCAGGCGCGGCGGGCTGGTCTGCGAAAAGCGGACGTCCTCAATAGCTTGCCCTGGAATAAGCTTCAGCGTTTCTTCAGGCGATAGCCGAGAACCGCAGCCGTAGTTAAGCAGAAACGAAAGAAGTTGCACGACTCCAGTGCCGACAGGTGGTTCTAGCGCTCCATTCCTAGATACTGGCGTACACTTGGAATCCGCTGGGTCGGCTTTTATCTTGCCTCCCCGTCCACCATAAGACTCTACCGATAATTCGCCATCCTGAAGGTCCGATTAAGAAGACAGAATCGAACCCCCGATGGTCCGATACCAAGACGTCCGTATGATCGAACCCCATTAACCGAGAAACAAGAAGTCATTTGTCTATATTCGATGCCACCACGATTTGGCCCTCTGCCAGTCTTTCATAGCTAAGAGGTTGGAAAATAATGACGTTTTTCGCATACAGCAAAAACCTGATTGATCTACTATGACCAGCTTCCGTTATAACGTCTGAGTTAAGGACAAAACATGCAATCTAATGGGGAGCAAGCGACGGAAAGAGGGTGGAGGGACCTTTATCTTGCCGCTCTCTTTGAGGAGGACTCCGCCAAGTTGCGGGGACGCATTGCAGAAGCTGAGTATGCGCTTAGTCTTCGCGATCGGGAGTTGTGGTACTCCGGCGGCGATCACAATGGAGAGAAGCAGGCGTTGACTGGCGCCATGCGTGCTCTCGAAGTGTTGCGGAACATCCATAATGAGTAATGACGCCCTCACCACGTATCTGCAGGATCATCTGGCAGGTGCCCTACACGCGATCGAACTGCTCAAGGCGATGCGCGACCATTTCTCTGGAGAACCGCTCGGGACATTTGCAGGCGAAGTGCTTGCGGAGGTCGAAGCCGACCGCGAGGTCCTCGCCAGGTTGACGGAATCGTTGGGCGGCACTGTGGGCGGCATGAAAGAGTGGAGTGCCTGGCTTTCGGAGAAGGTCAGTCGCCTGAAGCTGAAACATGGCTCTGCCGATGGACTCGGGACCTTTGAAGCGCTTGAATTCCTTTTAATAGGAATTCACGGAAAATCGGTTCTCTGGCGCGCAATGGCGGCAGTTGCCTCCGATGATCCGCGCTTGCGGGACACTGATTTCAGGGAACTCATCACCCGCGCAGAAAATCAACATCAAAAGGTAGAAGAACGACGGCTAGCTTGCGCTCATTCTGTGTTCCGCCCTGGCGGCGGCGATGGAAATCCTGCACCACATACCGAATCGACGAGGTAACGGTCTAAGTTTGGCTATCTACCGCCTACTTTGTGAGTAGCAAGTTGGAGCTGAGATGAGTCTGATAAGGCTGAGCTGGGTCTTTATCGCAAGCACCTTGTTCACTGCCAACTCTTGCAGAAGATACCGCATCACAACGGCGTTATAACAATCCAGATAGTTGGTCTATAAATGAGGGGGGTCTACAAAGCGCGGTTGTCGATCTGCCGAACGTATCGTCCATCCATCATAATTTTCCTAATTATCCCCGTTTTCTGTGTTCCTTGCGTATTTGCTCAAACCGATCGGATGCAACAGCCCACGATCGAACAAAATTATCAGCCACGTTCCTATGAGGGACACCTCGAAGCCGACGACGGGCAATGGATTCGACCGGCAAAGGATTACGCGAGCACCCGTTATAGCTCGCTTGATCAGATCAGTGACAAAAATGCCAAGGATCTGAAGCTGGCATTCACATTTTCCACGGGGATGACTCACGGGCATGAGGCTGCGCCTCTTGTTGTGAACAACACGATGTATATCGTCACGCCTTTCCCAAACAACTTGTACGCCCTCGACCTCACAAAGCCAGGCGCTCCGATGAAGTGGGTGTACGAACCCTTGCCCACACCCGCATCGCAGGGAGTGGCATGCTGCGACGTTGTCAATCGAGGCGCTTCCTATGACGATGGGAAGATTTATTACAACACGCTGGACAATCAGACTGTAGCCGTAGACGCCAAAACCGGCCGGGAAGTATGGAAAACGCGCGTTGGCGACATCAACAAGGGCGAGAGCATGACTATGGCTCCCCTTATCGTCAAAGGAAAAGTCATCGTAGGAAATAGCGGCGGTGAATTCGGAATTCGTGGGTGGCTGACAGCGCTCGACGGAAAGACGGGCAAGGTTACGTGGAAAGCTTATACCGCGGGCCCGGATAAAGATGTTCTGATCGGCCCACGCTTCAAGCCATTTTACCCGCAGGATCGAGGCCAGGATTTAGGCGTGAAGACCTGGCCGCCCGACGCATGGAAAATTGGCGGCGGCGGCGTGTGGGGCTGGATGTCGTACGATCCGCAACTCAACCTGATTTATTACGGCACCGCGAACCCCGGCCCCTGGGATGCGGATGCCCGTCCCGGCGATAACAAATTTACTGCCGGCATCTTCGCGCGCGACCCGGATACTGGCGAAGCGGTGTGGTTTTATCAGTTCAGCCCTCACGATCTTTACGATTATGACGCTGTAAATGAAAACATCCTCCTCGATCTTCCCATCCGCGGACAAGCACGGCAGGTTCTGGTACATCCCGATCGTAACGGCTATGTCTACGTTTTGGATCGCGCCACCGGAGAAGTACTGTCGGCCAGCGTCTTCGCGCCAATTACAACGAGCCGTGGCGTGGACCTTAAGACAGGGCAGCTTCAGTATGTTGAAGAGAAGAAGCCTGTCACGGGAAAAGTGATACAGCGTTTGTGTCCCGCGTCCCCCGGCGCGAAGGATTGGCAGCCCTCAGCCTTTTCGCCGCGAACCGGATTGCTATACATCCCCCACAATCATCTCTGCATGGATGAAGAGGATCTCACTCCAAACTATATCGCCGGCACGCCGTATGTGGGAGCGAATGTCCGCATGTATGACGCGCCCGGTGGCTACGGAGGAGAGTTCACCGCCTGGGACCCGGTCGAGGGCAAAGTCGTGTGGACGATTCCCGATCATTTTCCAGTGTGGAGCGGCGCACTCGCCACTGCGGGAGACATCGTGTTTTACGGGACACTTGATGGATGGTTCAAAGCGGTCGACGCCCATAGCGGAACGGTGCTCTGGCAATTCAAAACTGGCTCCGGAATTATCGGCCAACCCACAACCTACAAAGGACCGGATGGGAAGCAATACGTCGCCATCTTGTCAGGAGTCGGCGGCTGGGCGGGAGCGATTGTAGCGGGCGGGCTGGATGCTCGCGATGAATCGGCGGCTTTGGGATTCGCGGCAGCGATGAAAGACCTCCCTCATTACACGAACAAAGGGGGAATGCTTTATGTATTCGCCCTGCCTTAAGTTCGTAGCTGGTTTCTTGTTGCTGATTCCTGCAATGGCAGTGAGTGGCCAGACTCGTGAATTGCGCGTCTGCGCGGATCCCGACAACATGCCATTTTCCAGCCGGGATCAAACGGGCTTTGAAAATCGTATCGCTGCGCTTGTGGCACGCGATCTAAATGCTCATCTCACCTTCGTTTGGCAACGAATGGGCCGGGGATTCGTTCGAGAGTACCTCAACAAGGACCAATGTGACTTATTACTCGGAATCCCCACAAACTATCGGCCCGTTCTCACCACGAGCCCGTATTACAGGTCGACGTATGTTTTTGTCGCCAGGCAAGCCGAACCTGCTATCTCTTCACTCGATTCTTCCGCACTGCATGGTTTGAAAATAGGAGTGCAAGTATTGGAGGAACAATACACTCCTCCGGGAGAGGCGCTCGCGCGGCGCGGGTTGCAAGCCTCGATTGTGGGCTTCGACACAACTGGTGATGGTGCGGATTCTATTGTTCGGGCGGTAGCCGATCACAAAGTGGATATTGCCATCGTTTGGGGGCCTCTCGCTGGATACTTTGCCAAGAAAGTGGGTGAGCAGCTTCGAGTTACTTCGGTCGAACCTGAAGTAGATCCACCTGGTCTGCCATTTACGTTCGCAATTTCAATGGGCGTCCGCAAGGGCAATCTCAGTTTGCGAGATGAATTGGAAAAAATCCTTTTGGACCGTGGGTCCGACATCCGCGCCATTCTCGATGAATATGGAGTTCCGCAATTGCCACTTGCTTCTCCCGCAGACTCTAACGGAGTCGTGAATTGAAACATCGCTCTCTACCACTCGTGTTTCTGCTTGGAGGAATAGCTGTCCTCGGCTCGTGCAGTCGCGAAAATCGGATTTTGCGCCAACCTCCGCCCGCAAATGACACGCTCAATACCATTCAAATTAGCGGCTTGAATCCCGGGGCAAATTTAATCCCAACACCACCGAATTCCAACATGTACCAGGAGAGTGCCTACGCGGTATCCGAGGGCCAAAAACTTTACGAGGAATATAACTGCGTCGGTTGTCACGCACACGGCGGCGGCGGAATCGGTCCTCCTCTGATGGATCGAAACTGGATTTATGGCAGTGAACCGGGAAATGTCTTTGCCACCATCATGCAAGGCAGGCCAAACGGAATGCCATCTTTCCGAAATCGCATCCCCGAATACCAAGCTTGGGAGATCGCGGCTTACGTCCGGTCTATGGCTGGTTTGCTTCCCAAGGGCGTGTCTCCAAACCGTACCGACCAGATGAATATAAAGCCCGCGGAGTCTTCCACACCCGAACAGGTCCCGACCGGAATTACCGGCGTTCCGGGGCAACCCAAGTGAACTCCGCCCGTCATCTTGCCGCCTATTTGGCGGTGCAGGCTAAGGTTTTGGATCCCGGTCCTCACAGTGTATTGCACTCGGCCGCGCCGCAGGCCGGCCACATTGAATGGTTGTACTGGTTCACGTTCTGGATTCTTTTCGCAGTTTTCGTCCTGATGATCGTTGCCTTTACGAGGGCCAGCGCCAAGGCCCGCGTTGTCGCCAGCCATCCGCTTCCTGTCATCGAAAAAGATGAAGCAGGAGACCGCCGCGCGGGATGGGCTGTCGGGACCGCCATCGGCATCACCGTAATTGCGTTGTTTGTCATTCTTGTGGTCAGCGTGATCACCGGCAAGCGTGTCGAAGGACTGACATCCAAAAATCCAGTCACCATTCAGATCACAGGCCATCAGTGGTGGTGGGAAGTCACATATCCAAATTCACAGGCGGACCAGACGGTGACCACCGCCAACGAGATTCACGTTCCAGTAGGGACTCCGGTCGTTGTTCTGACTAATTCAAAGGACGTGATCCACAGCTTCTGGGCGCCAAGCATTACCGGCAAACGTGATTTGCTGCCGGGATATTCGTCAGCTTTTTGGTTCGAGATCGATAAGGCCGGAATTTATCACGGCCAGTGCGCCGAGTTCTGCGGCTTGCAGCATGCGCACATGGGATTTTCGATCACCGCGGAATCGGTCAATGAATTTGAGGCATGGCAGCAGCAACAACTGAAGCCGGCAGCCGAACCGTCAAGCTCTGACGCCATCCGCGGGCGCGAAGTTTTTCTTACTCATACATGTCTGATGTGCCACACGATTCGTGGCACAGATGCGGGTTCGCATTTGGGTCCTGACCTTACCCACGTCGCGAGCCGCAAGATGATTGCAGCCGAGACGCTGCCCAATACTGCGGGCGCACTGGCAGGCTGGGTCGTCGATCCGCAGCGCATCAAGCCGGGAACTCAGATGTCGCCAAATCCGCTAGCGCCAGACGACCTCCAGGCGGTAGTTGCGTACCTACAGTCCCTACACTAAGGAGCAGAAACTTGGCGGTTGCAGAGGCCATCGTCGCGAATGATCAAGACACCGGCGAGTCGGAACTCGCCCGGAGTCTCGCTCGGACATGGAATCAGCCAAAGGGCGTCTGGGGATGGTTTTGTAACACCCATCACACCGATATCGGTATCCGTTTCATGGTGACCGCCTTCATCTTCTTGCTTTTTGGAGGCGTATTGGCGGTGCTCATTCGGTTGCAACTTATACGGCCGGAAAATTCTTTAATCGGTCCAGACCTTTATAACCAGATTTTCACCATGCACGGCAGCACCATGATTTTTTTATTTGCCGTGCCCATGATGTTTCAGGGCTTCGGCGTCTACATCGTTCCCTTAATGTGCGGTGCGCGCAACATCGCATTCCCGCGGTTGAATGCCTTCAGCTATTACCTTTACGTCGGCGGAGCCCTGGTCCTCTGGGGCGGGTTTCTGACTAATACTGGTCCGGATGTCGGCTGGTTCGCTTATGTACCTCTTTCCGGACCTCAATATTCTCCGGGACATCGCGCGGACATCTGGTCACAGATGATCACCTTCACCGAGGTCTCAGCCCTCGGTGTCGCCATCTGCATCGCCACTACAATCTTGCGACACCGCGCTCCCGGCATGACTTTAAATCGCATGCCTATCCTTCTCTGGGAGAAATTGACTATCTCGATCGCCGTCATCTTTGCCATGCCGGCGGTGATGATCGCGAGCGGTCTACTGCTGCTTGACCGATTGGTGGGCACGCACTTTTTCAACCCTGCGGAAGGCGGAGACGTTCTCCTCTACCAGCATTTGTTCTGGTTCTTCGGGCATCCCGAGGTCTACATCATCTTTCTTCCCGGAGCCGCCATTATTTCGACTCTGGTCGAGTGTTTCTCTCGCCGCCGCATTATCGGATACACGCCGATTGTCGTCTCAGTCGTGGCTACGGGCTTTCTAGGCTTCAGCGTGTGGGTCCATCACATGTTTGCCACGGGTCTGCCGCAATTGAGCGAGAGTTTTTTTACCGCTGCGAGCTTGATGATCGTAATTCCCACCGGCGTACAGTTCTTTTGCTGGGTCGCGACGATATGGAATGGGAAGCTGCAGTTTCGACTACCGATGCTCTGGTGCTTCGGCTTTTTCTTCGTTTTTCTTATCGGTGGATTGTCGGGAGTGATGCTGGCTTCGGTCCCCATAGACTTGCAGGTCCACGATACTTACTTTGTAGTCGCACATTTTCACTATGTCCTGATTGGCGGCGCTCTTTTTCCCATGTTCGCCGGCATCTACTTTTGGTTTCCGAAGATCACGGGACGGATGGCCAACGCGACATTGGGAAAATGGCATTTCTGGCTCTTCTTCATTGGCTTCAACATCACATTTTTCACGCTGCATTTTCTGGGACTGCGCGGCATGCCCCGCCGCGTCTACACCTACGGCCCGGATATGCATTGGCAGGGCTTGAACATGCTGGCGTCGAGTGGCGTGGTTTTCATGACTGCCGGGTTACTGGTCTTCCTTATCAACGTTTTTCGTAGCGTGCGAGTTGGAGAACTTGCGGGAAACAATCCATGGGGAGACGCGGGGCTGGAATGGTCAATGTCGTCTCCGCCACCGCCCTACAACTTTCTTCATATTCCGACCGTGAGCGGCCGGGATCCTTTATGGGAAGATCCGCCGAACCAACCTGTTGTAGTGGGGTTGCGGGACGACATACGCGAGACTCTGGTCACTCACAGTCTTGATGCGGACCCGCAACATAAGGACGAGGATCCCGGTCCCAGCATCTGGCCATTCTTGAGTGCGGTTACTGTTTCGGCCGCATTCGTGGGATCAATCTTTACGCCGTGGGCTGTTCCAATCGGAGCGCCGCCAGTCATAGCCACCCTAATCGGATGGCTCTGGCCGCGCGGACAATCTCCCACGCCTCGACCAGTTGGTGAATCATGGGTGCGCTAAACGAGCCAATTCGAAGGCCGCTGACGCTCGATGTTTCCGATTTGCCGAGTGTCGCATTCGGCCATCGCAATACGACGTGGCTTGCGAATGTCTTTTACATGGCGATCGAGGGCATGATGTTTGCCCTGATGTTCGCAACTTATTTCTATCTGCGTACGCGCTCAACGGACTGGCCGCCAGGGCATCTGCCGCCGGCTTTGAAATATGGCATGGCAAACGCGGTTGTCCTTCTCCTGAGCGTCATTCCAGCGTGGGTGGTCAGAAGGCGGGCTCCCGAACTAAAACACCGCGCAGTACGAAACGGCCTCCTCGTGCTGACGTTGTTTGCACTCGTGGCGACAGTTCTCCGTGTTTTTGAATTCAGCGCCCTGAACTGTCGATGGACCGACGACGCTTATTCCTCCACGGTGTGGGTTCTGATTGGAATGCATTCCGGGCACCTGGTGACGGAGTTGATCGAAACCGTAGTTCTCCTGGTCATCTCGTTCACTCCAAAGATGGAAGGAACGCGCCTTGCCGATGCCGCGATCAATTCCGACTATTGGTATTTCGTAGTGGTCACGGGGTTGATTGTGGATTTGTTGATCTACGGAACGACTCGATTTTTGTAAGGAGAAGAATGGCGAAGTCCGAACAACAAATCCAGGCGGGACGAACTCCAGCAGGCCTGTGGTGGAGTCTGGCAGCCGGTTTTGCTGCCTGGGGTTTGGATCTCGGTTTCAGTTATGTGCTCGAACGGCATAGCTGTTCCACCGGTGATCGTAGCGTACTACATCTGATTAGCGTCGCCTGCTTCCTAATTGCGCTGTCCGGCTTCGGAACCGGCCTGGTGGAATTCAGACGCTTTCCCGGTACCACATCGGAGGAAGGTGGCAGCCATTTCGATCGGGCGCACTTTCAGGCGCTTCTAGGAATGGCATTCAGTCTTTCTTTTGCTTTGATGGTTATCGCGGGCTCGGTCCCGCGCTGGCTTCTTGGTCCGTGTTGATGAAATGTCAGTTAAACACTTTCAAGTCGCAGCGGCAGGGATAGCGGCGGTCCTCTGGGCTACGCCGGCTTGGTCGCTAACAGAAACTGGCCGCACGTTGGCAACCGATTGGACATGGCCGCCTTTCGTTTGGATTCCATTGCTGCTAACGGCGGTTCTTTATGGCATCGGCATAACGAAAATGCTGCGACGGACCACCCGTCGACGATCGTTGCTCGGACAGATATTTTGGTTTGCGCTCGGATGGATTTCGCTGGTCATCGCACTGGACTCGCCACTCCATGAACTTGGCGAGCAACTGTTTTGGGTGCACATGACGCAGCACGAGATTCTGATGCTGATCTCGGCCCCGCTGCTCGTACTCGGACGACCCCTAATCGCATTTTTGTGGGCGATGCCCTCAGGCTGGCGCGAGGGGCTCGCCAACCTTGGGCGCTCACGAACTTTAAAGAGACTTTGGGCGTTCATTTCGGCCCCACTCTCGGCCTGGTTGGTGTCCGCGCTTGCATTGTGGATATGGCATGTTCCTTTCTTGTTTGATCAAACACTGCGCAGCGACTGGATTCATGCCGCGCAACATATCACTTTCCTGGCGACCGCGCTGATCTTTTGGTGGCCGTTGGTAAACCGAACCCCCTCTCTCGGTTATGGCGGAGGCTTGGTTTATGTCTTCACGACAATCCTGCATACCAGCGTCCTGGGGGCGTTGCTCACATTCGCGCCGCGTCCCTGGTATTCGTTCTACGTGCTGACAGCTCCGGCGTGGCATATTAGCGCGCTCGAGGATCAACAGATTGGCGGATTGATCATGTGGATTCCTGCCGGGACGCTGCTGCTGATTGTTGCTCTCGGATTGCTCGTCAAGTGGATGAACGAGTCGCAGACAAGATGGCAATATACACGCATGGCGGAACTTGGCCGCCTCTCAGGGGGAGGCTTCGAGTGAGAACAATCCCGCTTCTGCTCTCCGCGGTTGTCCTATCCATGTCGAGCGCGTGTGAACGCCCGAGTCGCATTGAAATCGAGAGGGCCGCAACGCTCACCAGCGGAGGGGACGCTCGCTCCGGGATAACCGAAATTCGAAAGTATGGCTGCAACACATGCCATGAAATTTCCGGCGTTGCCGGAGCGCGGGGTTTGATAGGTCCGAGCCTGGACGGCATTGCCGAGCGCTATTACATTGCCGGCGAACTTCCGAATACTCCCGACAATCTCATGCTGTGGATTCAGCATCCCCGGCAAGTAGAACCCCATACCGCAATGCCGGAAATGGGAGTCACCGACCAGGATAGCCGCGACATTGCGGCGTACTTGTACACCATACGATGAAACCGAACAGGAGATAGTTATGCCCCTCTTAATATCCTCGCGTACAGCGGTCGCAATCCTGGCATTCGTAAGCTTTTCGTTTACTGCCTTTGCTCAGAACCCGCAGGATTGTTCCAAAGTCCCGGACTATAACAAGGTGAAGGCCGCGCTAACGAGCGCCGTGAAAGAGGGGAAGGGGGCGAACGGCGGACTCGGGAACCAGGAATGGGGGACGGTAGTGAATCGCGATGGCATAGTTTGTGCCGTGGTCTTTACCGGCCCCAATCGGGGCGCGGAATGGCCAGGTAGTCGGCTGATCTCCGCAGAGAAAGCGAATACGGCAAATGCTTTCAGCACTGACAACTTTGCGCTTTCAAGTGGCAACATTTATTCCGGCGCTCAGCCCGGAAGCTCTCTCTACAGCATCGTGAGCGGTCCTGATCCAAATACCGCGTTTGCCGGTGATCCACAAAAGTTCGGACAATCCGATGACCCGCTCGTAGGAAAGGCGGTAGGAGGAGTCATCGTTTTCGGCGGAGGGCTGGCGTTGTATGACAAGAATGGAAAAATTGTTGGCGCCCTGGGAGTGAGTGGAGACACATCGTGCGCCGATCACGTAATCGCCTGGAAAACCCGTCAGACCTTAGGACTGAACGCCGTGCCGATGGGCGTCGCGCCAGGCCCAAGTGACAATCTCATTTTCGACATTCAGAACGGCATAAGCAGCAGTGGTTTCGGGCATCCAGCATGTAAGGGCGGCAACCCGAGTGAAGAGATTATCAACAAGCTAAATCAAACCCATCCTATTGGTCCTCATCGATAGCGGCAGCATCAGGCGCTCAAATGGCCACGAATAGGCGATTACTCGCCGACACGGCTGTTTCTCCCGTTACCATTCGCTTGAGGGCTGACGCATTCCGAGCGGCGTAGCCTGCTTGATCGTTATCGAAATAGATGTAGATTGCGGCCAGATGCTTAGCCCATTCCTCTACCTGCTGCGCCCAGCGGCGAAGGCGGTCGGCGCTGTAGCTCTCTTGATACTTTCCAATACCCGGCCCATGCAAACGTACGTACGCAAAATCGGCGGTAATTGTCAAAGGGGAATGGTAGCCGGCGAGTTCGTAGATGCAGAATGCGGCGCGAAATTTTGCAAGGAGTCTGTTTATTTCCGGTCCAATCCAGCTCGTGTCCCGAAATTCGAAGGCGCACCGTAGATCGCTGGGCAATGCCTCCAGTAGAGCTTCGAGACGACTTGGGTTCACCTGCCACCTTGGGGGGAGTTGGAAAAGGATCGGTCCGAGCTTCTGAGATAGCCGCGATACGCGAGGAAGGAGTTTCTGCAGAGCGCTCTCCGGATCTTTGAGTTTCTTCTGATGGGTCAGGAAACGACTGGCTTTGACCGCAAAAACAAAATTCGCGGGAGTCGATTCTCGCCAATTATCAAAGGCGGCTTCTGTAGGAAGGCGATAAAAGCTGTTGTTCAACTCGACCGTATCAAAGTTGCACGAATAAAATCCGAGCATTTCATCTGGAGATATTTTCGCTGGATAAAAAGGACCGCGCCAATGTTTATAGTGATACCCGGAAGTACCGACGCGAATATCGCAGGTCATGCGCGGCGCAATTTCCTCAGCCTCAGCTGCGTGATTTTCTGCTCTTCTTAGCTACAGATGCGGCTTGCTTGCCAAGTGCGGTGCGCACAGATTTTGGCAAATGTGCGATTGTGCGTTTCCTTTTCGCGGCAGATGCTGCCTTCTTGATATTTCTCCTGGCTGCGTTCCTTTGCTTCGTTGACGCCATTTAACCCTCCGTGGATTTCTGTTCGGCTGGTTTCCGTTCGGCCATATTGGATGCAGCTTTATCGCAAAGAGTCAGCTTCAAGACCCTGGGGCTTCGCTCAAGCTCTCGGAAGAGTTAAGCGTAAGAGACTGGCGGCGGCACGGGTGTAGTGGGGCCGCCTGAGCGTCGAATTTGCCACGCAGCCTAAGCCGACAACCGCGCCCAGCCTATTAACATCCAAACTGCGGTCAACGATTCCAGAACCACGCTCGTTCTAATTTATGGTGCATCGTAATTTCACAATTAGCGCAGGAATCGTGCTGGGCATGGCTGCTTCCATGCTGCTCCGACAGCGCAGGTCAATTGCTCTGCGGGGCAAAACTGTGTTTGTCACCGGAGGGTCGCGTGGGCTCGGGCTCCTGTTGGCGCAAGAATTCGCCAGGCGTGGCGCAAAGGTCGCTATCTCAGCGCGCGACCGAAGCGAACTCGAACGGGCCGAAACGCACCTACGTACGATCACCGATGAGGTACTCACCCTTGAAGTCGATATGACGATGCGAGAAGAGGTTGAGCTGGCCATCCAGAAAATCGAACAAAACTTTGGCGCGCCGGACATTCTGGTAAACAATGCGGGAACCATTACCGTTGGCCCGGTTGAGACGATGACCATTGACGACTACCGGGACTCGATCAATACGCACTTCTGGGGTCCGTATTTTGCCAGCATGGCCGTCTTGCCCTCATTTCAGCGACGCCGCGAGGGGCGCATTGTCAATATATCCTCGATTGGCGGCAAAATCAGCGTGCCGCATCTCCTTCCATATAGCGTGGGAAAATTTGCATTGACAGGCTTTTCGGAAGGCCTCCGTTCTGAACTCCTGAAGGACAACATCTATGTAACCACCGTGTGTCCGGGGCTCATGCGCACCGGCAGTCCTAGAAATGCCTCGTTCAAGGGCAATAACGAAGCCGAATACGCATGGTTCAGTATTAGCGATGCGTTGCCCCTGATTTCTACGAGCGCGAAGCGCGCGGCTCGCAGAATCGTAAATGCATGTGTCTGTGGCGAGGCCGAAGTGGTGCTGTCATTACCCGGCGCAGTCGCCACGAAATTGCACAGCTTATTTCCCGGTATGACGACTGATGTGCTCGGCTTGATAAATGTTCTTCTGCCACCGCCCGGAGGGATTGGACACGATGTGCGCACTGGGAAGCAGAGTTCGTCGAGAGTATCGCCATCGTGGATCACAACTTTGAACGAACAGGCGGCGCAAGAGAACAACCAGGTACCATGACTCGATCTCCATTCGGATGCAGAAGGCGGGAAATTCACCAGAGCAGTAGCAATTTCAATTCGGAAGGAAGTCGAAGTATTCTTTTGAAGACAGAAACTCCCCGCCGGGGAAGAGTCGGCAGGGAGTGCTGGCGATTATGCCGCTGCTTGCATGTTTACAGTTCCGGCGATCTCCGTTAAAAGCTCGTCGGCCTTTTCTTCTTCCGCCTGGATACTTTTGAGAATGGAAGCATCGGACGAACGACCGATAATCTCGGCCCAGCGGCGCAAGGTGCCGTAGAGGGCAATCTCGTGATGTTCGACCTGCTGCGCCGCCCCAATGAGCGCGATATCGCGCACAGACGGGTCCGTTACATCCTTAATCGTGTCAGACGCCTCAGTGGTAAGGCCGTCGATGACCTTGCAGGTTTCCGTAGAGTCGTCTCCCTGGTTGCTTCGCAAAAGACCTTGGATCTTGCTGAGATGACCTTTTGTCTCTTCCAGGTGGCTGCGGAAAGCCTGCGCTAACTCGCGATCACTGGAGTTTTCGATGAGGTCGGGGAGGGCTTTCGTAATTTTCTGCTCCATGTCCAGAGCCTTTTTCAGGTTGCTGATATATAGCGTTCGCAAATCTTCAATATGCGCGGAAAACAATTTCATAGCGAATCCTTTCGGGTGTGCTGATGTCGCATTGGAGTAAGGGCTGGGCAGCAAGAGCAGTTGCGCCCGCAGCTAAAGTGTGTCTTTTCGATGTAGCGCGGAAAGGAAGGGTTGCGCTCTAATATCGTCGGCTGCTGCCGGTCCGGGCGGAGCTCACATTAAAGTGGGAGTTGTTGCACGGTTGGGAAGTGGTGCTGTTCGCGTCCGACTTTGCCGTCGTACTTGGTAGTCATCTTGAACAATTCCAAATGCCCGTCTGCGGCGGCGAGTCGGCACTGATCGCGCAGTCTTTGCATTTCAGAAGCGTTAAAGGGCTGAAAGTTAACCGCTACTCCCAGGTTCTGTTCAAGCACTTGCATGCTGTCGATGCCACTGATGGTGGTTGCGACGGGCAAGCTCATGGCATACCGCAGCCCTTGCCCCGCTGTAACGGCGCCGAATTTCACCAGTTCGCCGCTTCCGCCAAGGCTCTTCATGCCCAGTGCCGCCAAACCCCGGCGATTTGCCTCGGGCAACACTTGAGTTTCGAAACTGCGGAATGTCGCATCGCAGCAGTTGAGCGGCATCTGAATAGTGTCGAAAGGAAAATCGTGAGACAACATCTTTAAATGAATTTCGGGATCCTTGTGCCCTGTGAAGCCAATAAAACGAACTTTCCCCTGTTGCTTGGCCGCCAGCAGCGCTTCGGCGGCCCCGTTTTGAGCAAAAATTAGATCCGGATCATTTTCGTAGACGACTTCGTGAATTTGCCAAACGTCTAAATGATCGGTTTGCAGTCGGCGGAGCGATTCCTCAAGCATCCGCATGGCGATCTTTTTTTCGCGACCATGCGTACACACCTTCGTCATTACTATGGCCTGGTCGCGTTTGCCCTTTAGCGCCTTACCGAGGCGCTCTTCGCTGAGGCCGTCGTGGTATTCCCATGCATTGTCGAAAAAGTTCACGCCGTGGTCAATCGCCTTTGACACAATCTCATTGGCCGCCTGATCGGTTTCAGCGGAGCCAAGATGATAGCCTCCAAGTCCGAGCGCCGAAACTTGTAGCCCAGTGCGCCCAAGAGGTTTCCGCGGGACCACCCCAGACAAATCTGGTTGCGATGCAGTACTCTGCTGTTGCGCCATGCTACCTCCAGAAACGAAAGGCGCTGTACCCAGAACAGCCGCGCTCTTGATGAACTTCCGGCGATTCCACTCGAAAGAGTCGGTCATTGTTTATTCTTTGTCTAAAACTGCTTCTCCGGAAATGGATGACCCGTGTTCTGCTGAGCTCCAAGCATGTCCTTGACCTCGGACTGTTCGGTATCGAGAGGAAAGTCATGCGCCAGCCTGGCTTCTGGGTTGTCAAATTTCAGCGATAACTTATAAAGCTCGTAGCGACCGTCTGCAGCGTCCTGTTTGCATCGATCACGCAATTCCTGCATCTCTGCTTCCGAGAACGGCTTGAAATTCTGAGCGATTCGCAGATTCTGGTGCAGCACCTCCAGGCTGTCTATACCAGTGATGGTTGTAGCCACGGGCAGGGTCATGGCATACCGCAGAGCTTCTTCAGCAGTAACAATACCGTTCTTAATTGCCTCTCCATGGCCATTCAGAGGTTTCATACCCAACGCCGCTATGCCACGCTTATTCAGTTCGGGAAGAACCTGCCGCTCGAAACTTTTGAAATTCGCATCAAAGGCGTTCAATGGCATTTGGACGGCGTCAAACGGAAAGCCGGTCTCCAACATCCCGAGATGAACCCTGGCATTTTGGTGGCCAGTAAATCCGACAAAGCGGACCTTCCCCTCTTTCTTTGCTTTCTCCAATGCCTCCGCAGCGCCCTTCGGGCGAATGAAAAGGGCCGGATCGTTGTCGAATGCCATGCCATGAACCTGCCAAAGGTCCAAATGATCGGTCTGCAGGCGGCGTAGAGATTCCTCCAGCATTGAGAGCGCCAGGTCGGCATCGCGGCCGTGGGGGCAAGTTTTGGTCATCAGAAACACTTTGTCCCGACGGCCCTTTAATCCCGCGCCCATCCATATTTCCGTTTTACCCCTGCGATACTCCCAGCAATTGTCGAAGAATGTAATTCCGCCATCGACCGCTTGGTGCACAATTTCAACCGCTGTTCGTTCATCTGGCGCTTCGCCCAAATGATGGCCGCCAAATCCAAGCGCAGAAATCTGCGCATCGGCTCGTCCAAATTTCCGAAGAGGTATTGTTGCGCTGGAGGACTGAGGCATCAGCTTGCGTTCTCTTGTTCAGACGGTTAGTCCAACTTCGATGCGGACGCCGATGCCCTGGTTGGTGAACTGATAAAACAAAAATCAGCGTTCGCAGTTTGTGCCTTGCAAGTCAACGCTAGCTAAACATGGTGCAGCAACCGTCATTTACCCGGGATGCCCAGATCTTCAATATGCAACAGCATCTCTGCGGGATCGGCGTACACGCGAAATGCCCCAGCCTCCTCCAATTCTGCTTTGCTATAGCCTCCCGACAGTAGCCCTACGCCAAGCGCTCTCCGGCGTCCGGCGGCAAGCATGTCCCATGGGCTGTCGCCGACGACAACGCAGTTTTCGACCGGCACGCCCAGGCTTTTCGCAGCGAGAACGAATACGTCGGGAGAGGGTTTGGCTTTTATCACATCATCGCCCGTGATCACCACGGTGTGCGGAGGGACCTTCAAGTCTCGCAGTAGGCGCGTCGTCTGTTTTCTATTGCCTGTAGTGGCAATCGCCCAGCGGATACCGGATTGGCTCAGGTATCGAAGCAATTCTCGCGCACCGGGGAGCAATCGAATGTCGCTTACCGCTCTGCTAAAAGCGGTATCGTGTTTTTCTTCAAGCGGCCCAATCTTAACCGTTTGCCGGTTAACCTCCGGCTCACGAAGTAACTGCGGCACCATGGATTTGCCATTCATGCCGACGCGACGATGGATTTTCCAGTTTGGTACAACGATGCCCGCACTCCGCAACGCAGCAGCCCATGCAATAACGTGCTCGTAAACCGAGTCAATGAGCGTGCCATCTAGATCAAACAAGATTGCCGGATTATCGGATCGTTCAGCCTTCATCTAGTGCATCCGAATTATTGGATCCAGATCCTCGTCTCGAAATTGGTTCTACAAATGTCGAGCAGATGTCTGGCCGTTCTTTGGATGAGAATTGTGAGGATGGCGTCTGATTCAAAGACTAGAAAAGCAAAAGTTGTTGAGTCGCACGCCTTAATTTTGCTGGCCGAGAGCCAGCGGTCGCTCCGTCCAACGAATCAGAGATCCGACGTTCGCGCGCGACGGTTTCCGTGAAATCGGCGCTCGGGGCCTTCGAACTCTCTACTACCTGCACGAAACGATCAAGCCGTCGTAATCCATCGATTTTCTCAGTATTGCCGACCTTTGCTGTTTCCAACGAGCGTCTCAGCACATGTATGGTTTCGTCGTAGATCTTGAGGGGAACGGGAAACGGGTGGCCATCTTTGCCCCCGAGAGCGAAAGAAAAACGTGCGGGGTCAGAAAACCGTGTGGGCGTGCCATGCACGACTTCGGCAACCAGGGCCAGCGACTGAAGAGTTCTAGGGCCAAGCTTTTCTAACAGGAGCAACGATGCGAAATCATGAAACTCGCGTTCATAGGCTACGGCGAGGACTGCGCCCAAGCGTTTAAGATCCACATCTGACGCTCGGACATCATGATGCATCGGCATTGTCAATTTCCGAATATCAGTTAAATTCGCTTCTGGTCGACTCCGCACAATCTCCAACAGAGCTTGCTGGGCCGGGGCTGCGGCAGCCGCGACCAGGTTCATAATTGTGCCCTGATGCTCGCCGACAATACCCGTATGCGGTTCCTGGGTAAAGTCTTTCAATTTTGCCGAATGCCAGTGGTAACGGCGTGCCATTCCGCTGGCGCCATTCATTCCTTGTTGGACGATCGTCCATTCGCCACTTGCGGCAACAACGAATCCGTGAAGATAAAGTTGGAAGCCGTCGGCGATTGCGTTGTTGTCCACACGTGCCGCAAGACGACTGGAGCGCACTAAGGAACCTCCGTTCAAGCCGATGCCCTCTGCGTATCGCAATAGCTCAGCTGGCGTCTGGCGTGAGTGCCTACCTCGGCCGCCGCAAACATAAATTCCGAGCTCGCGAGTTCGAGGATTTAGCCCTCTCTTGAGCGCTCCCAAAACGGAAGTGGTGATGCCCGACGAATGCCAGTCCATTCCCATGACCGAGCCGAGCGCCTGAAACCAGAATGGATCGGCGAGACGGGACAGGAGCGCTGAAACGCCGTAATGATGAACGACGTTCTCCGCGATTGCGGTGCCGAGCAGTGTCATCCGGGCCGCTAGCCATCTGGGAACATTGCCACCATGCAGCGGAAGGTCGGCGATCCCAGATCGTTCCATATACAAATTGTACCCGGATGCTGTCTTGCTAACTTAGCCAGGCGGCTTCGTTCCCCTAAACACGAAAACCTGGTCAATGGATGGATCAGATCCTCGGAATCTTCGCGTCCCACACTTAGCGAGCTACGTCTCTATGATTTGTTCTGTTCGC
The DNA here is from genome assembly GCA_036268025.1 of Candidatus Sulfotelmatobacter sp. Lineage (GTDB taxonomy): Bacteria > Acidobacteriota > Terriglobia > Terriglobales > Acidobacteriaceae > Sulfotelmatobacter. The sequence continues at coordinate 15,446 of DATAUY010000097.1, read as the reverse complement.
TCGACTGCCGGGCGGACCGTCAACCAGTCGGTGCGGACACGCTCCCATTCCTGGATCAGCATGCCGTTAGCTTCGAAGAAGCTGCGGATGCGGTAGCGCGGCCATCCGGCGACTTCTTCGAGAATCGGCGCCAGCACCGCGAGCGCGCTGGTGCTCAGCACGGTGCGCCTGGCAATCTGCGTAACGTTGGGCGACTCGGAGACTGCGATAGTCAGGCCGTCTCGCGAGTTGATGTGCAGCATGACGTGAATGTCGGAACTGCCATCGCCGGTGTAGATGACATGATCGGGGCCAGCGACGCGCTCGATGAGCAGGTTATCGAGCACGGCCACCTTGCCGTATCCCGCGGTCGCGCGGATGATGGTGTCGATCTCGCCTGTAGGTTTGTAACGAAATTCCGTGCCGTAGATGTGGTCGGGCGGAACGATGTCTTCGAGCGCCGAGCGCACAATTTCGACCGGCGCGGCTGACAGCACGTAGAAATCAAATTGATGGCCGTCAATGCCCGCGTCGAGCAGTTGATATAAGAGCTTGATGTCGCCTTTGAGGCGAATGCGCTTGCCGACTTCGCGCAGATGTTCCTTGCGAACCTTGGCCTGAAACTCGGGATCGTGCAGCAACAGATATGCGAGCTCCGCGCCCTGCTGCACGAGATTGATCTTCGCCATGCCTTTGGCCTTGCGCTCGAATTCCTCTGTGGAAATGCCGACGAGTTCGGCGAGCACATAACCGGAGTCGTTAAAGGTAAGCGTCTGGTCAAAATCGCTGGCGAAGATGTAGCGTCGTAGAGGAGCGTCTGCCATATAGCTATTCGATTCCGGCCGCGGCGGAGCGGAGCCATAAAAAGAATTGATTGCGATTATATGGCGGGCGATCAAGTTGTTCGGAATGACGCGAACAGGACGATTCGGCGGCTTGGCGCTGTGCCGAAGCCTGTTCCGGGAAGAAAGCTTGTGCGGCGCCGAATCGCCACTCTCCTTCTTCCACTATGCCGGCTTTACTAAACGTCGCTGCACGTCCAAAATAGGAAGTTCGGTTTGCCTACAGCTCAAAGGAGTCGTTCGCATCCGAAGGATTTTTTGCGGCGAAAGAGGAGACTCATGGCAGTTGCGACTGGTGAACTGATTCGCGCGATGAATTACGTAGAGGACATCACGGCGACCTTGCGTCGCATATCCATTTATATCCCCAGCATGAGCGCCGATGAGCGCAAGCGGCTGGCCGAGGCGATGCGGGGAGCGGCCACGGCATTGAATGGTGCGCTCGCCGATCTGGAAAAGGCGGACAAGTAGTTGGCGCAGGTTGACACCGTCGCGGTCATCGGCGCCGGCATCATGGGCCGCGGCATCGCGCATGCGGCGGCGCTCGGCGGCTATCGAACGATTCTTGAAGACCTGGTGCCGGCGGCCCTCCGCAGAGCGGAGACAGAGATCCGCGCCAATCTCGACAAATCCGTTGAGCTTGGAAAGGTTGGCGCGCCTGATGCCGATGCGGCATTCAAGCGGCTCGAATATGCGGGCTCGGTCGAAGACGCGGCGCGCGAAGCCGATTTGGTGATCGAGGCCGTGCCCGAAGAATTAGAGTCGAAGATCGAAATCTTTACCCTGCTCGACAAGATTTGCCGGCCGGCGACGATCTTGGCATCGAATACGTCTTCTTTGAGTGTCACCGAAATTGCGAGTGTGACTTACCGTGCCAAGCTGTGCGTCGGCATGCATTTTTTCAATCCTGTGCACAAGATGAAACTTATTGAAATTGTGCGGGCCAAAGAGACCGACGACGCGACCATGGCCTCCGCAGTTGCAGTCGGCAAGCGCATGGGGAAAGAAGTTGTGGTCATCAAGGAGTCGCCGGGATTCGTCACCAGCCGCATCAACGCGATGATCGGCAACGAGGCGTTCTACATGCTGCAAGAGGGAATCGCTTCGGCGGCGGATATCGATAAGGCGCTGAAGTTGGGGCTTAATCATCCGATGGGCCCGTTTGAGTTGGTCGATCTGGTTGGTCTGGATACGCGGTTGAGCATTCTCGATTATCTGCACAGCACGCTTGGAGAGAAATATCGTCCTGCTCCCTTGCTGGTCGAGTATGTGAAGGCGGGGCGGTTGGGGCGAAAGTCTGGGCGCGGCGTCTATGAGTATCCGGAGACGCAGCCCCGCTAGTTCGATTCCGCGGAAACGCTGGGCTTACCGATCTGCTGCTCGGCGGGTCTTCAGATATCTGAGGAAGACTCGCTGACGGATTTCTCTTCCTGCATCGCTACAGATTCGCGGGTGTCGAGAGCAGTCTGCCGAAGAGAAGTTGCCTTGATGGGATCGGTACCGGCTTTGAGGTCCGTCTTTTCGAGGAAGTAGCGCCAACCCTGGAAGTGATCGACAGAGTCCTGGCACTCCTGCAGCCTTTTTAATGCTAATTCAGCATTACTGGCGCCGCTGACGACCTCGACCACGCCATCGGAACGGTAGGTTCGGATGTTGTGCCGAATGATGGCGTAGACCGTCGTGAGGTGATTGCGGTTCAGAAAGAATCCATTTGCATTTGTAAGATGTAAAGGAAAAGGCGATCTCCGGGGACATCGCCTTTCGCAACTCTCGTTGGCCTAGATGGCCTGAACGTTTTCTGCCTGCAAGCCCTTGGGACCCTTGGTTACGTCGAACTGCACGGTCTGACCTTCCTGAAGGCTTTTGAAGCCGCCCGCCTGGATCGCCGAGAAGTGCACAAAAACATCTTCGCCACTCTGGCGACTGATGAAGCCGTAGCCTTTGGCGTCATTGAACCACTTTACTGTTCCTTGTTCTGCCATGTTGATACAAGTGTTCCTTTTCAATTGATTTTACGCTGAGAGATTCGGAGGTACTAAAGGGCGGTTGCTGGCTGTTGAGGCGAGAACTGCTCACGACCGATTCGGTCTACGTACCCATTCATGGTACGCGGAGAAGCCTCCGATTAGCAAGCGGATTCGGTGCGGGGTGACAATGGTTTTGCGCAAGACGCGAGGAACGGGAGATGGTAAGTCGGTCCTTAGTTCACTGTCAGTGGGCTGGAAGTCTCCGCAGGAATTTTGCAAACAGGATATACTCAAGCTACTTAACCTCGAAGAGACTGCAACGCCAGCTATCTTGCGCCTTCGCGATTGAGAGATCGGGAGGCGTATTCTTCGCATCGACGGTTCTTATTCCACATCCGCACCACTCGCAGCGCAGTTCGCCATTCTTCTGGCGCGGGCGGCATCGTTCGAACCAGTCTTTGCGCTGCCAGCCCTTTCAAGCCACGGATACAAGCCAAGCCGTAAGAAATCAGTCCGTAGCCCGGGCTGCGTTCGAAACCAGTCTGTCCCAGGAGTTTGATATGTCAGCACTGAATGGCGACAAATCCAGATTTAATCGCGTACGGAAGCAGAAGATTGCGCGACGGAAGCACACCCACGAATTGATAGGGGCAAAGAGCCTGGCCGCACAACCAGAATCGAAAAAAGGAGCGGCCACTTCCCGGTCGCGGCAGGAGGCGGAATGAGCACGCCGATGCATGTGGTGGAGTTCTCAGAATTGCCTGCGGAAAAAAAGAAGCGGGTGCTGCTGCTGGATGCTTCCGCGGCCAAGCGCGACATGCGAGCGGGAGTCATGCGAAAGCACGGCATGGATGTGGATTGCGCCGCTGATATCGCGGAAGCGCGCTCCTGGTGGCGGCCGGCGCTCTACGACCTCGTGTTGGTTGACATGGCAAGCGAAGCCGGCCTTCGCGACCAATTTTGCTCAGACGTACGCGGTGCGTCACCGCCCCAGCCTCTGGCATTTCTGGTCGGCAAGCCGGATTATCTGGCGGCTTCGCCGCATGCGGACGCCGATTTGCCGATGCTCAACGTCTACGAGGACCTTGGCGTGGTTAGCGACGTCAAGGCTGCCCTTTCGGCAAACCTCGGCCTGGATCAGCGATGGGGCATCCTGGAAGCGTCCCGGCGAATTTCCGCTGTTCGTTCCGCTTGTAATGCGCGCACTAAAGCGATGCAGAACAGGCCGTCCCCGCCGCGGGATATGGAGGGGCGGTCCTCGCGGAGAGACAACGTTGCGCTAACATTGGAAGATCTGCTCAGAAGGGAATTGCAATAATTGTGTCGACGAGGCGTGAGTTCACTTAACCGGTGAACGATCCTCGGCGGACGATGAACGATCAACCGTGAACGATCCTGGAAATAAGGGGGAGGAAGTATGCCAAGAGGACGATCGACGTTTACGAAGCGCCAAAAGGAACAGACCCGGCAACAGCGCCAACGGGACAAAGCCGAGCGGCGGAGTCAGAGAAAACAGGAGAAGCCGGCGGAAGGCAGCATGGACGAGATCGCCGAACTGCGTGAACACGCCGCGGCGCAGGCGGCGCTGTTTAATGTTGGCGTAGAAGACCCGGACATTGCCGAAGAAACGGGCGACGATTCGAGGAGGCGGTGACCCCTCTCATCGAATCGCGAAGCTGAGGCCGGACCTCGAATAGTCGTCGCGCGGTTAGGCCGCATATGATGTTTCTGCGGTTGAGGCGGCGCCAAAAGCGCCGCTCTTCCACCCGCAGCCGCTATTCGCGTCATCTTTTTTAATTTGATGATCCGTGCATCTGCCTGTCTTTGCCGATCGCGAGACAGGCGTCTTTCACAGAATTTCCCAGGAGCAGCGAATCGCCGGACGCGATCACGTTTCCGCCCTTATCCGAGAGCGCCCAGCGATTGCCTTTACCGCCGCCATGCTGCAGGAGCAGGAAGTAGTCCGCTTTGTCTTTGATTATGTTCTCGGCGAATCCCTGGCACTCCTTCTGCCGTTGCAATTCCTGATAAATTTTCGCAACCTGTGGCTCCTTGCCGTTGTGAGAGGAATCCACCACGACTTGGGAATTGTCGCCCGTTCCTGGATTTGCTATCGCGTTCGGCATCACGTAGATGACTGGGCGATGAGCGGAGGCGGAATCGGATGGCGATTGGGCGAGAGCGGCGGCAACGAAAAGAAGCGCAAGTACGAGAAACAAAGCTGGCTTGCGATTTTTCATGATGACCTCCAGACTGCACAGCGATTATGCGCGTTCCCGATAAATAATAAATAAGGACGGGAAACGAGTTCCTCGGTTATCCGACAATTGTGTAGAGATTTGTGACGCCAGATAGAGTTTTTCATTTATCCGGTGTCGAGACGCCGAAGCTCAATCCGGCGAGGGATGAGGCTTTCGACTGATCGACTCCTTTACTGGCTACAAGCACATGAAAGCTTTCCCCCATGCCTGCTGGTGTTACGAGATGCTTGAGTTGGAGGGCGACTTTGGCGCGCTCCTGCGGTAGGCGGCAGTCTTGGAAGGCGTCGGCGAATTGCGTGGATTCGCCGATGCCGAGCAGGAATTGAGACTGAGTGATAAGTTTGTGCGCACGGAGCCCATGTTTTTCTGCGGCGCCGGCAAGCGCAGTAAAGTTGATGTCGGCGGTGATGTCCTGCTCGCCGGGAGCTTCGTACGGATTGGCACTGACCGAGTGCTGGCGGATGGTTTTCAGCGTGCCGTGATGGCGTCCCGCGAGTTGTTCGTCGCGGGTGTAGCCGTAGTCGATGATCGTGGAGAAACCGCGCCCCAATTGAGCGAAAAGTTCGTCGGCGGCATTGTGCGCGGCGAGGGAGATTTCCATGCGCTCGTTTTCTTCCGGATGGATGGAGTAGCGGTCGAGGAACTCGAATTCTTCGGGCGAGAGCGGGGCCCAGGTTTCGACAAATTGTCGCCTATCGACGTCGATGCGCAGCGAGCCCCGGGCGGAGACGATTTCTACCGGCAGTGCGTCGAAGAATTCGTTGGCGAAGAGTACGGCGGGCATCGCGGGGGCTAAAGCCCCATCATCAGCCTCAGACTCAATTGCAGCGCTGGAAGCGCTGCGCCATCCAAAGTCCTGCTCGCTTTGCGTTGGATGCGCAATCAAAGCGTCCGCAGTCACTTCAGGTGGGCCTTCTGCAAGGACGGCACGGCCGGATTTCAAGCGATCTTCCAGAATGCGTTCGATCTGATCACGCAGCGCGGGCGAAGCTTCGACCAGAACGTAGCGCAGGGCCGAGAAAAACTGCGGGAATTTTTTTTCCGACCAATCCAGTACATCTTGTGCGAAGAGGCCGCGTCCGGGGCCGATTTCTCGGATTTCGATTTGCGCTGGACGGTCAAGTGCCCGCCACATTTCTTCGAATTGCCGCGCTAACAGGCGGCCGAAGACGGCATGGACGTCGCTTGAGGTATAGAAGTCTCCGGCCTTGCCGAATTGTGCGGCATTGCGGGTATAGTAGCCGAGTTCCGGATGATAGAGGCAGAGTTCCATGTAGCGCGAGAAGGGAATGGGGCCGCAGGCGCGGATTTCCTGCTCGATGATCTGACGGAGAGACATGCTGGGACATTCTAGCTGCCGAGTGCTGCGGCCCGATACTTTTGGCCCGGACAGCCGATGGCGGCTGTCCACCCATGGAAAAGCCCCACTTCTCGCACAAACCGCGAGAAGTGGGGAACCCGAACGTGATCTCAGTAAGCCAGCAACTAGAGGCCGCGTTCGCGGCGGTCTTTGCGGTCTTGCGGGGTACGGATAAACATTTCGACGAAGTAGTCGTGGAGCGCGTCATAGAGCTGGCGCTGGAAAGTCCATTCGAATTGCGGGTGGTCGAGGTCGCGCGGATGCAGGTCGAAGTAGTAGGTGTGGACGGGAATGGATTCGTCCTTGAACTTAATGACGACCTCGACGCCTTCGCCTTTGGCGCGGGCGTCGAAGGTCAGGAGCGGATGTTCGTAGAGGCGGAGCTGGGCAAGGACGCGGTCAAGGCGCGAATTGCAGGAGCCAGGCACGGCAACATTGTACAAATTTGTGAGGCCGCCATGCCCGATGGGAATCTACCAGACTCGACAGACGTTTTCCGGCACCATGGGCTGACCGCGTTTACAGCCGAAGGCTTCGCCGAACTCCGGCATGTTCTCCACCACACCATTCACGCGGAACTTGCGTGGCGAATGCGGATCGGTTTGTACCTGGAGCCGTAATTGTTCGGGGCGCGTGTTACCGCACCAACCCTGCCCGTGTCCCAGAAAGAACTGTTGCAGCGGCGTGTAGCCGTCTTGCTTTTGGCTGAGATCGATCCCCTTCCTCTTGGCGTCAGCCAGGAATGCGATCAACGCGAGACGAAGGCCTCCATTGTCGGCCGTGTTTTCTCCGAGCGTCAGCTTGCCATTGACCTTCACGTCGTCGACGGCAACGAAATTTCCGTATTCCTTTACGGTGCAGTCTGCTTTTTCTTCGAACTTTTTTCCGTCTTCGGCGCTCCACCAGTCGGAGAGATTGCCGTTCCCGTCAAACTGCCTTCCTTCGTCGTCGAAGCCATGAGTCAATTCGTGGCCAACTACGCCTCCGATGTCGCCGTAATTCGTCGCGTCGCTGGCTTTGGGGTCGAAGAACGGTGGCTGAAGAATTCCTGCGGGGAAGTTGATATCGTTCATGCTGGGGTTGTAGTACGCGTCGACCGTCGGAGGAGTCATACCCCATTCGCCACGATCGACAGGCTTGCCAATCTTGCCGATCAGACGGAGATTTTCAAACATGATCGCCTGTTCGCTGTTCTCATAAGCGTTATCGCGGAGAACAGTGAGTTTGGAATAGTCCCGCCAGTGGTCGGGATAGCCGATCTTGTCGGCCACGGCATGCAACTTGGCTTTCGCGCGAACTTTGGTTTCGGGGCTCATCCAGTCGAGCGTATCGATATCCTGATTCATCGCAGTTTCGATGTCGTGGACCATCTGGAGAGTCGCAGCCTTGCTGGAGGCCGGAAATTCCTGCGAGACATAAACTTCGCCTAGCGCCTCGCCCACTGCTCGATCGGTGGCCTGGACACAGCGCTTCCAGCGGGGTTGCTGCTCGGGCTGGCCCCGGAGTTTACGGCCAAAAAAATCAAAGTTCTCTTCATCGAGCGCCTTGGGAAGCACAACCGAGTCCGCGGAAGCCACAACCTGCCATCGTAGATAGGCCTTGATCGTATTCAGATCAGTGGCTTCGATCGCTGCATTCATTCCCTTGAAATAGCCGGGATTCGCCACGTTGATTTCGGTGACGCTGGGAAATTTTCCTTCCGCCAGCAGTCGCGTCCAGTCTAGCGCAGGATTCAGCTTTTGCAGATCGGCCACCGGCATCATGTGGTAGACATTCTTGGGATCGCGCCGCGAAGTAACGTCCATGGATACCTTGGCCAGCGCTGTTTCCAGTTTGAAGATGTTTGCCGCGTCTTTTGCGGCGTCGCCGTCAGGTTCTCCCAACAATTTGAGAGTGTTCGTGATGTGTTCCACATACTGCTTGCGTATCTTCTCGTCCGCATCGCCCTGGCGCAGGTAGTAGTCTCGCTCGGGCAGGCCGAGTCCGCCCTGGTCGGCTGCGGCAATCTGTTTGGTTGCGTCTTTGAAGTCCTGCTGCTCGCCGAGTCCAAGGAAGGTGTTGACGTTGATGAGTTGATAGTGGGCCAGCAGTGGGGTAAGTTCGCGCTTATCTTTAAGTGCGGCAATGCGGTCCAGTTCGGGCTGAAAAACCTTGATCCCTTTTGTGTTGATGGATGCGGTGTCCATGCACGAAGCATAGTAATCGCCGATCTTTTGTTGATTGGGGGTGCGGTTCGAGCGGGTGCCGGCTGCTTTCTCGAGCATCTCGTGCAAGATCGCTTCGTTGTGGTCGAATAGGAGCGCGCCGGCGCTGTATCCCGAGCGGTCGTTCGGAATAGGGTAATACTTGGCGAAGTTGCCGCAGGAATATTGAAAGAAATCAACACAAGGGTCGGCAGTAGTGTCGAGGAAACGCGGATCGAGGCCGGGCGGAAGAGTGTTGGTATCGCCTGCCTGAGCGCCAGGCTTGGATTGGGCCAGTCCGGTTCCAGAAAAAAAGGAACCAGCCATTAGGAACGTGATCGCGATAGAAGTTGAAAGTGAGCTTTTCAAAGTTTCTCCTGAGCAACGATGTGGAACTTTGCTGGACGAAGGACGTTGTATTTTATGCCTTCTAATCGGGAAAGAAATGTTTTTTCGAAATTCGCGAATCGATTTGGATATTCAGAATCACTCGTAGCGCAGGGCTTCGATCGGATTCAACCTCGCAGCCTTGATAGCAGGCAACATGCCGCTGATGATGCCGACGAAACTCAGAATACCCGTCGACCAAATTAGCGTGGCGGCGTTGATGTAGAGGTGGATGTCCCCTTCGCTGGCGTTGTCTTCGAAGGCGCTCCAGAGCGTCAGCGAACCGACCGACCACGAAACGACGTATGCCAGGACCACTCCTAAGAGCCCGCCCAGCGCGGTTATCGCCAGCGCTTCCGCCAGGAATTGAAACAGGATGTGCCAGCGGTGGGCACCCAGGGCCTTTTCTATGCCGATCTCGCGGGTGCGCTGTGTGACCGAGACCAGCATGATGTTCATTAGGCCGACGCCTCCGATGCCAAGCGTGAGCAGGCCGATGAATCCTAAAAGAATTTTGATTCCTGTTGAAATGACTTGCAGGTCGAGCAGGTCTGCGAAAACGTCGAAGACAAAGATGGCGCGTTGGTCTTTGGGATCGAAGCCGTGGTGGAAGGCCATAGACTCGCGCACGCCCTTGACGACTTTGGCATGGTCGCCTTCGTACTCCATCACGATTGCGTTCAGGTAATAGGTGTTCGTCAGGTCGCTCATCGCGCTGTAGGGCATGTAGACGTGCTGGTTGATGTTGTCATCGCTGTTCTGCACTTGATGCTTCAGTACACCGACGATCTGATAGGAAATGCCGTCCACACGAATGTTTTCGCCGATGGCGTTCTGTCCAGAGAAGAGCTTCATCTTCGCATCGGAGCCGATGACCGCGACGCGGGTGTGGGTGAAGTCATCGCCTTCGGAGAAGAAACTGCCTTCGGCGATGTCGAGCTTGCGCATGCGTCCGTAGACGGCGTAAACGCCGCTCACGCCGTAAGTCGCACTGCGCGTGCCGAAACCGACGACACATTGCTTTGAAGTCTCCGGCGACACCCGCTTCAGGAGCGGGACTTCAGCGCGAATGTAGTCGAGATCGTTTACGTTGAGGCGGACTTGCGTGCCGGCCTTGGTGCCTCCGGCCTGGAGTTCGGTGCGTCCGGGAAAGATGAAGATGAGATTGGTGCCGAAGGAGCGGAAGGCGGACCATAGGCCGCGTTCGAATCCGGTGCCGTAGGCGAGCAGAAGAACGACAGTAGCGATGCCCCACGCCATGCCGAGCATGGTGAGCACACTGCGGCGGCGGTTGTGACGGAGCGCGTTGTAGGCCTGGTTGGCGAGGTCGAGAATCATAAATCAGCTTTTAGCTCTTCGCTGCTAGCTCCTAGCTCAAAGTTCCGGCCACTTGTGATTTGGCCAGAAGCTAGGAGCTTTGTTTATTCTTGCCTCAGCGCTTCTACCGGCGGCAGCAATGCTGCTTTCCTTGCAGGATACAAACCTGCGGCGATTCCTGCGATTGCTAACGATCCCATTGCTGCAAATGCTGATGCTGGAATGATTCTTGGAGTATCGAAGCCTTCGGGCGCGGGCAGCATCGCGAGCAACTTGACGAATCCTGTGGCGATGGCTAGGCCGATGCCGCCGCTGAACGCTGTAAGGAATGCACCCTCGATAAAGAACTGCGTCAAGATGGCGCGATATGTCGCGCCGAGCGCTTTTCTTAGACCGATTTCTTTGGTTCGCTCGGTGACTGAGACGAGCATGATGTTGATGATGCCGATTGCGCCGAGGCCGAGCGTCACTACACCGACAACGCCAAGGAACCAATCCATTGCATCGAATATTCGGCCGACACGCTTCATGTTCTCGATCGTGTCCCAGTCTTCGAAGGCGTCGGTCAGCTTGGGATCGAATCCATGGTGGCGGGCGATGATGCGGTGAACCTCTTCCTTCGCTTCAGCGTGCAGATCTTTTGTAATTGGCTGGTAGTTGATAAACGAGATCGCGTCTTCGGAGTTTGATTTGGTGATGGGAAACAGATCGCGCATGGTTTCGATCGGGACGAAGATGCGTGAGTTGGTGCCGTTATTGCCGTCGCGTCCGATCTTGGCGACGACACCGACAATGTCGAAGCTGACGCCGTTCAGAAGAATCGTCGAACCGACGGCGGGGCGTCCGGGGAACATGTTTTTGAGCAGTTCCCATCCCACTATGGCGACGCGGCGGCGCTCGGAACTGTCCTGATTGTTGAACCAGCGTCCGGGTTCGATGGGAACATTGCGAATCTGGTTATAGTCAGGGGCGACACCGAAGACTTGTCCGTTTGTGGAACCGTAGTCGCTGACGGCGCGGATATCCTCGCGATTCAGCACCGGAGAAATCGCTCCGACAAACTGCGCCTCGTTGCGGACCGCAACGTAATCTTTGTAGGTGAAGTAATAAAGTTGCCCGGATTGCGTGCTGCCTTCGACGGCAGGGATGTGTCCGGGAAACATGAACATGATGTTCTGTCCGAGCGTGGCGAGTTCTTTTTCCTGACCGCTGCGAAAGCCTTCTCCGAGGCCGACTAAAAGCAGAAGGGACCCGACGCCCCAGGCGATGCCGAACATGGTCAGAAACGAGCGCAGTTTGTGCGCCCAGAGAGTCGCCAGCGACTGGCGGACAATGTCGAGAAGCATTCGCATGTTCGAAATTGAATAATGCCCCCACGCCTCCGGGGAGGAGCGTGGGGGCACCCGGGTAAACGTTCAGGCGAGGGGTCTCAATCCCGCCTAACATCTGATCAGTAATACGCAGCCGGGATGTACAAAGTTCCCTGCTGTATTTACCAACTTAGACCCCGTCGAGCGGGAAAAGGTTAGCTGATTCAGGGAGTGTTTCCGCGGTTCGAATAAATGGTCAACAGTTGCCCTTGCAGAGGTCATTCTGAGTCGCGGCAATGCCACGATGAGAACCTTATGAGCGGGTGAGTTGTTGCAGCTGCGGAGGGCGCGACGCTGTGAACATTTTGCTGTGTATTCACCACTGCACAGGCGCGATCTATCATCGCATGGTCCCTCGCGCCGGCTTCGCCGCCGTTCAGGATGACACCACCTTAAGATTCGAATGGACATTGAAGCCCGACGCCGTTCACTGGCTGGCGCGCTCTTTCGGGCGCTCGTAGGCCTTCTGGAGATATTTGCGGGCCTCTTCCAGGGCGCCGAAGGTGTTGTCGTTGGTCTGGGCGGCCTGGCGATATTCGTTGACGGCGCGTTCGCGCTGTCCAGTGATGTCGAAGATTTTGCCGAGTTGCAGATGGCTCCAGACTTCTGTCCAGTGCGGTTCGCCGTCGCCGTTGATGGCTTCGCGATACGCGTTGGCTGAAGACTGATAGTTGCGTTGGATGAAAAACACGTCGGCGACGCGATAGTGTGCGAGCGAACTGTTCTTGTTCAGGTCGAGCGCTTTATTGAACTCGGTGAGCGCTGCGGAGAGATCGCCTTGCTGTTGCAGGGCCTGTCCGCGAAGGATCGAGGCGCGCAGCTTTACGTCGCTTGAGTTGGTCAACACCTGATGATCGGGATCAACCGAGATGCGGCGCGGTCGTCCGAAGGTTTCGATCGTGAACGGAGAGCTTGTGCCGACGACTTCAATCCGCTTGCTTTCCGTCTTCCCATCGGTATCGATCCTTAGCGTAACGGGCATGCGGAACAGATCGAGGTCTTGCGAAATTTCCCCGGTGACACGGAAGCCGGGAGCTTTTTCTTCCTTCGGATTCTGCGCGGCGGCGCCGCCGATGCGGTAGGTGGTGTATTTCACCTTGAATTCAGGAGCGCCAGTTGAGTCGAGCCACTGCGAGAAGAACCAGGTGAGCTGGTCTCCATAGTTCTTTTCGGCAATGGCGCGGAAGTCGTCCGTAGTTGCGGATTTCCCCGCGTACTGCGCGGAGAACTCCCGCATGGTCTTGTTGAACTTGTCTTCGCCAAGAACGCCGCGAAGCATGTGCAGGATCATCCCGCCTTTGTCGGTGGCCAGCGACTGGAATTCGGGCGAGAAGAGGTCGAGCTTGCTGGCACTCGAAAGAGGCACCGTGTCATAGGCCAGCGCTCCGACCGACATGTCTTTGACAACTTCTTCCAGGCCGGCAGACCCGGCGGCGTTTTCCACGTAGAGTGCTTCTGAATAACGCGAGAAGCCGTCGCTGAGCCACCAATCATCTTTTGTCGCGGGGCTGACAGAGACACCCCACCATTGGTGCGCGATTCCGTCGGCGAGAAGGCGGTAGTTGGTTTTTTCGGTGATCGACGGGCTCGCGAGGCCGACGATTTCCGGCGCCCATACATAGGGAACCGTGTCGCCCGGGATTTCGACCAAGTTCAACTTCTGCGAGGGCGGAAGCCCGAAGAGCGTGAGGAAGTAGGTGAATTCCTGAACTGCCGTAGTCGTATACGCGGGCGCTATGCTTTGATGCGTAGGCTTGAAGTAAACGTGAAGTTCGAGTCCGGCCTCGTCGCTCTTGTACTCCTGAAAGACCCCCGCAATGATGGTGCCGGGGAAGCTGGGTTTGTCCGAGACAAACGTATAGGTCTTTGTCGGCAGGACGCTGGCATTCGGCTTATTCGAGGCGGCATGATCGGCAGTAGTCACTTTGCCGCTGCCAACGGCGATCATGTGCGCGGGCAGGGTGACGCTGATCGTTGAAGTGAAACGATTGAGGCCGTATCCGTTGACCGGGAACCAGCGTCCAGCATAGAGCAGGTAGCTGGTATCGTCGCCGATGTAGGCGAGGCTCAGGCCCGGGACCGGGCTGTTGTCGGGGTTTTCGAGCTGGCCTTCGTATTCAAACGTCAGCGTCATGGATGCGTCTTTCGAAAGTCCCGAAGGCAGGGGAACGCGAATGGTCGAATCCTGTGTAACGCGCTCGGCGGAGAGCGCCTGGTTCTTTTCGTCGGTGACTTTTGTGACGCGGAGATCGTTATTCAGTTCGAAGACGGCGACGCTTAAGTCCTGTAAAGCCGTGAACTTGACCTTGGCTTTAGCGCTGATCTGGTGAAGGTGCGGCTCAAGCGTGGCGTCGATTTGGTAGTCGTCCACGCGCAGGCGGGCCTTCTCGGCCGCTTGTGACGGCAGCGCCGGCAAGAGCAGGAAAAGCAAGGTCAGGGAACCGATAAGCGCGCTTCGGAAGCGCCGGCTAGTCGCCATTCAGGAGAGTCTCCAGAAAATGATAACTCATTTCCTATGATGAAGATTCTGACGCAAAAGATGCGCGGGGACAAGGCTTTGTAGATGGGGCGTGTCAAGAGTCTGTCATTGGGAGCTTTGCACTTTCCCTTTGGTCCCACGCGAACAGCAGGTTCCTCCTCGCTGCGCTCGTCGGAATGACAAACTCAAGGGGCTGGCATCGGCCATAGAATGCGGGCACTCGTCGCTAAGCGAGCATTTTCAGGATGATTTCGGCGGCGCGGTCTGCGGGATGACGGACTACCCCCAGCGTTGACTCGGGGGCTCGCAGGTGGGATTTAACTTCGGCCAGGCTTTTTGCCATGCGGTCTCGGGTGCGGCGGTCGAGAAGCATGTCCTGTAGATGGGCTACGACGTTTTGAGCAGTGAAATCGTCCTGCACGAGTTCGGGAATAACTTCTTCACCCGCGATTAGGTTGACCATGGCAAAGCGCGGGACTTTTACGCGCGGCTTCCCCAGCATATAAGTCAGCGGAGAGACGCGGTAGACCATCACAAACGGAAGATTCATCATGGCGGCTTCGACCGTTGCGGTGCCGCTGGCGATGATCCCGACGCGGGAGTGATAGAGCGCGGGCAGGGTTTCGGGAACGAGCGTGATCTTCGGAGCACCGATGAAGCTTCGAAGAAAATCTCTGTCAAGCATAGGTGCGACGGGTAACAGATATTCGTAGGCTGGACCGAGGATGGCTGCCGATTCGACGATCGCCGGCAGGTTCATGCGGACTTCTTTCACGCGGCTGCCGGGCATGAGGGCGATCCACTGCTTCGCGGGATCGAGATTGAATTGCTCTGCGTAGTCGTCGCGAGTGATGGTTGGGTACGGCAACTCTGCCAGCGGATGGCCAACGAAGGTCGCGTCGACGCCGCGGTCGCGGTAGAACTTTTCTTCGAAGGGGAAAATTACCAGAGCCTTGTTGATGTAGTCGCGGATGAGGCGCACGCGTCCCTGACGCCAGGCCCAGAATTGCGGCGCGACGTAGTAGACCGTGGGGACGTCGCGCTTCTTCATCTCTCGGGCGACGCGCCAGTTGAAGGCGGGCGAATCGATGACGATGGCGAGATCGGGCTTGCGGCGGTCGGCTTCGCGGATGAGGTGCTGGAAGCGTCCCCAGATTTTGGGCAGGTGGCTGAGGATTTCGGTGATGCCGACGACCGCCAGGTCTTTGGAATCGACGACGGTGTCGCATCCGGCGGCGCGCATGCGGTCGGATCCGACGCCGAAGAAGTCGAGTGAAGCGTTGCGGCGGCGCAGGGCTTCG
>DATAUY010000096.1:0-35957 GCA_036268025.1 Candidatus Sulfotelmatobacter sp. | reverse complement strand
CTGGACGTGATCGAGAAAGAGAATCTGCTCGATAACTCGACTGAAGTCGGCAATCACATGATGAAGCGCATGGCGGACTGGCCTTCGAAGCTGAAGCTGGTTGGCGATGTCCGCGGACGTGGGCTGATGATCGGCGTCGAGATCGTGAAGGATAAAGTCACTAAGGAATACGGCGCGGCCGAGCGCGATCGCATTGTGGAAATGGCGTTCGAGAAGGGCGTGCTATTCCTGGGCTGCGGGCCGAGCACGGTTCGTATTTGCCCGGCGCTTGTAGTGACCAAGGAAGAGGCTGACGTGGCTGTGGATGTGCTCGAAGAGTGCATCAAGGCCGTGGGGGCGTAGGCTGGATTTCTGTTCTGAGTTATCCCGGCAGAGATGCAAAATCGAAAGCCCGGCTCTGACCTTCGGAGCCGGGCTTTTGCTATCGTGGCCACCCCTGCGTACTAGGCGGCGTTTCTCTTGGTGCGACCTTCCGTCGTAATCGGCTGAGCCACCTTACGGACGAGGAAGGGTTGAAGATTCGGCTCATTGCCAGCCCATTCCAAGCTGGAAATCGAATGCCCCGGCTGGCACGTTGCGAAGTACCGTTCTCCGGTGGGGCTGGTAACTTCAAACTTGCCGGACTCGCCCTGTAGGGCCTCGGCAATGTCATAGGTGGTAATGCTGTCATTTAGTTTCATAGGGACTTCCTCCAGTCCACGTAACAGTTTGTAGGTTTGGAATGGTCCCTTCCCATGGAAAGAGCACTTGCCTTAATGATAGAACTTTGAACGATTCGGTCAAGGCCTAAATGGCGTATTTTGGCGCATACAGGAATTACCCGAGGTGCGCTTACGAACGCTTTTTATGCGGGTAAAGGAATCCTGGGTTCCCAAATCGGGCCTCAGCTGCCGACTAAAGTTGATGAAAGTAAGAATTCGTCAAATCAGGTTTGCCTTGGCTCTGCTCTACTATTGAAATTGTTCGCGTGAATTGTTTGCGCTACCATCCGATGTTCCCTGGACGCATTACTGAGGCGGTAATTCGATCGCTTGACTGGCTGGCGGTCCGCGTTCTTCCGCCGGACGATAAGCCAGCACATCAACGCACCGGTACCCGCGGGGAGGAAGACGCTTACTTCCATCTGCGAAAGCTCGGCTATCTCATCGTCGCGCGGAACTACCGAACTCCCCGCCATCGAGGCGAGATTGATCTAATCGGCTGGGATCGCGATGTGCTTTGTTTTATTGAGGTTAAGACGCGGACCACGCACGATGTAAAGCCTGCAGAGGCGGCGGTCGATCGTCATAAGCGGCGCGAAATAGCTCAGGTGGCACGGGATTACTTGCGGCATCTTCCACCGGAGTGCCAGTGGCGGTTCGATATTGTCAGCGTATACTACGACGGTCGTTCCCGCCGTTCCCAGATCGAAGTGTTTCGGAACGCCTCCCTTGCATCGTAGAGTATGAGGTTTTGCGATCCGCCTGGAAAGGACTCTGTAGAGTGCCTGAGCTGAGAAAAGATCCGATCGTTGGCCGCTGGGTGATTATCTCGACCGACCGGGCGAAGCGCCCAACCGATTTTCTACGGGAAAATATGAAGATCAAGGGGGGATTTTGCCCCTTCTGCTATGGGAATGAGTCGAAGACGCCGCCGGAAATTCAGGCCTACCGTCCGAACCAGAATGGCGGGCCTCCACCGGGACGGGATACACCGGGATGGACGGTGCGGGTGGTCCCCAACAAGTTCCCCGCGCTCGGGATCGAGGGCAATTTGAACCGGCAGGCCGAGGGGATGTTCGACCGCATGAACGGGATCGGGGCGCACGAAGTGATCATTGAGACGCCCGACCATAATGCAAGCCTGGCTACTCTGCCAACCAAGCGAATCGAAGACGTGCTGTGGACCTTCCGCGACCGGATTCTTGATCTGAAGAAAGACCGGCGGTTTAAGTACATTTTGCTCTTCAAGAATCATGGGGAGGCGGCAGGCGCATCGTTGGAGCACGCGCATTCACAATTGATTGCATTGCCCATTCTGCCCATCAACGTGACCCAGGAATTGGAAGGCGCAAAGCAGTATTTTCTTTATAAGGAACGCTGTGTGTTCTGCGACATCATCCGGCAGGAGATGGATGGCGGCACGCGCGTGGTAGGGGAGAACGAAGACTTCATCACGCTTGCTCCGTACGCGCCGAGGTTTCCATTCGAGACTTGGATTCTGCCCAAGCAGCATGAGTCGGCATTTGAGAATTCGTCGTCGCACATGTTCGAGAACCTTGCGCGCGCGCTGAAAGAATTGCTGGGGCGTGCGGACCGCGTGCTCGACAATCCTCCATACAATTTGGTGATTCATTCCTCGCCTACCCAGGATCCCACGAACGATCACTATCATTGGCATATCGAGTTCATGCCTAAGCTGACCAAGACGGCCGGGTTCGAGTGGGGAACGGGGTTCTACATTAATCCCACGCCGCCGGAAGAGGCTGCTAGGTTTTTGCGGGAAGCGAATGTGGAGGAGCCGGCCTTCGCGAGATAGCAAGCAAGGCAGACGCGTTTGTTTCCGGAGATAACTCATGGCAACTCCCCGGACGAGGGCATCCAAGGCTCCACGACGAAGTCCGGAGATCCACTGGCAAAAAAGAAATGAGGGCACGGTTTAGAACCGTGCCCTTTTCAGTTGTGCCGGAGAGAGAGCCTGCGATTTCTCGAAGGCTTTAGTGATTCAAGGATAGGAAACTGGCAAACCTTACTTGTCATCGAGATGTAAAACTTTGGGACGGAAGCGGGAAGATACACGCCGAACACAGACGGAACCTTAGCCGCTGTTTCAAGCCTGGGTGCGGTCCTGAAACTCTTCGTGCCACGCCATCTGGATGGCTTCGAGCTTGCCCTCATTCGAGGCCTTGGCATCGCCCGCGAAATCTGGCAGTTCCGTGACGTAGCGGTGAAGATCGGTAAATCGGACCGCGAGTGGATCAAGTTCAGGATGGGTCTCCGAAAGCAATATGCCGAGGTCTTCGGCGTCGTCCCAGGTTAGTTTCTTGGGCATGGCGTGCTCCTCTGATGGTGCGAGGTTGCAAAGTTTCAAGGTTGCAAAGTTTCGAGCTGCGTGAGCGGCGTCTTCCTTTGAAATCTTGAAACTTTGAAACTTGTTTCTCAGTGGTGTTCTTCAGAAATATAATTCCGGTTCCAGGCGGGAATCTCAACGACGACTTTCCCCGGTTTTGTAATCTGCGCCTGGCAACCGAGACGCGAGTTTAGCTGGAGATCGGCAGCCATGTCCAACCGGTCGGCTTCGTCGTCGTCCATTTCAGAGAGATTCTCGGCCCCTTCCTTCACCCACACATGGCAGGTGGTGCAGGCGCAATTGCCGCCGCAGGCATGATCGAGGAACATGCCAAAGTTCAAGGCGATGTCGAGCAGGGATTGCTCCTTGCCGTGGTCTTCATAGGGCAGCTTGCCGTTTTCGAAGGTCACCGTTTTGCCTTCGGGCAGGAATGTGACTTGAATTGTATTCTCGCCGGGGGCTTCTTCGGTGGCGGTTCCGGCGCCTTGAGTTTTTTCGTCTGACATCGATTCTCCTTATGAGCGCGAGGGCGAGATGCTCTCACGAAAGCCGGCGAGACGCCGGCGCTACTCATTCAAACTCTGCTTTCGCTACCGGATGAGGCGCGGTCGGACCCTCGCCCAGATCGGTCTCGTCCATATTCTTGCCTTTCAGCGCCGATGAGACTGCCGTGTCCATCATCAGTTCGGCGAGTCGCATCGTACCCTGGTTCAGGGCGTCGATCGCTTTCCGGATCGCCTGGTAATCGTCTTCAGCATTGACCTTCGTCAGTTCTCTCTCCATCTTCGCGATTTGCTTCTTCTCGTTGGACGTGAGCTGTCCCCAGGCCGGGCTCTGTTTGCCCTTTTCGAGTGCTGCGAAGATGGTTGCGGTTTCGTTGCGTGCTTCGATCAACTGGCGACGGCGGAAATCTTCTTCGGCATTGTCGAAGGAATCGAGGATCATGCCTTCGACCTGTTCGTCGGTGAGTCCGTAGCTGGGCTGCACCTGGATTTCGGCCTCTTTGCCGCTGCGCTGTTCGCGGGCGGAAACGCTGAGAATTCCGTTTGCGTCGATAAGGAATTTAACTTCGACGCGCGGAATTCCGGCCGGCATCGGCGGAATGCCTTTCAGATCGAAGCGGGCCAGCGAGCGGCAGTCATTCGCCAGTTCGCGCTCGCCTTGCAGCACATGAATGGCAACATTGGCCTGCCCATCGATCTGAGTCGTATAGAACTGGGTTGCTGACGCGGGAATCGTCGAATTACGCAGGATAATCTTGTCGGTAACGCCTCCGGCCACTTCGATTCCGAGGGAAAGAGGAGTCACGTCGAGCAGAAGCATATTCTCGGTGGCCTCGGAACCTCCGCCGAGAATGTTGGCCTGCACGGCCGCACCGAGAGCAACGACTTCGTCGGGATTGAGATCGGTATGCGGCTCGCGGCGGAACATTTCCTTCACCAGAGCACGGACCTTCGGGATTCGCGTTGATCCGCCGACGAGAACTACTTCATCAATCTGCTCAGGCTTCAGGTTGGCGTCTTTCAGCGCCTGTTTGCACGGCCCGACGGTGCGATCGACGATGGGCTGGATCAATTGCTCGAACTGCTCGCGCGTAATCTCCCGCTGGTAGCGCTTGTCTTCAGGAAGTTCGATATCGAGCTTGATTGATGATTCAGACGAAAGCGCAATTTTGGCGTCGATCACGGCTTTGCGAATAGCCTGCACGGCTTCGGCGTTGCGCCGCAGATCGACGCCCAGATCGCCGCGAATATCGTCTAGCGCGATGGTGATCAGCAAATTGTCGATGTCGTCGCCGCCGAGATGCGTGTCACCGTTGGTGGCGATGACTTCGAAGATGCCGTCGTGCAGCTTCAGAACCGAAATGTCGAAGGTACCGCCGCCGAGATCATAGACGGCGATGATTCCATTCTGCTTTTTGTCGAGACCGTAAGCGAGTGACGCGGCAGTCGGTTCGTTCACCAGGCGAAGGACTTCGAGACCCGCAATGCGTCCAGCGTCTTTCGTGGCCTGGCGCTGTGCGTCGTTGAAATATGCAGGAACCGTGATGACGGCCTTTGTGACCGGGCCGCCGAAATAGCGCTCTGCATTGCGCTTCAGCTGGCGCAGGATCAGCGCGGAAATTTCCGGAGGCGTGGAAGTCTTGTCGCCCAGCGTGATCCGAAGAACTTCGCCGGGCTGCATGTCTTCGGCGACGCGGAATGGAAAGAGCTTGAGTTCTTCCTGAATGTCTTCAACGCCTCGCCCCATGAGGCGCTTGACTGAGTAAACGGCGCGTTCGGGTGTCTCGATCAGATACTTGCGCGCGGAGTTGCCTATGATGGCTTGATTGTTCTCATCAAGAGCCACAACCGATGGTACGAGATTCGAGCCATCTTCGCCCGGAATCACGACGGGCGTTTCCCCCTGCATAAATGCCACGAGCGAGTTCGTGGTGCCGAGATCGACGCCGACAATGCGTTCTTCCGCCATTGATTATGCCGATTTCCTTTGTTTGGGTGCGATCGGCGTGGATTCCACCTTGGGAGCGGCTTCGGCCAGTGCCGGTGGAACCTGGATTGGCGCGGGCGTCCACGCAGAAACGGAAGCCCCGCCGTGAATCATTCCCTGGATGAACGGCTCGAAGAACATATAAGGATGAACCGATTCGGGTGCGCTTATCTCGTCAAGCCGCTGGCGCAGTTCTGAGGGAATGGAAAACTCGATTGCGCTCAGGTTGTCTTCCAGTTGCGAGATCTTGCTGGCCCCGAGAATCGTCGAGGTGATTCCATGTTGCGTCGCCGCCCAATTGAGAGCGATCTGCGCTGGTGGGCGATTTAATTTGCGGGAAACGTCGAGCAGAACATCGAGAACCTTCCAGTTTCTTTCCGAGAATCTTTTTAACGTTGGATTGCCCGACTCTTTGGTTTTTTCGAGACGTCCGTCGCCGCCGCCGGTGTCGCCTTCGCGTTTGTATTTGCCGCTCAGGAAGCCGCCAGCTAAGGGACTCCAGGGGGTAATGCCCAAGCCGAGTTCTTGTGCCGCAGGGATGTGCTCGCGTTCGATGTTGCGTTCGACCAGCGAGTACTCGAGTTGGAGCGCGATCAGCCGCGCTTTGCCTTCTTTTTCGGCCAGCGTCACAGCTCGCGACAGATACCAGGCGGGAGTGTCGGAGAATCCATAGTAGCGAATCTTGCCTTGACTCACGAGATCATTCAATGTCGCCACGACTTCTTCGACGGGCGTGACCATGTCCCAGGCGTGCAGCCAGTAAAGATCGATGTAATCGGTCTTCAGCCGGCGAAGGGAGCCTTCGAGCGCGCGGTAAAGATTCTTGCGGCCGTTGCCGCCCGCGTTTGGATTTCCTGGCTCTGCGTTAAAAGTAAACTTCGTGGCCAACACGACGCGGTCGCGCAGATTGCGGTCAGCAATGAATTTGCCGACTAACTCTTCGCTTTTGCCGCCGGTGTATCCGTCGGCGGTGTCGACGAAGTTTCCGCCGGCTTCAATGAAGCGGTCGAATTGCTGGCGCGAGACGCTTTCTTCGGCGCCCCATCCCCATTCTGTGCCGAAGGTCATGGTGCCCAAAGCGAGTGGACTCACGCGAAGTCCGGAGCGGCCGAGTGTTCTGTAATCGTTCAATTTCATGATCAATTCCTCGGGTTCACGTCTCAAGCGCTGCATTCACATCCCGCACCAGATTGCGGATGTAATTGCGGCGGTTCAGGACGTCGACCATCTTGTTGGTCACTGCCGAGCGCTGTTCGGCGCTGCTTTCGGGCGCGCTGTCAATCAGCGCGTCCCATTCGTTCCAGTGCGTTTGCAGCTCCTTAAGCAGCGACTCGTGTTTTGCTTCGAGCGTTGCTTTCTGCTTTTCGATTTCGTCTTTGAGCGACGGATCGTCTTCGCCCATCTTTTTGTGCATGCGCCATTCTTCGAGCTGCATGTTCAGCTCGAAGACTTCTTCAAGCAGGTCAGGCGGCACGATTTGCTTCTTGGTCTCGCCCGTCACGCGTGCCTGCTCGGTGGCCGATTTCGATTGCTCCTCGAGTTCGATGCCTTCCAGCTTCAGCAGATATTGCGTGCGTTTGACCGGATCGCGAAGCGTGCGATATGCGTCGTTGAGCAGGGAGCTTTGTTCGAGGCTCCATTGCTGCTCTTTACTGCTGGCGCGGGCGCTGAGATCGGGATGAAGTTTGCGGCTTAGCGCGTAGAAGTCCTTTTCAAGCGATGGGACGTCGATGTTCAGCTTTCGTGGTAGCCCAAAAAATCCGAAGTAGTCAGCGGGGACGGGAGGCTGAACTTTGCCGCACAACTCGCAGAAGCGCGCGGCGGGAGTTGTTTCGAACGTGGCTCCGCAGGACCAGCACGAGTTGGTTTCACCCGGCAAGGGATTTGCGGCGATCGCGTTGAGGGTAGAATTCGTCATTGCGTTTTGATTTCTAACTGCAGTGCGCTTACTCCCAGGAATTTCCGTGGGGACACTGCGCGGACAGGAGTGTCCGCGCCACACAATTCTTTGCCACACAAGCGGCAAATCAGGCGGAGAACGACGTCCCGCAGCCGCAGGACTTCGTCGCTTGCGGATTTACAAAGACAAATCCCTGCTGCATCAGCGTTTCCTGGTAATCCAGCGTCATGCCATGCAGATAGATGAACGACTTCGGGTCCACGAACACACGCACGTCGCCGAACTGAAAAATGCGGTCGCGCTCGCGCGGCTGCGTGTCGAAGCGAATGTTATAGCTCAGGCCGGAACAACCGCCCCCCTGCACACCAAGACGCAGCCCACCCTGCTCGGGTGAGATGCCTTCCTTGACCATGGCTCCGCGAATCTTGCCGATGGCCTTGTCGGTCACACCGATGCCTTTGGCCGGGGCCTGCGCGGGTTGTTCGGTGATAGTTGGCATAACAAGCTTCGAGCTATGAGCGATGAGTCATAAGCACCTTTTCGTTCGAGCGACGAGCACTTGCTCATCCCTCATCGCTTATTGCCCACTCCTCGTTACTTCGCTTCTACGGCTACCGGCTTCGCGGATTCCTGCTTCTTCTTCCAGTCGCCGATTGCGGCGCGGATGGCGTCTTCCGCCAGCACGGAGCAGTGAATCTTCACTGGAGGTAGCGAAAGCTCCTTCACGATGTCCATGTTCTTGATGGCGAGGGCTTCGTCGACCGTCTTGCCTTTGACCCACTCAGTCGCGAGCGAGGACGAGGCGATCGCCGAGCCGCAACCGAAGGTCTTGAACTTCGCTTCTTCAATGACGTTCGTCGATGGGTTGACCTTGATCTGCAGCTTCATCACGTCGCCACATTCGGGTGCGCCCACCAAGCCGGTGCCGACGTCGGTGCTGTTCTTGTCCATCGAACCGACGTTGCGGGGATTGTTGTAGTGATCGATGACCTTGTTGCTATATGACATTGGTTTCTCCAGGTTTCAAAAGTTCCAAAGTTTCAAGGTTTCAACTACGGTTCCAGAGTTCCCGAGCCTCTGAAACTCTGAAACCTGCTAGTGTGATGCTTCTCCCGCCCACTTTACGTCCTTCAGATTGATGCCTTCTTTCGCCATCTCGTACAGCGGAGAAAGTTCGCGAAGGCGCTCCACTGTTTCGATTACGCGATCGGCAACGTAATCCACCTCGGATTCGGTATTGAAGCGGCCAAGGCCGAAACGAATTGAGCTGTGCGCCAGGTCGTCACCAGCGCCGAGGGCCTTCAATACATAAGATGGTTCCAACGTCGCGGAGGTGCACGCCGATCCACTGGAAACCGCGATATCGTTGATGCCCATCAGCAATGACTCGCCCTCGACGTAAGCGAAGCTAATGTTAAGGTTGCCGGGAAGGCGATGCTCCATGGATCCATTGATGTAGGTTTCATCGAGACGAGTCATGATTCGGTCGCGTAGACGATTGCGCAGTCCGGCGAGGTGACAGGATTCTTTCGGCATTTCTTCCTGCGCGATCGCGCATGCCTTGCCGAGTCCGACGATGCTCGGGACGTTCAATGTGCCGGAACGCATACCGCGCTCGTGGCCGCCGCCGTCGATGATGGCGGAAAGCTGCACGCGAGGATTCTTGCGGCGGACGTACAAGGCTCCGACACCTTTAGGCCCATACATCTTGTGGCCCGAGATTGAGGCGAGATCGATGTTCTGCTTGTTCACATCCACCGGAACCTTGCCGATGGCCTGGGTCGCGTCAGTGTGGAAGATCACTCCCTTTTCACGACAGAGCTTGCCAATCTCGGTGACCGGCTGGATCACACCGATTTCGTTGTTCGCGTACATGATCGTGACCAGGATCGTCTTGTCGTCTATGGCGCGCTTCAGATCATCGAGATCGATCAAGCCGTCTTTCTGCACCGGCATGTAGGTCACGCGGTAGCCATATTTCTCCAGACGCTTGCAGGTGTCGAGCACGGCCTTGTGCTCGGTGACCGCGGTGATGATGTGGTTGCCTTTTTCGCGGTACATTTCGGCAACGCCCTTGATCGCGAGGTTGTCGCTTTCTGTTGCGCCCGAGGTGAAGATCACTTCTTTCGTGGTCGCGCCGATCAGCTTGGCTATGCGTTCACGGGCGGTCTCCACGCCTTCTTCAGCGGCCCAACCGAATGAGTGGTTGCGGCTGGCGGCATTGCCAAACTTCTCCATGAAGTAGGGCAGCATCTCTTCAAGCACCCGCGGATCCATGGGGGTGGTGGCATGGTTGTCCATGTAAATTGGCAGTTTCACGCCTTCGGGCGTCAAAATCTGCGTGTGGCCGAGTTCCTGGGGGATCTTCACATCCGTGCTCATTCGATTGCCTCTCCTACGTTTGATGAAAACTCTTTATTCGACGGTTCAGGTTCGACGGCTCAGGTGATCGTCACCAATTCGGCTGCTCTGTGGGCCGCGTCAGCTTCCTCTTCGGTTTCTTCGCGCATGTGCGAAATCTTAATGCGCTTCAATACCGCTTCGATGCTGTCGTTGACCTTGCGCAGCGGTTCGCGGATGTTGCAGCGGTCGCTCTGACCGCACTCTCCCCGGACCGTAATGCACGACGTGATGAAAAGCGGCCCGTCGATCGCCTGGATTACCTCGAAAGCCGAGATCGTGTGCGCCGGACGGGACAGCGTGTAGCCGCCATTCGTTCCATGCTGCGATTGCAGCAATCCAGCTTTAGCCAAACGCTGGAGAATTTTCGCCAGGGCCTCGGGCGGAATGCCATATGCGACAGACACATCCTTCGCGCTGAGCGAGCCATCACCTGCGTGTTCGGCGAGGTGCTTCATCGCCATCAGGGCGTAATCGGCTTTTTTTGTCAGTTTCAGCAAGCGGCAAATCCCGACCAATCCAAATGCCGACTGAACCAGTCGGATTCAATCCGACCTTTTCTGTCGGAATTTATTCTACGTTACTTTGGGAACATGTGCAAGTTTCGGCATGCCCTGGAGAGGAGGAAGTACTTACCATGGAATGGCTTAGATTTATGCGATCAAAAGAGTCGGTTATTCTTCGAGCAGAAGTCAAATTCTTGAGATGGCGCCAGCGGGCCCGCTTCTGATGCCGATTTTATTGCCACCTCTTCCAAGGCTCACGCTCCTTCGACTTCGCCGGGCCAGACTCTCGTGCAGTACTGTGAGCGTCCGGCCAATTCGCAGCAGAGATTCTATCGGCCTCCCAGGACCAAAGTGAAGTCGGAGGGGAGATATTCGGTTTCAGGTCCAAAACGATCGTTCATGACAAATTCACAGGAAGGTCATGGCAAAAGACTTGACATCCCGCAAAGCCGTTCTAAAATACCGGAAAATTCCGGCGATTATGCCCCTTTCTTTTCTTAGGGACGATCCGGATTTATGACCACTAAGTCGCCTTCTTCCCCGACCGCAAACGTAAAGCAGCCATGCAAGCACCCGCGCGTGCAAGTTGTGAGCCGGGATGAGGAGTCGGAGTTCGTCGAGTGCAAGGAATGCGGCGAAATCTTCGATTCCAGCGAATTCAAGGACATGAACATCGAAGAGCGGACAGAAGAGGAAATCTGAGGCCTCGGCGTCCGGTCTCAGACTTCAGAGTAGGGTCTCGCGAGATTTCAGCCGCTTTGGTCTTACCGGGTAACACCTGGGGCCACTTGTGTGTACTGGGATCTCGCTGCTATCGTCGAGGAAAATGAGGCGGATTCTGTTTCCGTCCGAGGTCTCTTATGCGGAAAGTGGCCTTGGTAGTCGATGACTCGATGCTGATGCGATACTCGCTGTGCCGCTTCTTTGAAGAGCACGGTTTCGCTGTGGAGTCTGCGACGAATGGCGCTGAGGCTCTGGAAGTGCTCAAGCGCGTGCAGCCAGATTTGATCGTCACCGACATGCAGATGCAGAAGATGTCGGGAAGCGAATTGATTACCGCGCTGAAAAGCAATCCAGCCACAGCGAAGGTGCCGATCATCGTGGTGGCGGGCAAAGCAACCGGCTACCGCGAGACTGAGAAGCGGGCGGACTTCGTCATCTGCAAAGATATCGATATCGAAACGCAGTTGAGCAAGGCCGTGGACGTATTGTCCGGCAAGTTTAGGCACGCTCAGGCAGGCGGAAAGTAGCGAGCAATCTAGCGCAGGACCATGCCGGCCTCGGCAGAAAAATCCATTCCGGCAAAATCTTTCAGCAAAAACTTGGGATAGGCAGCCGCCGCGATCATGGCCGCATTGTCGGTCGAGAGACGGCGCGAAGGGAAATACACAGGTAATCCTTGCTTTGCCGCTTCACGTTCAAAGGTTTGCCGCAACTCCTGATTGGCCGCGACGCCTCCGGTAACAAAAAGAGTGGCTACATTGGCGGCTGCCGCGGCGGCGAGCGTCTTTCGAACCAGATCGTCGACAATGGCGCGCTGGAACGACGCGACCAGGTCAACAGTGAGCCTGTCGCTGTTGGCAAGATAGTCGTCGACTGTGGGCTTGGCGATCTGCGCAAGGATTTTGCGACGCGCTTCGATCGATGCCTGCATGTTGTGGGTTTCGACATAACGGAGAATTGCCGTCTTGATTCCGCTGTAGGAAAAATCGAAACGCGGGCGATCGTCTCCAGGGACAACTGCTCTATTGTCCAATCTGTCACAGCGATCGCGATGTTTGATCTGGGCCGGGGAAAATTTCACGGCTTTGGGATCGCCATGGATGGCGAGGCGGTCGATGATTGGGCCTCCTGGATAACCCAGTCCGAGGAGCTTAGCTACTTTATCGAAGGCTTCGCCGGCGGCATCATCGCGAGTATGGCCGATGTTTTCGTAGGCCCAGGAGTCGCCTTTCTGCGAGGCAAGATAGAGGTGTGTGTGGCCTCCGGAGACGACCAGAGCAAGCACGGGGAACTGAAGTTCGCGGTTTCCTTTTTGACGTTCCTCCAACAGAACTGCGTGGATGTGGCCTTCGAGATGATTTATCGCGATGAGCGGCTTGTTGAGAGCAAACGCCAAGGCCTTCGCATAGCTGATGCCGACAAGCAACGCTCCGGCGAGGCCGGGGCCTTGGGTCACGGCGATTGCATCTACGGAGTCGTAGGTACGGTTGGCCTCAGCCAGTGCCTGTCGAACTACCGGCACGATGGCTTTCAAATGTTCACGTGAGGCGAGTTCCGGAACGACTCCGCCGTAGGGCTGGTGGGTGGAGATTTGGGAGGCCACAACGTTCGAGATCAGTTGTTCGCCCGAGCGCACGACGGCCGCGGCGGTCTCGTCACAGGAGCTTTCGATACCGAGGATGTAGGCGTCGGGCATGGAGCTATATTATTAGAAAAAATGCTGAAGAATTTCTCAACCTCGGTGATTCGCAAGCTGCGCGAGCGCGGCTTTCAGGCATATCTCGTCGGAGGATGCGTGCGCGATCTTCTCCTTGGTCGCGAGCCGAAGGACTACGACGTTGCTACCAATGCCGTGCCGAGGCAGGTGATGGAGATTTTTCCGGAGACTTACGCCGTCGGCGTTCAGTTTGGTGTGGTATTGGTGCCCGTGCCCAAGGGAGACGTTGAAAGCAACGTCACTATGAAAGGAGCTTCGAAATCCGACTATGTAGAGGTCGCCACTTTCCGCGCCGACATTGGTTACTCGGACGGGCGGCATCCGGATGAAGTGAGATTCAGCAGCGACCCCCGGGAGGATGTAGCGCGGCGCGATTTCACAATCAACGGAATGATGCTCGACCCGGTGACTGGGGAAGTGCTCGATTTTGTCGGCGGCCGCGGCGACTTGAAGGCTGGCATCATCCGGGCGATCGGCGATCCCGAGCATCGCTTTGCCGAAGACAAATTGCGGATGCTGCGCGCGGTTCGATTCGCTGCGCGGTTTGAATATGAGATCGAGCCGGCGACCTTCACGGCGATCCAGAAGCTGGCGCGCGGGATCGAAGTAGTATCGCGGGAGCGCGTCCGCGACGAACTGACCCGCATGTTGACTGAAGGACATGCGCGCAGAGCATTTCTGTTGTTGGATGAGAGTGGATTGTTAATGCACGTGCTTCCGGAGATTTCGGCGATGCACGGAGTGCAGCAGCCGCCGGAGTTTCATCCTGAGGGCGACGTGTTTGTCCACACGCTGATGGTGCTGGAGAACCTGCCGCAGCCGTGCCCGACGACGCTGGCCTGGGGAGCGCTGTTGCACGACGTTGGAAAGCCTGCGACATTCCGTCGAGCGCCGGACCGGATTCGGTTCGACAACCATGTTGAGGTCGGAGTGAAGATTGCCGAGCAGATTTGCTGGCGAATGCGATTTTCGAATGATGAGACCGAACAGATTCTCGCGCTCGTCGACAATCACATGCGCTTTGGGCACGTCTCACGGATGAAGGAATCGACGCTCAAGAGATTTCTTCGGTTGGCAAAGTTTGATGAGCATCTGGCGCTGCATCGCGCGGATTCACTTGCCAGCCATCGCAACCTGGCTACTTACGAGTTTATTCGGCGGAAGCGCGAGGAGATCCCCGTCGAGACAATCCATCCTAAGCCACTCGTGACCGGAGATGATCTGATTGCTGCCGGGCATCGGCCCGGCCCGAAGTTTCGAGAAATGCTGAGCGCAGTCGAAGATGCGCAGCTCGAAGGCAAACTGCCCTCGCGCGATGCGGCTCTGGAGTTCGTGCGGCGGGAATTTCCCGCTTAACGTTGGGACGCGGGGCAGAACCGCGGTGCTAAAATCGAATTTGCACTTCTCTAGCGCATTTCTCAATAAGGCTCTCTACTTGGAACAGGCTGGCTCTGAACTCGAAAAGATCGTGGCCCAATCTCTGCGGCAGGCGCCCCCCGCACAGGCGCCCCTGATGGCCTGGCCCGTCGTATGCGGTTCCGCGGTGGCTGAACGAACGCAGGCCTTGAGTTTCGACAAGGGCGTGCTGCGCGTGGCCGTGCCCGACGCTGGATGGAAGTTAGAGTTGCAGATGCTCGCGCCGCGATATGTGGCCGTGATCAACCGATATACGGTCGAGACGGTTTGCCGCATCGAGTTTGTCGTTCTACGGCCGGAGACTCCGGTCAAGAATTCCCGCTGACTGCTATACCCATGAAAGTTACCGAACTGACTGCTATACCCATGAAAGTTACCGAAAAAGACGTGGCTTATGTCGCCGATCTGGCCAATCTCGAACTGACTGAGGATGAGCAGCGTGGAATGCTCCGCGATTTGAATTCAATCCTCGAATATATCGAGCGGCTCAACGAACTCGATACGTCGAACGTGCCGCCGATGGCGCAGGTTTCTGACCGCTATGGGGTTGATGAGGAGAAGCAGCGCAGCGAGCGCTTTGCGTACGCGAGCCGCGAAGATGTTCTTGAGGGATTGCGGAAATCGTTGCCGCACGAGGAAGCGTTGGCGAATGCCCCGGATGCGGACGAGGAGTTCTTCCGCGTGCCGAAAGTGATTGAACGTTAGCGGCCCCGCGAAGCGAGATTTTTTCATGGATCTGGCACATCTCACCATCGAGGCGGCACGCTCTGCCGTGCAGGAGCGCAAGACGACTGCGTTCGCTTTAGCGGAAGCCCACTATGAGTGCATTCAGAAACAAGACGGGCAGATCGGCGCATTCCTGACGCTCTCGAAGGAGCGTGCGCTGGAGCAAGCGGACCGCATCGACCGCATGGCCGCGGAAGGCAAGACTCTGCCGCCTCTGGGCGGCGTTCCTGTCGGGATTAAAGACGTGATGAGCACGCGTGGCGTGCGCACGACCGCGGGATCAAAAAGTCTTGACAGATACGTTCCTCCATATGACTGCACGGCTGTAGCCCGCATGGAGGCGGCTGGAGCTGTCGTCCTCGGAAAAATGAACTGCGACGAGTTTGCGATGGGCTCGTCGAACGAGAATTCGGCGTACCATCCCGTGCGGAATCCGCGAGATCTGAACCACGTTCCGGGAGGATCGTCGGGCGGTTCAGCGGCGGCAGTTGCTGCGGACATGGCCGTGGTCACATTAGGATCGGATACTGGCGGGTCGATCCGGCAGCCTGCCGCGTTCTGCGGTGTGGTCGGACTCATGCCGACGTATGGACGCGTCTCGCGTTACGGGTTGATCGCGTTTGCGTCGTCGCTCGATCACATTGGTCCACTCACGAAAACCGTGAAAGACGCTGCGATTGTTCTGCGCACGATTGCCGGACGTGATCCGATGGATTCTACTTCGGCTGATTTGCCGGTACCCGATTATGTCGCCGAACTCGACAAGCCGGTTCGGGGGCTGAAGATCGGCGTTGCGAAAGAATATTTCGGCGAAGGGTTGGATGATGAAGTGCGACACGCTGTCGAGAACGCAATCGATAAGCTGAAGGGCCTTGGCTGCGAAATTGTGCCGGTGTCGCTGCCACATACGCCGTATGCGATTCCGACGTATTACATCATCGCGACCGCAGAGGCTTCGTCGAACCTGGCGCGTTACGATGGTGTACGCTACAGCCATCGGGCACATGGCGTGAAGACGCTGTCGGAGATGTACCGGCGCAGCCGCGATGGAGGATTCGGGGCAGAAGTGAAGCGGCGAATCATGCTCGGGACTTATGCGCTGAGCGCAGGCTATTACGATGCCTACTACTTGAAGGCACAGAAAGTGCGGACGCTGCTAACTCGGGATTTCGATGGAGCTTTCCGCAAAGTAGACGCGATTGTGACGCCTACCAGTCCTACAGCGGCGTTCCGGTTGGGCGAGAAGTCGAACGATCCGCTCGCGATGTATCTGGCGGACATCTATACCGTCACTGCTGATTTGGCCGGTATCCCGGGAATTTCAGTGCCGTGCGGCGAAACGGAAGAAAGGCTTCCGATCGGATTGCAAATTTTAGGGAAGCACTTCGATGAGGCGACGATTTTGCGCGTGGCCCACGCATATGAGCAGGCGGCCTAGTTCTCGCCTTCCATAAGAGCGTAATAGCTCTCGCCTGCACATCCACGGCACAGAATCTTCCCTCCACGCTGTACTTCGCGATTGAAATTGATTCCTTCGCCGCAGACTTCGCAGGTGATGCGCTCGCCCTTGTATCCCGGAAATTCTTGTGGCGGCAGTTCGACTTTCACCCACTGCATCGAAAACAAGTCCTCGTCGGACATTTCGCGATACGCCATCATCTGCTGTTGGTTCTTGTTTGCGAGTTCGGGATGCATTTCGCGGGCGAGCGCTTTGGAAGATTCCTTCGCGGCAATGCGGATTGCCTTACCGCTGGCAACGTCAACGAACGTCGCAGCCATTTTCCCCCAGTCACGGAACTTCAGGGCGCGCTTGCCCAGGCGGCATCCCGTCACGACCGCGACAGCATCGGTAGCGCAGCGATCGATCTCGACGAAGGTGATGAGGCGCTTGCGGTCTTTACCTTGAGGATCGTCGATCTGTAACTTTTGGAGGCCGAGCATGGCGAGGCGCACGCCGAGGATTTGTCCGGCACAGAGATGTCCGTGGGCTTGTTCGGCGTCGCGAAGATATGCGTCGAAGGATTTCACGGGAAAGCTGTCAGCTATCAGCCATCAGCTTTCAGCTTAGCACCGCACGTCACTAGTCGGTTGTCGTTGATCGTTGGTAAAGGCTCCGGGAATCTCGTGCGACCAGGATCATTTTCTCCGCCAGCGGATACCGTCTTTGGTGATTTCGACGAGGATGCCAGCATCGGTGAGTTCATCGCGGATTGCATCAGACTTTTTGAAATCGCGGGCAGTGCGGGCCGCCTTCATTTCGGCTATCCTGGCTTCGATGTCCCCATCACCGAGTTGGCCAGCCTGCACGGTTCCGCGTAGAGTTTCGCTGACTTCTTTGTCGCGGCCTTCGGTTGGCGCCCACTCCAGCACACGCTTCATCTTGGGGCCGTCGTCATCGTCGAGAACGGCGAAGATTTCGTCGAACTTCACGAGTGCGTTCAGCAGCGGCGGCACGTCATCTTTCTTCAATGAGCCGGTGTCGAAAGCGGTATTGGCCTGGCGCACCATTTCAAAGATTGCAGCCTGTGCTTGCGCGGTGTTGAGGTCGTCCTCAAGCGCAGCTTTCATCCTGGCGATCGTGTCTGCTGCGAGCGACTGCATCTGCGGGTTGGAACCCTCTGGAAAATTGCCTGACTTCAAGCGCAGCTGGAAATTCCGCAGGCGCTCGACCGAAACTGCTGCCTGCTTGAGTCCGTCAAACGTGAAATTCAATTGATTGCGATAGGGAACCGAAGCCAACAGGTAGCGGATCGACGAAGGCTTGTGTCCTTTGAGCACCAGATCGCGAAGCGTGAAGAAATTGCCGAGGCTCTTCGACATCTTCTCGCCTTCGACCAGCAGAAAGCGCGCGTGAAACCAGAAGTGGGCGAAAGGCTTACCCGTCATGGATTCTGACTGGGCAATTTCGTTTTCGTGATGCGGAAAGATCAGGTCTTCGCCGCCGGCGTGCAGGTCAAAAGTCTCTCCGAGTTCCTCCATGGACATGACGGAGCACTCGAGATGCCAGCCGGGACGGCCTTTGCCGATCTTCGTGTCCCACGACGCTTCGCCGGGCTTGGGCGCTTTCCAGACGGCGAAGTCACGGGCGCTGTCTTTGTCGTATTCGTCAACATCGACGCGGGCTCCGTCGAGCATTCCGCCGAAATCGCGATGAGACAGCTTGCCGTATTGCGGAAATTTGGCGATGCGGAAGTAATACGATCCGTCGTCGGTGCGGTACGCGATGCCTTTTTCGACCAACTTAGCGACGAATTCCGCCATCGCGGGAATGTGTTCGGTAGCGCGCACAATCGTGGGGTGCTCGATGCCGATCATGGCGGCGTCTTCGAGGAATGCCTTTTCGTATTTCCCGGTGTATTGCTGAACAGTCACTCCATCGCGGGCGGAGTTGCGGATGATTTTGTCGTCCACGTCGGTGATGTTCATCACGTGGTGAACGTTGTATCCGCTTTGGCGCAAGAATCGCCGGAGAAGGTCGACCGCAACGAAGGTGCGGAAATTGCCGATGTGGCCGTAGTCGTAGACCGTAGGCCCACAGGCATACATGCGCACTTCGTCATCACAAAGCGGCTTGAATTCTTCCACCTGCAACGACATCGTGTTGTAGAGGCGAAGGGCCATGCGGCAGATCAGTGGAGAACTAAAGATTCTAGGGTGCGTATGAAAAACCGGTCAAATCGGGGCTCAGGAGGCGCCTGGGGGAAGCGCGTGCTGGTTCTCGCGAAGGCGCTGCTGGACCAGGATCAAATAATGCAGTGCGGAGATGATGGTGAAGAAGAATGTTGCGCGCAGAAAGACGGTACGGGCGATCCATATCCAACGATGCGGATGCACTTCGAAGAGCAGTACAAAGAAGACGGCGCTGATCTGCGAGAACGTGTTGGCTTTACCGAAAATGCTCGGACTGAAGTTGCGCAGACCCGCGATTGCGAATAAGACAGCGCTGGCGGCAAGGATCGAGATATCGCGGCTGAAGACCAGCACGGTGTACTTCCAGGGAATCTTGTGAAGGATCGAGAGCACGAGAAACATCGTGCTCAACAGCAGCTTATCGGCGATGGGGTCAAGATATTGACCAAGCAGCGTCTGCTGATGAAGCGTGCGGGCGAGCAGGCCGTCGAGACCGTCGCTGAAGCCGGCGATCATGAACACCGCAAGGGCCCAAAGGTAACGGCCCTCCACCAGATGAATCACGATGAAAGGGACGAAGATCATCCGCAACAGAGTGAGCTGGTTGGGGGCGGTGAAAACCTGCGAAAGTTTCACGCGCTCTCCTTCGAGGCACGTAATTGTGATTGCTTGGGGATGAGCGCGGAGGATGGTTTCAATCCCGTTTTTGCGAGGAAGCGTTGCGAGAGCGACGGCACATCGCCAATCGGTGCGTCGAGCTCAATACGTTCAATGCGGTGCATGGGGAAGAAAACAACGTTGGGAGTGAAGGGCTCGCCGTCGCGAATCATGACTGCGAGATCTTCCACGGAAGAAAGTTCAGCTCCGCTTATGCTGAGGCCTTCGGGCGCCAGAAGCTGGATCATTCCCCAGAATTTTTCCCGTGGATTCCCAAGTGTGGCGATGACCAGAGAGCCGGGGGAAAAGATCGGCCGTTTTCTCGGATCCAATTGCATATTCTTCACGCCGAGAATTGTCGCCGGGGACGCGGTGTATTGCAAATCGCGGTTCCGGTTTGCGGCTTTCAGCAAGCCGGCAAAGTCCGGTATGCTGGCGCACATGCAGACCGACCCCAAAGGCCCGGCGATTGAGTTCCACGAGGTGTCGTATGAGGCCAATGTGGTGAAGATCCTTTCCGGATTGAACCTGAAGATTGCCCGCGGAGAGACGCTGGTTCTGCTTGGGCGCAGTGGGTCGGGTAAAACTACGACGCTCAAACTGGTGAACCGGCTGATCTCGCCTACATCGGGAGAGGTGATGGTAAACGGTGCGCCGAATGAGACCGCGGACCTCATCCGGTTGCGACGGGGGATTGGGTACGTCATCCAGGAAGGCGGTCTGTTTCCGCATTTTACGGTTGAGCGGAATATTGGCCTTGTGCCGAAGATCGAAGGATGGGGCAAGGAGCGCATTCATTCCCGCGTCGAGGAGTTATTGAAGCTTGTCGGACTCGAGAGCGAGATTGCGTCGCGTTATCCGCATCAACTTTCTGGCGGGCAAAGGCAGAGGGTGGGAGTGGCCAGGGCATTAGCCGCCGATCCTGAGATTCTGCTGATGGATGAGCCCTTCGGGGCCCTGGACCCCCTTACACGAGATGAGTTGCAGCGGGAATTCATGGCGTTACAACAAAGGCTCCACAAGACCATTGTTTTCGTGACGCACGATCTGAGGGAAGCATTGCGGCTTGGATCGCGAATCGCTTTGATGGAGGCGGGAAAACTGGTGACTGCTTTGACGCCAGAAGACTTTTTGAAATCAGATGATCCGTGGGCGTCGAAGTACGTGCAGGCCTTTGGTGATGGGACCGCATCGATAGTGAATCGAGGAGGACGATGAACATCGTTCGATTCATGTTGCAGAACCACACACAGGTTCTGGAGTTAACGCTGGAGCATCTTTGGCTGGTCGGGGTATCCACTGCTCTGGCGATTGCGATCGGCGTGCCGACGGGCATTCTGATTGCGCACCGTCCGCGATTCAACAAACCAGTTCTGGCCAGCGCCAACATCATTCAGACGATTCCGAGCCTTGCGCTCTTCGGATTTCTGTTGCCGGTGCCGTGGCTTGGAGCGCGATCGGACCGGCTGGCGATCGTGGCTTTGACCCTGTATGCATTGCTGCCGATCATCCGCAACACCTTCACTGGGATTCGCGGCGTCGATCCGGCAGTGGTGGAAGCGGGGAGGGGAATGGGACTGACAGAATCTCAATTGCTGTTTCAGGTTGAGTTGCCGTTGGCGACAAGCGTGATTCTCTCGGGGATTCGTGTTGCGATTGTGATCTCTGTGGGCCTGGCAACGATTGCCGCGGCCATCGGCGCCGGAGGGTTAGGGGAGTTCATTTTCCGCGGATTGGCCATGGTGGACGACCGCGTGATTCTTGCTGGAGCGATTCCTGCCGCCGTTTTAGCGCTAGCAGCTGATTTCATCGTGGGCCTGCTCGAGAGGCGCTTGCGTACGCCATGACGCGGCTCCCGTGGAGTCTTCTAATCTTTATGGCGGCTGCGTTTCTAGCCGCCTGCGAACCATCTCATTCCGGTCGCATCGTTGTCGGGTCCAAGAATTTTACTGAATCGTTTGTTCTGGGTGAACTGATCGCACAGCAGATCGAGACACATACCACCCTGAAGGTGGAGCGGCGCTTTTATCTGGCGGGCACTTACATCTGCCAGCAGGCGATTTTGGCCGGGCGGATCGATGTGTACCCGGAATATACGGGCACCGCGCTGACGGCGATCCTGAAACAACAGGCCCGCAGCGACAAGAGGGATGTCTATCAGCGCGTGAAGAACGAATATGAACGACAGTTTGCACTGACGCTTGGCCCCGCCTTCGGCTTCAATGATACCTTCGCAATGGAAATTCGCGGTGAAGATGCGAGGCGTCTGAACATTCAGACTCTTTCGCAGGCAACGCAGTTTGCGCCGCAATGGCGCGCGGGATTCGGGTACGAGTTCATGGAACGTCCCGATGGCTATCGGGGCATGGCGGCTGCGTACGGCCTGCATTTTGCGGAGCAGCCGCGGATCATGGATTTGGGCCTGCTGGCGCGGGCGCTGAAAGATCATCAAATCGATTTCGCCGCAGGCAATGCGACCGATGGGCTGATTCCGGCGCTGGACTTGTTCGTGTTGGCCGATGACAAGCATTATTTCCCACCGTATGAAGCTGTTCCGGTAATTCGGCAGCAGACAGTGCAGCAACATCCGGAAGTCGCGGAAGCGCTGGAGCATTTGAAAGATAAGATCTCCGACGCAGAGATGCAGAGAATGAACTATGCCGTTGACGGACAGCACCGCGATACGCAGGAAGTGGTGAAAGAATTTCTCAGGCAGAAGCAACTTGTAAAGTAAGGCCCTGGCATTCCGCTTCACGCCAAATCCTCGGACCAAAAACGTTTGGCCTAAAAAATATTGGACATCACTCGCATTTTCCGCAGCGACCTTGCCTAATGAGTCGTCATCTAATGACGAGCTTCAAAAACGACGGCTGCGGGATTATCGGGAAAACGGCCGCCTGACAAGTGATGACGTCAAAAAGGGCGTCTGCATCGCCTTGATTCTAATTACTGAACAGGCGATCAGGGGATGGTGCGATATCTGGTTGCGATCCGAGGGGGGCTTTGATAATCTTTCATTCCCCGCTGCCGGAAGGGGCAAAAGCCCTGTTCCGCGCCGCAAACGGGTTATCTCCTGTCGGGCCCCACGCCCAAAGCTGGAAGACCTGTTCGACGCTTCGTCCCAGATAGTTTCGCCGAGGAGGATTGGTATGCTCGTTGCGCAGACAGATATCGGCGGACACCTTCTGTTGGAGAGAATGGCGGATGCGCGCCGCAGAAGCGATGCTCTGTTTGACATCGTTCGCACGGATGCGATCTACGACCGGCCGATTCCTGAGCGACATAGAATCATTTTTTATATCGGGCATCTGGAAGCCTTCGACTGGAACCTGCTGCATGAAAATGTCTTCGGGCTGAAAAGCTTTCATCCCGAGTTCGACCGGTTGTTTGCGTTCGGCATCGATCCTGTCGGCGGAGGACTGCCGGCAGATCAGCCGGGGGATTGGCCGTCACCCCATGCGGTGCAGGATTATGTCCGCAGGATCCGCGCCGCGCTCGACGAAAAGTTGTCGAACGCGTTTCTCGATGGCGTCGAACGTACCCGCGACGGATTCCCGCTCCAGTCGCTGCTGAATGTCGCGATTGAGCACCGTTTGATGCATTGCGAGACGCTGGCCTACATGCTGCATCAGTTGCCGATGGAGCGAAAGATCAAGCCTCGCGACCAAGTCTTCCTTACTACCCGGCCAGTTGATTTCCGAATGATTCAGATTCGCGCCGGACGTGTAACTCTGGGGCTATCCCGTCATAGCGAAAATTTCGGATGGGACAACGAGTTCGAGTCTTATGCCACCGAAGTGCCTGCATTCGAAATCGACCGGTACATGGTCACGAATGCGCAGTTTCTCGATTTCATGAACGCTGGCGGATACGACACGCAAGCCTATTGGCACGATGAAGGCTGGAAGTGGGTCAAGGCGGGCGGTATTCAGCACCCGGTGTTCTGGAGCAAGGCAAGCGAAGGCTGGATGTATCGCGGGATGTTTGAAGAAGTCCCTTTACCGATGGATTGGCCTGTTTACGTAAGCCAAGCCGAGGCCTCCGCCTTTGCAGCTTGGGCAGGGAAAAAACTTCCGACCGAAGAACAGTGGCAGCGTGCAGCAAACGGAACCGCGAATGACGACCAGCCGTTATATCCGTGGGGAAGTGAAGCTCCGAATGCCGCTTTCGGTAATTTCGATTTCGAGCGCTGGGACCCTGCGCCGGTGAATGCCTATCCGCAGGGTAAGAGCGTTTTTGGAGTCGAGGGAATGCTGGGAAATGGGTGGGAGTGGACATCCACAGTGTTCGGGTCTTTTCCCGGATTCGAGCCATTCCCGTTTTATCGCGGATACTCCGCAGACTTTTTCGATGGCAAGCACTTCGTCATGAAAGGCGGTTCGGCGCGTACGGCAGCGTGCATGCTGCGGCCCACGTTCCGCAACTGGTTTCAGCCGCACTACCAGTACGTTTACGCGGGATTCCGCTGTGTCAAACCTTGATCCGGGAGTTGAATCATGCTTGTTCATGCGATCCCCAGCAATGTCTCCTATGATTTCGCGGTTGATGTGCGCGACGGTCTGACGCGCGCCGATCAGAAGGAGCTGCCGTCGAAGTATCTTTATGACGACGTCGGCTCGGCGCTGTTTGAAGTGATCTGCCATCTGCCCGAGTATGGCTTGACGCGGGCGGACGAACGCCTCTTGCGCCGGCACGCCTCGGAAATCGTAGATCGCGTCGCTGGACCAGTGGCGGTTGCGGAGCTCGGCAGCGGTAGCGGCCGAAAGACCCGCTATCTGCTCGAGGCATTCTGCCGGCGGCAGAGGACTTCGTATTATCCCATCGAGATCTCACATTCGGCGTTGGTCTTGTGCGAGCGCGAACTGAGTGACATTGATGCGATCAGCATCGTGGGATTCGAGCGCGAATATCTCGATGGCCTGTTGGAAGTCGCCGCCTATCGCAAGCAAGGCCAGCGGCTGTGCGTGCTGTTTCTGGGCAGTACGATTGGGAACTTCGACCGCGCCGCAGGACTGAAATTCCTGTCCGAAGTCCGGTGCATTCTGCAGCCGGGTGATGCGCTGCTGTTAGGAACGGACCTTGAGAAGCCGAGCATGCAATTGATTCGTGCGTACGACGACGAGCTGGGCGTGACGGCCGCGTTCAATCTCAATCTGTTGGCGCGCATCAATCGCGATCTTGGAGCGGATTTTGATCTGTCGCAATTCAAGCATCGGGCGAAGATCAATCCAGAGGCGCGCAGTGTGGAAATGCATCTGGAATCGAAGCGAAAACAAATTGTGAACATTCCTGATGCCGAAGTCGTGGTGGAGTTTCAGGAAGGTGAGACAATCTGGACCGAAAGCAGCCACAAGTACTCGCGGGAGGAAATCTTCAAGACCGCGCAGGACGCCGGATTCCGCTGCGAAGTGCAATGGGTCGATCAGCAATGGCCATTTGCCGAAAACTTGCTGATCGCAGAATAAGGCTGGACAGTAACTACGAGCCGGAGTTCCTCCATGCTCGCAGGTTGATTGCGCTTACCACCATGCAAAATAGGTTCGCCGGGATGAAGCCGAGTTGATCGGTACGCAGGCCGATGATGCAAATCAGGATGCTATTGACTCCCGACACGGCCCAACCCTTCCAGCACCGTTTGCCCACCAGGATTGTGGATGCAACGGTCAATACACAAGAGAGATAATCAAGACGAAGCACAGACGAAGTAACCTCCGAGAATCATTGTGATGTAGGGCGGAGGTTCTTTATAGTGTTGATGTCCTTTCGTCACATGACCCAAGTCACCTGAACCGGGAAACAGTGCCAATTTGGAGGCCCCCATGCCAAAACAATGCACCCACCTCGACCACATAAAGATTAAACACACCAACAAGCATGTTTGCGAAGAATGCGTAAAGATGGGCGATACCTGGGTCCACCTCCGCATGTGTTTGGAGTGTGGGAAGGTCGGCTGCTGCGATTCCTCTAAGAACAAGCACGCGACCAAGCACTTTCACGAGACACAACATCCCGTCATGCGTTCTATTGAGCGCGGGGAATCGTGGGTGTGGTGCTATGTGGACGAGATGGAAGCCGGGGAAATCGCCGCTTAGGCTCGGTCCGGCCAAATTTTCGCGACGAAATCGCTAGTTGAAGTATCTAAGGATTGTTTAAGCCGGAAGTGTTCGATGCGTTCGTCTCTTGCGAAAGCGCTGGAAACTTCCAGAACCGTGGATTAAATCCAACGCGCTGGCCGCCGAGCCGGTGGCTCTGCTTTTCATGGCAAAACCTGTCCTTCTTACCGTTGATGATGATTCCGACGTTCTGCGGGCGATCGAGCGCGATCTGCGCTCGCAGTATGGCGGGAAGTACCGTGTAATCAGCAGCGACTCGCCGCAAGCGGCCCTCGATCTGCTGAAGGGACTGAAACTCCGGAACGATGGAGTGGCGCTGCTGCTTGCCGATCAGCGCATGCCCCATATGGATGGCGTGGGTTTCCTGCAAGCGGCGCGGCAGATCTATCCGGACTCCAAGCGCGCGTTGCTGACCGCTTACGCGGACACGAATGCGGCGATCACGGCGATCAACGAAGCCAATATCGATTACTTTTTCATGAAACCGTGGGATCCGCCGAGCGAGCATCTGTTTCCGCCGCTCGACGATTTGCTCGATGATTGGCAGGCGACGTATCGTCCGGCATTTCAGGGAATCCGTGTGCTGGGAACGCGCTGGTCTCCGCGCAGCTATGAGTTGCGGGACTTTTTGGCGCGCAGCCATGTTCCGTATCAGTGGATTGACGTTGAATTCTCGGCGAATGACCCCGAGACCAAGCGCATTCTCGAAGCGCTCGGGCCCGACGCGACCCATCTTCCTATAGTTCTGTTTCCCGATGGAGCCAAGCTGCTGAATAGCGCTCCTGCGGATGTCGCGCAGAAGGTCGGTTTACGCACGCATTCGGAGACCAGCTTTTACGATCTGGCGATCGTGGGCGGAGGGCCGGCCGGGCTCGCGGCCGCGGTGTACGGCGCGTCGGAAGGCCTGAAGACCGTGATGGTCGAGCGCGAGGCCCCAGGCGGGCAGGCAGGAATGAGTTCGCGCATCGAGAACTATTTGGGATTTCCCAGTGGATTGAGCGGCGGAGACCTTGCGCGCCGCGCGGTTGTGCAGGCCAAGCGGTTCGGCGTCGAAATTCTTGCGCCGCAGGAAGCCGTCGCGGTGCGGACCGAGGGATCGTACCGCATCGTCAAGCTTGCGGATGAAAACGAAATCTCCTGCCATGCGCTGATGGTTGCGACGGGCGTGCAGTGGCGAAAGCTCGAAGCGCCGGGTATCGATCGGCTGCAAGGCGCGGGCGTCTACTACGGCGGCGGAACCACCGAGGCCCTCTCCTGCAAGGACGAAATCGTATACGTCGTGGGCGGAGCGAACTCTGCCGGCCAGGCAGCGATGAATTTTTCCAAGTATGCGAATCGCGTGGTGATTCTTGTCCGCGGCGACTCGCTTTCGAGCACGATGTCGCAATATCTGATTGACCAGATCCAGGCGACGTCCAACATTCAGTTGTGGACCCATGCGAGCGTGGCTGAAGTGCATGGCGATACGCACTTGGAAGAGATTTCCGTTCTTTGTACGGATACAAATAAGATTGAGCGCGTGCCTGCGGGCTCGATGTTCATTTTTATAGGCGCGCTGCCGCGAACTGACTGGCTGGGGGATTCGATCACGCGCGATGAACGCGGATTCATCCTCACTGGATCGGAGTTGATGCAGGGCGGCCAGCGGCCCAAAGGCTGGATGCCCGACCGCGATCCTTTTCTCCTCGAAACAAGCATTCCTGGCGTCTTTGCAGTCGGCGACGTGCGCCACGGCTCGGTGAAGCGGGTCGCGTCTGGAGTCGGCGAGGGATCGGTTGCCGTGCAATTCATTCATCAGTACCTGAGCAAGGTCTAATGGCTGAAATCTCTGAACTCCGGCGCGTTCATATCTTTGAAGATCTTCCCGACGATCAACTCACGTGGTTCCTGAGTCAGTGCACTGAACTTCATTTGAAGCCCGGTGAGGCCTATGTACGGCAAGGGGCGCCGGCGGACGCGATGTTTGTGATGCTGGAAGGCAACTACCAGGCGCGCGGCGAGATTTCCGGGCAGCCGTTTGCGTTCGACCTGGAACCTGGCGACATCACGGGGCTGCTGCCGTTTTCGCGGATGAAGACGTTTCCATTGCACGGGCGGGCGGTTACTGCGGCGCGCGCCCTGCGATTCCCTGCATTGCTTTTCCCACAACTGGTGCAGCGCATGCCAGAGTTGACCACGCGGCTTGTCGGCATGATGTCGGACCGCATTCGCGAAACGACACGGCTCGAGCAGCAGCGCGACCGGCTGGCGGCGCTTGGGAAACTATCGGCGGGATTGGCGCATGAACTTAACAACCCGGCTTCGGCTGCGAAGCGGGCGGCGAGCCAACTGCGAGACTTGATCCTGCGCATCCGCAACGCGAGCGTCGAGTTAGGCCGGCGCAACCTTAACGCCGAGCAGAAATCGCAAATCGAAAAAGTGGAAGACACGCTGTTACATACGGAAGGGCCGCCGCCCGATCCGCTGACAGCGAGCGATCTTGAAGAGCAAATCGATTCGCTGTTACGCAGTCATGGACAGAATGACATGTGGCAGCTTGCCGCGGACCTCGCCAAACAAAACTTCAAGCCTGACACGCTCGAACAGTTGTTCGCATCTCTCGACCCGGACTCTGCGCGGGCGGCGCTCGTGCGGATTTCGACGTCCATCGAGATTTTCGGATTGTTAAAGGAACTTGAAAGCAGCGCTTCTCGCATTTCCGAATTGGTCGGCGCCATCAAGGAATACACTTACATGGACCAGGCGCCGGTGCAAAATGTTGACATCGTAAAGACCCTTGAAACAACCCTGACCATTCTGAATCACAAGCTGAAGAAGGGCGTTACCGTGCAGCGCGATTATCAGAAGATCCCGCTGCTGGTAAATTCCTTTGGCAGCGAACTGAACCAGGTCTGGACGAACCTGATCGACAATGCGATTGACGCGATGAAAGGCACTGGAGAACTGCGTGTGCGGACTTATCGCGAAGATGATTGCGTAGTAGTAGAGATCGACGATAACGGGCCCGGGATTCCAGCCGAAGTTCTGCCGCATATCTTCGAGCCGTTTTTCACGACGAAGCCGGTGGGCGAGGGAACCGGCCTCGGTCTCGACACGGTACAGCGGCTCGTGAAGAAGCATCACGGAGATATCCAGGTACGCTCGGTTCCGGGAGACACGCGCTTTCAGGTTTGGCTGCCGATTGCGCCGGGTGGGGATTAGAGATCCTTTCAGGGAGAAATCGATGAGTCTGGCTGTGCTGCTTGCTCTTGGCATCGGCGTTGTCGCCGGGCTTCGATCGTTCACTGCACCCGCGGTGGTTGCTTGGGCTGCGCATTTGGGGTGGATTCATCTTCAAGGCTCTCCGCTGGCCTTTATGGGTTCCAACTGGGCCGTCGGGATTTTCACCGTCCTGGCATTGTTCGAACTCGTCGCCGATCAACTCCCCAACACGCCTTCGCGCACGGCTGCCGTCGGACTTTCTGCAAGAATTGTCACCGGTGC
Organism: Candidatus Sulfotelmatobacter sp.; assembly: GCA_036268025.1. Classification (GTDB taxonomy): domain Bacteria; phylum Acidobacteriota; class Terriglobia; order Terriglobales; family Acidobacteriaceae; genus Sulfotelmatobacter. The sequence goes on along the minus strand of DATAUY010000096.1, from coordinate 7,148 downwards.
GCTGAGTGGAGCATGTCTCGGTGTCGCCGGAGGCAACGCGCTCTGGCTGGGCGCGTTGATGGGAGTGATTGGTGCGTTGATCGGTGCGTTCGGCGGATATCATGCGCGGGTGGGACTTGTTCGCGGCCTGCGGGTTCCTGATTTTGCAATTGCCATTCCCGAAGATATTGTTGCGATCGCGCTCGGCGTATTCCTAGCCTCCCGCTTCTAAAGAGCCCGAACTAAGCACGAACTAATAATGCCTGCTTCAGAAAAATACGACGCAATTGTGATCGGCGCGGGGCAAGCCGGTACGCCACTTTCGACGGCACTTGCCGGCGCCGGCATGCGCACCGCACTGATCGAGCGCAGCCATGTGGGCGGTACCTGCGTGAACGAAGGATGCACGCCGACCAAGACGATGGTCGCGAGCGGGCGCGTCGCTTACCTGGCGAGGCGGGCTTCGGATTACGGCGTGAACACCGGCCCTGTCAGCGTGGATTTGGAGAAAGTCCGCCAGCGCAAGCGCGACATCGTCGACACCTTCCGTAACGGAAGCCAGGAGGGAATTGAAAAGGCCCAAAATCTCGACCTCATCTTTGGAACGGCGAGCTTCCGCGGACCGAGAGGTGTCACGGTGAGATTGAAGGATGATGGAGAACGCTTGCTCTCTGCCGACAAAATCTTCATCAATGCCGGGACGCGCGCATCGGTGCCGAAGCTTGAGGGCCTCGAACGCGTGCCGTTTCTCGACAACATTTCAATCATGGAACTTGATGCGGTCCCTGATCATCTTCTGGTTCTCGGCGGCGGGTACATCGGGCTGGAATTCGGGCAGATGTTTCGACGATTCGGGAGCCGGGTGACAATCGTTCAGAACGGCCCGCAGTTGCTCATGCACGAAGATTCGGACGTGGCGGAAGAAGTCACGAAGATTCTGCGAGAGGATGGGATAGAAGTTTTCCTGAAGGCGCAAGCGATCCGAGTGACGCAGTCCTCAAGCGGAAGTATCGAATTGCAAGTCGAAGTCTCTGGGACCTCAAGAGCGCTCGCAGGCTCGCATCTGTTGGTGGCGACAGGCAGGGTAGCGAATTCCGACACTCTTAATCTCCCTGCGGCTGGAGTTGCGTTCGACCACCACGGATTCATTCAGGTGAACGATCGCCTGGAAACGACTGCGGACGGTGTTTATGCGCTTGGCGACATCAAAGGCGGCCCGGCATTCACGCATATTTCGTACGATGACTTCCGGATCATCCGTTCCACGGTGATCGAAAAGAAATTTGCGTCGACCAAAGATCGAATGGTGCCGTATTGCGTGTTCATTGATCCGCAGCTTGGCCGCGTCGGCTTGACGGAAACGGAAGTGCGCGCGCAAGGCCGTAAGACTCGCGTGGCGAAGCTGCCGATGACCTCCGTGGCACGTGCATTAGAAGTGGACGAGACCCGCGGCTTCATGAAGGCCATCGTCGATGCGGATACGAATCAGATTCTGGGTGCGGCCGTGCTTGGCATCGAGGGCGGGGAAGTCATGTCGGTGCTGGAGACGGCAATGATGGGGAAGTTGCCTTACACTGCCCTGCGCGACGCGACCTATGCGCATCCGACGCTGTCGGAGTCGCTTAACAATTTATTCATGGCGATGGACAAGCCATAAGGCTGCCGGATTTCAGGGAGAGGAAATTCCTCGCTTCTCGCGCAAAGGGCGCGAGAAATGGGACACCCGCATGGACGTTTACCTCGTCGACGGAACGTACGAACTGTTCCGCCACTTCTTCGCCGTGCCATCGTCGGTTGATGCCAGCGGGCAGGAGATCGGGGCGGCGCGAGGAGTGCTCGCTTCCATCTTCTCGATGATTGAAAGTGGCGCCACTCACGTCGGTGTGGCGACCGATCATGTTGTGGAATCTTTTCGCAACGATCTTTATTCCGAATACAAGACCAGTGAAGGCGTGCCGCCGGAGTTGCTGTCGCAATTCCCGATCCTTGAGGACGCACTGCAGGCGATGGGAATACTGGTCTGGCCGGAAGTCGAGTTTGAGGCGGACGATGCCCTGGCATCCGCTGCGTTCAAAGCAACGAAAGATGAGCGCGTGAAACAGGTATTTATCTGCACGCCGGACAAAGACCTAAGCCAGAGCATAGAGGGGACTCGTGTCGTCCAACTCGACCGGCGGCGAAACATCGTGCGCGATGAGGCCGGTGTCGTAGAGAAGTTTGGCGTGCACCCAGAGTCGATTCCCGACTACCTCGCTGTTGTTGGTGACAGTGCGGATGGCTATCCGGGAATCAGGGGCTGGGGAGAAAAAGCCGCTGCGGCGGTTTTGTCGAGGTACGGTCATCTTGAAGGCGTTCCGAAGGATTGGCGGCACTGGGACCCAATGATTCGGAGGGCGCGTCCGTTGGCAGAATCGCTTTTCAGCGCATGGGACGAGGCGCTCCTGTTTCGCACGCTGGCAACGTTGCGCCTGGACGTACCGGTGTTCGAGTCGTTAGATGAGTTGCAATGGAAGGGGCCGCGACCGGAGCTTGAGAAATATTGTCAGAGAATGAAATCGCCTGACTTGTTGCGCCGGGTCTCCAGCAAAGCCCTCGTGTTGGCGGAGTCGACTTAAAGATCTCTTCGGGCGCAGCCGAGGATGCCGGACGTGGCATGCTAAACTAATCATCGACCGCAAGAGAAACCATTTGTTTTGCAGTACTCTGTAGGCCCGTAGCTCAGCTGGTCTAGAGCGCTTCCTTGACACGGAAGAGGTCGATGGTTCGAATCCATTCGGGCCTACCATTCTTTTCATCAATTTAGGGATAAGCACCCGGCTGTTCTCCACCCGGCCCTCACTCATAATTCAGTTCACTGCGCCCTTCGCAGGCGTTCGCCCGTAAAGATCGGTTTAATGATCTTTTTAGCCGGGTTCTGAATTGGGGACTGCCGCGAACAGGTGTACAAAGTTCAGAGCACAGATGAAAAGCTGATTGCTCGATGGGAGTTGCGCGTGAAGATTGAAGCGGTCGACTTCTTTTATCTCTCGATGCCGGAAGTGACGACCGCAGGCGATGGCAGCCAGGATACGCTGCTCGTGCGCGTCGCCGCCGGCGGTCATATCGGATGGGGCGAGTGCGAAGCCTCTCCGCTGGTTTCCATTGCGGCATTTGTGTGCCCCATGTCGCATGGCGCTTGCCGCCCCGTAGCGGCCTCGGTCCTCGGGCAAAACCTTGAAGGGCCGGAAGACATCTCGCGCATTGCTGCCCGGATCGAACTCGACAGCATGGATCTTTTGCAGGCGCCTCACACCTGGTCGGGAGTCGAGATCGCACTCTGGGACCTGCTCGGGAAAGCGCGCGGAGAGCCTGTCTGGAAGCTCATGGGATACAAGCAGGCCTATCGCAAGCTTCCCTATGCTTCCCAGTTGTTCGGAGAAACGCCGGAAGAAACGTATAGGTTGGCGGCCACTTCGCGCGCGCAAAACTTTCGAGCAGTCAAGTTTGGATGGGGGCCGATTGGCCGGTCCGACCTGAAGACCGACAACGATCATTTTCAGGCGGCACGGGAAGGTCTGGGCAAAGAGGCGCTGCTGCTGGTGGATGTTGGACAGATCTTTGGCGAGAATGTCGAGGCGGCGGCCGCGCGCCTTACCAAGCTGACCGAAGTAAGCGCTGTGTGGCTGGAGGAACCGTTTCATACCAGCGCCCTCGATGCTTATGCCGCCCTTGCCAGAAAGGGCGGAATCAAACTGGCGGGAGGCGAGGGAGCGCATAACTTTTATATGGCGCGCCACCTCATCGATTATGGAAGGGTAAGTTTTATCCAGATCGATACGGGACGCGTTGGCGGCATCGGTCCCGCAAAGCGGGTTGCCGACTACGCGTCGTCAAAGGGCGTGACGTTCGTGAATCACACGTTTACGTCGCACCTCGCGCTCAGCGCATCGCTGCAGCCTTATGCAGGCTTGCGTGCGGATGAAATCTGCGAGTACCCGCTTTCTCCAAAACCACTCGCCGTGGAGCTTACTTCGAACCATCTGCAACGTGATGCCGAAGGTTACGTCAGCGTGCCTGATGCTCCCGGACTTGGAATCGAAATCGATCGCGACGCCGTCCGCCGTTATCTGTTAGACGTGTCAATCAAAGTTAAGAACAGGGTGCTATTTGATTCCGGACGAGTGGAAATATGACGCCTGGGCATGAAGGTATTGAGTTTTTCGAATTGCTGCGGAGCTTACTCCCTTGCCGATGATTGCCAACGAATCCCGTGAACTGCATGGAGAAATTATTGGTCGGGGAGAGAGGATTTGAACCTCCGACCCCCTGGTCCCGAATTGGGGGTACAGAGCCAATTTCGTGGCTACTCAATCATTTGAGTGGTGCTTCAACCGTCATTCTCGCTCAATCACGCCACTTTAGGCGTAATGTACCCCCCAATTGCAACCCTAACCAGCGGGCAGTGCCTCGGCCATCTCGTAGACGCTATTTGCGCAATTTAGCCAGCTCACCCTTCGCGTGCTCATTGTCAGGATTCAACTCGACAGACCGCGCATATGCCATACGCGCATCTTGGATATCGTTCGTCGCCTCGTAACCATCTCCAAGGCTGTCCCACGCATTCGCGGAATCGGGATAGGCCTTTGTAATCAATTTGAACAGCACGACGGCTGACCAAGGGTCTTTTTCCTGAAGGAAGGCATAGCCCAGCCTATTTATCGTCCTCTCTTCTCCAGTCATGTAACGGTGCATGGGATTGGCAGCGAAACTCTGGAACGCTTTCCACGCGCTCTCTTCTCCCGTTCGAGCTGCCAATCGCATTATCTCGGCAAACGAGTTCGGGCTGAATCTGATTTCCATGATGTGCCTGGGGACGCCATTTTCAGCGGGAGTTCTTCCCAAAAACGCCCTCGCCGGAGCGTCATGCTTGACGTAGGCATTCAGAAACTGAAGCATGTAAAGTGCAACCCACGAATAACTTGTGTTTGCGTCTTCCCGTCCATAATCGGCGACCTCGTCTTCCGCGAATGTTGCGGCGTTTTTCGTGCGCTGAAACATGGAACAGAATTCAGGATGGGACATGCCCACCATGTTTATAGTTGTGGCATCGGCGTGCGTCCATGCGTTAAGAACGCTGGGTCCTGTTCTTTCATTTGGCGGACCGTGGTACGCATCAAGATCCTCAATGTAACTCATATTGTTTGCGGTAAAAAATAGGAGTGGCGTGTTCAACTGCTCTGGATGAATATCTCCAGCGTCGGCCACCAGTCCGGGATAGTAGCGCATGCTGCCGTCCATCTCAGCCAAGACCTGAATGCGGGGGTCGCGCGCAGCAGCGAACAAACTCGATATTCCTCCCCAACTAAAGCTCACCACGGCGACGTTCGATGAATCCGTGTCAGGCAGCCTAGCTGCATAAGAAATAAGAAATGAGATGTCGAGAGCTTGCGTATCAATTCCCGCCAAGTCGTCAGTCATATCGCGCGTTGACGCTCCCATTGAAGGACTAGCAAGAACGACATAGCCGTGGCTTGCAAGGTACTCGCACAGATCAGCATTCTCCCATGCAATGGATGAATCGCTGGGAGCGTAAATGAGAACTGGGTAGTGTCCCTCCGCCATTTTTGCATCGCGCACGGCCCACAGCGGGACATCGAAGGAACTCTTTAATCGTGTACGCCATTTGTTATGCTCCGGATCAGGCGCATCGAATGAAATCTCGGTATCTGCTAACGCCACATAGTCGCCAACGTTCATTGACTTGATCCCACTTGGCAGTGCTGGATACCAGATGAGCGTCTGCAGAGGGCGCCCTTTGTCGCTTTTAGCTGCTTTGAAATGGTCCACAGCTAAGACAGGAGACTTTCGCGAGGGATCGTACTGATTCACCAATCTTAAGCCTACCGGATACGGCCCAGGTTTCTGAAGAAACTGAAACCGAGGAAGCGCGGTTTCGATTGGGATCGGCTGAGGAGTTTGCGCCGAAGCAGCAAAGGGAATTGTGGATAACAACAACGCCCTAGCGACGCGCAGGCATCCCATTGGATTCAATCTCAGATTGAACTTAATCATTTCCTATGGCGGGTGGCCCTGCCCTTTTCTCTTGGACACCTCGAAGAACAAGGGTACCCATTCTTCGCGTTCTTTGCGAAGGGCGGGACATGATGCTCGATCGGTACGATCTGCTCGCCGAAGCCTGCCCCCGCTGCGCGCAAATGTGGGTGGAGTGAAATTTCCAGTTCGCAACCAGGCAGCGTAGGCGACTCGGGTGTCAAAATCTCCTGCCGCCGGAAGCGCCGTTCCCGCCCCTACAAAAAGCGCAGAAGCGGGGCACCCGCAGTTTTTTTAAATTGAGGAGTTCAAAGGCCCGGCCACACGCCCGAAGGGGAACAACGTGTTGAAAAACCACAGCCAGCCCCCCGCTGCTGCATTCACGCACTAGTCGCGCAAAGCCATTGACGAGCCGCTTCGAAGCTCACGCCCCGCTTTGTAAGAACTGAAACTCCCTGATATTCGGACCCTTTAAGCAGACCGAGCAATAGGTGGCGCTCGTCTACTTCCCACGTTCTTCGCAGCATCCATCGCACGAGCCATTGGGAAAACTTTGCACTTGGGATTGGCCGCCTCAAACGAGCTTCCCAGTAACTTTGATCTTCGGGCGCCAGTTGACCATGTTTTCGTCGTCCAGCTTCCCACTGTTCCCAACAAGAGCGTGCCTCTCGCGTCGCAGCTTGCATCACACATTTAGACTGTTCATTGAATCGCAATTTAGTCGGCCCGAATGAGGCATGTGATGGTCTTGTTAGTTGTGCTAATTCGATTTGAACCGATTGGAGATCAATGAGGTTATCGGCAAGTCTTTCAAACAATTTAGAGTGAAGTTCCGTCAGCGCCAACAAGATATGTTCAGGCTCAATGAATGCTCGACCTTTGGATCGCGCAATGTCCCGTGCGCGGAAAACCACAGATCGCGCCGAACTCGAGAAGCGGTCAAACATAAGGCTTCCTTGCGTACGATACTCTGGCCAGAAACATTTTATAGTAACGAAGCAAATTCCAGGCAATTCCTCAAATCTCCGTAGGCCCAAGCGATATTCTGATTAATCGGGATGCTGTGTTAAACCCTACAGCTAAGAGATTCGTGATGTCGGATACGAACCGTAGATAGCAAAGCGAAGATTCGCCAATCC
>DATAUY010000095.1:0-11805 GCA_036268025.1 Candidatus Sulfotelmatobacter sp. | reverse complement strand
AACCTCGACCGAAACAAGGAATCGCTGCTCGACTACATCGATCCCAAGAAATATTTTTTGCTTCCCAATACTGCCGGATGTTACACGGCCGACGATGCCATTCGCGCCGCGCGCCTCGGCCGCGAAGTCGGTCTCTCCGATTGGGTCAAGCTCGAAGTCATTGGCGACCAGGCGACGCTTTATCCCGACGTGCAGGCGACGCTCGAAGCCACGCGTGTGCTGGTGAAGGAAGGCTTCACCGTTCTTCCTTACACCTCTGACGACATCGTCTTCGCCAGGCGACTCATTGACGCCGGAGCCGCCACGATCATGCCCCTCGGCGCACCCATCGGCAGCGGCATGGGCATCCAGAATCAGGCCCACATCAGGATTCTGCGCGAGATGATCACCGGAGTTCCTCTGATCGTTGACGCCGGAGTCGGTACCGCGTCCGATGCCGCAATCGCGATGGAACTCGGCGCAGACGCCGTTCTCATGAACACGGGCATCGCCAACGCACAGGACCCGGTGCTCATGGCCGAAGCCATGAAACATGCGGTGCTGGCCGGACGCCAGGCTTATCTTTCAGGCCGCATGCCCAAGAAGCTCTACGCGACTGCAAGCTCGCCGCTGGAAGGTGTAGTCAGATAGATTTTGCGATTGAGTGATTGAGCCATCGAGCGATTGAATCTTTGTTCTGAGCCCAAGTCGCTTTTCAATCGCTCAATCACCCGATCACTCAATCACAAAATACAAAGAGCGGCCCGCAGGCCGCTCTCACAATTTGAAGAGTCTCTGTCCTTACAGCATCTTCACGCTTTCCACGTGAATCGAGTCTTTCGCCACCTCGCCGGTGACCGCAACGTGGTGTCCCGCATGCCCTTTCAGGGCATCCGGGTTATCGACGGCGAGGACCTTCGAATCGCCGTCGGTCACCACAACCATCTTGGCTCCGCCCGCCAGGCACTTTTTCGTGCAGCCTTCGGCACCCGCGTTCGCGCCCTTGGCGCCGCACTTGTCGTCGGAGATCCATCCGTTGACGGTCGTGCTCTTTCCCATGTCGTCAAACGCCATCGCGGACAAAGCGAGCAAGAAAAATACAGCGAGACAAATCGCGAAAACTTTCTTCATGGCCGGTTGTTCTCCTTATGTGAAATTCAATGTGTGAAATTCAATGTCGACTTCCCTTTGCGGCCCCAAACAGCAGAGTCCTGCGTCGGGAGTAGTCGTCTTCTGGGCAACAAAATCCCGCTCATTCCTGAATGAGGCACGAGGAATATACCACAGGGTTATCCACGAATTGTCAGCCCAACGGAAGAGGAACCACGAAGGTTTGCGCGGATGTTGAACCCCGCACGTTATTTTTTCGCGGTGTGATTGGAAGGTGGAGTCGTCTTAACGGGAGCGCCCGGCACATAAACAACTTCTCCCTTTCGGACATAACCGAACTGCTCGCGCGCTTCTTTTTCAATCGCTGACTGATCGCTCTTCAATCCCTGGATCTGTTGCGTGTACCGGTCGTTTTCCGCCTGCTGTTGCACGATTTGCTTCCGCAGTTCCTGATACTCAGCGCGCTTCTGCTTGTAGACCACCATCCCATTCGCCCCGAACATCACGTGCACGAAGAGAGCTCCAGCCAGCACAATTACCGCAAGAGTGGCGACGCGCCTCCGCAGCATATAAATGCGCATTGCGTAAGGACGCACGACTTCAATCCAGGACGCGACCATCGCCTCGGCTTGGGGAGCCCGCTCCGCGACCGCACGCAACCCGTCCTGAGGCTGCGAAAATCGGCTTAATCTGGCCAAGCGCTTCACGGGAAATCCTATTCAAAAATCCAGTTTTTTGCCGCCGTGCTCAACTTTTCCAATCCGCGCTGGCTGCGCGCCTCGGAATACACACGCACCACAGGCTCGGTCCCTGACAGTCGATAGCAAACCCACGATCCGTCGTCGAAGACCAGCTTCAATCCGTCCTTCCGCCCGATCTCGCTGACCGTATGCCCGCAAAAATCGCGCGGATCAGACTTTAACTTCTCAGTGAACTTCGTCTTCACCTCCGGCGTCAATCGGAAGTTATCGCGCTGTGGATAGTAGGAACCAACCTGGTTACTGATCTCCCTCAATTGCTCGCCCAATGACTTGCCGCGCTTCGCTACCGCCTCGCAGCAAAGTAACCCCGCCAGCACGCCATCCTTCTCGGGGACGTGATGCCGGATCGACAAGCCCGCGCTTTCCTCCCCGCCGATCGCAATCTTGTCCTGCATGATCAGCTCGCCGATGTACTTGAAGCCCACGGGGGTTTCGTACAATTCCACGCCATGCTTCTGCGCGAGCGCGTTGATCAGATTTGTGGTCGCAACCGACTTGGCTACGCCATTCTTCCATCCGCGGCTCTCGACGAGGTAATCGAAAAGCAGCGCGATCACAAAGTTCGGTTGAAGGAACGTTCCATCGGCGTCAACGACTCCGAATCTGTCGGCGTCCCCGTCGGTCGCAATGCCGATCTGCGCACCCGTCTCCTTCATCTTCTTTCGCAAATCTTCCAGCAGATGATCGTCCGGCTCCGGGGCATGCCCTCCGAACAGAACGTCACGATAGTCGTGCACTGTCGCCACCTGCACACCCGCGCCACGCAATAGCTCGTCCGAATATCCGCGAGCCGCACCCCACATCGGATCGAACACCACCTTCAACCCGGCCTTCTTGATCGCGGCCAGATCGATGGTTTCCCCAAGCCGCTTGAGATAATCTGCCTTCGGCTGTAGAGACGTTGCTGGCAACGTCTCTGCCGGCGATGGCTCGGCCCCCGGAGCGCCATCGGCGGCCACGATCTCGGCTTCAATCTTCTTCGTCACCTCGGGCAAAGCCGGGCACCCGTCCGGCGTGGAAAACTTGATCCCGTTGTACTCCGGAGGATTATGCGAAGCCGTAAAGTTGATGACGCCATCGGCTTTATTGAAGATCACCGCGTATGCGAATGCCGGGGTCGGCGCCGGATCGGCCGCAACCACCGGCGTCACCCCGTGCGCGGACAAGATTTCCGCCGCCATCGAGCAAAACGTCTCACCCAGAAACCGCGGATCGCGACCTACAATCACTCGCGCGCCCTGCGGCTTCTGCGATGCCACATAGCGAGCAATTCCCGTGACGGCGCGCTGCACATTGGCGAACGTAAACTCCTCGGCCATCACCGCGCGCCATCCCGATGTGCCAAACTTGATTTGCGTTAGCATGATCGTGCTCCGCTTAGGTGTTGCGATAGTCGGCTGTTTCGAGAGCCGGCTCTCAGCGCGGTCTTGCTGAAAGCTGACGGCTGATAGCTGACATCTCTCATACAGACGGCTGATTTTATATGACCGACAAGCGAATCGTCCTCTCCACCACGGGCTCGGAAGAAGAGGCCCGCAAAATCGCGCATTATGTCGTCGAGCACAAACTCGCCGCCTGCGTGAACATCGTTCCGCAGATCGAATCCATTTATCGCTGGCAAGGTAAGGTGGAGTCCAGCCGCGAATGGTTGCTGCTGATCAAGACAACCGCGGAAAATTTCGCCAGCGTGCGCGATGCAATCGTCGAACTCCATTCTTATGACGTGCCGGAATGCATTGCGATTTCGATTGAAGATGGAAGTCCAGAGTATTTGAGCTGGCTAGCGGACTCGGTAAAGAAGCAGGAAGCGCAGCCGTGAACGGTGAAAGACAACTACGCTGGAATCCTGCCCCGTAAATTCAACCGCCAATAATCCAGCAAGAACCGCGGATCATCCTGCGCCGCCTGCTCTGTCAACCGTTCCATAAATTGCGCACGGCGTTGTTGGTCTGGAATCTGTTGTAAATGGGTGCGCAAGACAATGTTCCGCACAAATTCATCGAAGTGCGCCGCATCCTTCATCACGGTAGGCGCGGGTTCCACCGAAGTTTCCACATCCACGAAACCAGCCCGTCGCAAAGTCGCGGCCGCTCCGTCCGCATCCTGAAAAAGCCAAGGCTCGCGAAACTCCGCAAAGAACTGCGCGAACTCCGGAGTCGCTGCCAGCACGTCCGCCCGGTCACGCAAGCGCTTAACGTTGGGTCCTCCGCCGCACTGCGCCATAAGCCATCCACCCGGCTTCAATGCGCGCCGCAGACTCAAGAAAAGGCGGTCATGATCGAGCACCCAATGAAAAGCCGCGGTGCTCACGATTCCATCAAATGCATTCTGAAACGGAAGATGCAGCAGATCACAGGCCACCAACCCGACTTGCGCATTCGATTGTGCTGAAAGGTGCTCACTCGCCGAGCGCAGCATGTTCTGAGACAGATCAATTCCGACCACGCGCCCGTGCGGCAAAGCTTGCAGTAGGTCAGCAGTCAAACGTCCGGTTCCGCAGCCTGCATCGAGGACAACTTCATCTCCGCACAGAGAGAGGCGAGACAAAACTTTTTTCCCCCAACTCACCTGCGGGCCCGAGAGCCGATGGTAAACGGAGGAATTCCACTCGCGCGAACTTTGCTGATGCTGAGTCATGTCAGTTCGTGGAACCCCGGTTAATGCGTGGAGCCCCGGACGCCCTCGTCCGGGGAGGCAGCGCCACAAATGCATCCGCCAAGATTTGTGCCACTCGCTGGCGGACGAGGGCGTCCGCCCCTCCACCATCGATTGTTATCCGTGGAAATCCGTGGCCAGGGTTTCAGATCGCGCTCAGCGCCTGATCCAAATCATCGAGAATGTCATCCACATCCTCGATTCCCACCGAAATCCGCACGAGCCCATCGGTGATGCCGATCGCCTTGCGGCCTTTCACACCAAGCGCCGCGTGAGTCATTGTTGCCGGATGCGAAATCAGGGTTTCCACGCCACCTAGCGATTCTCCCAGCGAGCACACGCGAACTTTCTTAAGCATCTTGTTCGCATTCGCGAACGATCCAGTCTCAAACGTAATCATCGACCCAAAGCCGCTCATCTGCCGCTTTGCCAACAAATGTTGCGGATGGTCCGCCAGCCCGGGATAAAAAACTTTCTTAACTTTCTTGTGCTTCGAAAGAAAATCGGCAACGATGCGCCCGCTGCGGTCATGAATCTCCATGCGCGCAGCCAAAGTTTTCACACCGCGCAACACCAGCCAGCACTCAAATGGGGAAAGAATCGCGCCCGACGCTTTTTGCAGGAACGCCAGTTTCTCCGCATGTTCTGCATGTTTGCACACGACAACGCCGCCTAGGCCGTCGCTGTGTCCATTCAGGAATTTTGTCGTCGAGTGCACCACCATGTCCGCGCCCAGGGCCAGCGGCTGCTGAAAATACGGAGACATGAATGTGTTGTCCACAACCAGCCAAACCTTTTTTCGCCGGCAGATTGCGCTGATCTCAGCCAGGTCGCTGATCCTCATAAGCGGATTTGTCGGCGTCTCCGCATACACCATGCGAGTGTTCTTGCGGATCGCGCGCTCGACGTTCGCGGCATCGGACGTATCCACATAAGAAAACTCCAGCCCGAACTCCGCCATCACCTGGTTGAACAACCGCGGCGTCCCGCCATACAAATCATTCCCGCACACGACGTGATCGCCCGCCTTCAGCATCGTAACAATCGCATGGATCGCCGCCATCCCGCTGGCAAACACACGCGCCGCCTCACCGCCTTCGAGCGCGGCCAGGTTCTGCTCCAGTCGCGTACGCGTCGGATTCGACACTCGCGAATATTCATACCCCTTGTGTTCGCCGATTCCCTGCTGCACATACGTCGACGTCGGATAAATCGGCACCGTCACCGCGCCAGTCAACGGATCAGGCTCCTGGCCACAGTGAATGGCCCGAGTGGCAAAACCGAGCTGCTTCTCTTTTTTCATTTGTAATTTTTATCCGCGTAATCCGTGAAAATCCGTGGCCGGGTTTCCCTACGCCCCGCCCTCAAAGATCTTCTTCGACAAATAGCGTTCCGCCGAATCCGGAATCACCGTCGCCACGCGCTTCCCCGCCCCCAACTTTTTCGCCACGCTAAGCGACGCATACACCGCAGCGCCCCCGCTCGATCCCGCCAGCACACCTTCCGTGGCAGCCAAAGTCTTCACCATGCCGAATGCCTGATCGTCGGTGACCATCAGCACTCCATCGCACACCGACCGGTCAAACGTCTTCGGGATGAAGCTTGCCCCGATTCCCTCCACTTTATGGGGTCCCGGAGGCCCTCCGCCCAGAATCGATCCCTGCGTCTCGACCGCATACGCGAGCACTCCGCGCATCTGCTCCTTCAAATATCGCGCCACGCCAGAGAAAGTTCCCGAGGTCCCACAGCCAAGCACAACGGCGTCCACTCGACCATCCATCTGCTCGAAGATTTCGTGCGCAGTCGTCCGATAGTGATATTCGGGATTCGCCATGTTCTCGAACTGCCCGGCCATGAAGGATGACGGATTGGCAGCGACCAATTCCTTCGCCCGTCTTATCGCGCCCTGCATGCCCTCGGTATCGGGAGTGCGCACCACCTCCGCGCCGAGGGCGCGCATGATCTTGACCTTTTCCTCCGAAAACCGCTCCGGCACAAACAGCTTCACTTTGTATCCGCGATTCACGCCGATCAGGGCCAGCCCAATCCCGGTATTCCCCGCCGTCGCCTCGACGATCGTTCCGCCCGGCCGCAGCGATCCATCTTCTTCCGCCTGCCGGATGATCCCAATCGCCGCGCGGTCTTTCACGCTGCCGCCCGGATTCAGGTACTCCAGTTTGGCAAAAACGTCCGCGGAGCCGGCCGGAACCAGCCGTTTCAACTGCAACATAGGAGTCTCGCCGACCAGTTGAGTAATGTCGTCGGCGACGCGCAGGCGGGACATTTCAGAAATTTTCAACGACACCTTACAGGGTACGCAGCACGCATGGGATCGTCAATCAGCCGGCGTCAATATCGAGGTGCCATCGGTAACAGGTTCGCGTGTGCTGGACACCCGATCCAGCTTCCCATCAACCCTCCCGCTATAATGAGCCGCCACAAATCTGCCGAAAAGGAAGCCCATGCGACGCTGCGCCGCCGTCCTTCTGCTCTTCTCGCTCATTCCCTGTGTCTCTCTCGGAGCCGACGAAGCGAATCTCGATGGCTACTCTCTGCGCTCCAGCCAAACCGAGCGTGATTGGGAAAAGAAATTTCGCTCGATTCCCGACCCCGCGAATCTGCGCGCATATATGCAGCGCTTGAGCGCGCGCCCGCACCACGTCGGGTCACCTTACGACAAGGACAATGCCGAGTGGATCCTCGCCCGCTTCAAGGAATGGGGATTGGACGCGCACATCGAAACCTTCGACGTTCTTTTCCCTACGCCGAAGGTCCGCGTGCTCGAAATGGTCGAGCCCACGAAGTTCACCGCGAAACTGGAAGAGCCGGCGATCGCAATCGATCCAACCTCGAACCAGAAGTCCGAACAACTCCCCACCTACAACGCCTACTCCACCGACGGCGATGTGACCGCGCCGCTCGTGTTCGTCAACTACGGACAGCCCGAAGATTACGAAAAACTCGACCGCCTCGGTATTTCGGTGAAAGGTGCAATCGTCATCGCGAAGTACTACCATTCCTGGCGCGGCGTGAAGCCGAAAGTTGCCGCTGAGCACGGAGCCATCGGCTGCCTCATCTACTCCGAGCCCCGCGACGACGGATACGGCATCGACGATGTCTTTCCGCAAGGCCCCATGCGCAATCCCAATGGAGTGCAACGCGGCAGCGTCATGGACTTCGCCTCCAATAGCCCCGGCGATCCGCTCACTCCCGGCTACGTCGCATCGCCCGAGCACAAGCGCCTTTCTCTGAAGGAAGCGAAGAGTATCACCACAATTCCCGTCCTGCCGATCTCCTATGGCGACGCGCAGCCGCTGCTTGCTGCGCTCAAAGGCCCGATGGCTCCGGAAGACTGGCGCGGATCGCTTCCCATTCCCTACCACGTAGGCCCCGGTCCTGCGAGAGTTCACCTGAAACTCGAATTTAACTGGGACCTCAAGCCCGTCAACGACGTCATCGCTAAGATTCCCGGCAGCGTCGCGCCGGATGAATGGATCATCCGCGGCAATCATCACGATGGATGGGTCAATGGAGCCGAAGATCCGATCTCCGGCCAGGCTCCGCTGCTCGAAGAGGCCCGTGCCCTCGGTGCATTGCTCAAGCAGGGATGGAAGCCGCGCCGCACCATCATCTATGCCGCATGGGACGGGGAAGAACCTATGCTGCTCGGCTCAACCGAATGGGTCGAGGCCCATGCCGATGAACTCCGCCAGCACGCGGCGGTCTACATCAACACCGACGGCAACGACCGCGGGCTGCTCAACGCGAGCGGTTCACACACTCTCGAGAAGTTCATTAACGGCGTTGCCCGCGACATCGAAGATCCCGAAACGAACATGTCGGTCTGGCAGCGCCTGCAACTTTCCAGAATCTCGCAAGCTAAATCTGCCGACGATCGCAAAGAACTCCGCCAGCGCGGCGATCTTCGCATTGACGCGCTCGGCTCCGGCAGCGACTACACCGGATTCATCGATCACATCGGCATCGCGTCACTCGATCTCAGCTATGAAGGCGAAGTCGACCAGGGCGTCTATCATTCAATCTATGATGATTTTTATTGGTACACGCACTTCTCCGATACGGATTTCGTCTATGGCCGCGCGCTATCACAAACCGTGGGAACGTCCGTGATGCGCCTTGCCGATGCCGAGGTCCTACCCTTTGACTACATAGACCTCGCCGACACCGTTCAGACCTACACGAAGGAACTGGAGAAGCTGCTCTCCGACAAGCAGGAAGAAATCCGCGAGCGCAATCAGGAATTAGACGAAGGCGTCTTCAAGGCAACATACGATCCGAAGCGCCCAACCGTAGCGCCGCCGCGCGAAGAAATACCTCCTTATCTCGACTTCGCGCCCATGCATAACGCCCTCGACGCGCTCACGCGCAGCGCCGACCGTTACCGGAAAACTCTATCGCAGAAGCAAGCCTCACTGGCCGACAGCAAGGCAGATATGCTCCTAACCCTGAACGCCCGCCTGATCGAGAGCGAACGTAAACTAACCAACGACGACGGCCTGCCCCGCCGCCCCTGGTTCAAGCACCTGCTCTACGCGCCAGGTGTTTATACCGGATATGGCGTGAAGACTATCCCAGGCGTCCGGGAAGGAATCGAGCAGAAAAGATATGACGAAGCCAATCGGGAAATTGTCAGAGTGGCGAAAGCGCTGGATGCAGAGTCGGCGCTGATCGACGAAGCCAGACAGATACTCGAGAAACTAGGCCCCTGAAAGGAACCAGAGTGACCAGCCAAATCATGTGGGGAGAGCCCCCCTCGGCTGTCCGGTCGAGCAAAGCTCGATAGAATTTTGCCTGCGCCAGGAACGGCTGTAGCTTACTTCGCCCCGCCCGCTACGCCCTTCGCTCCCGGGTAATATCCGGTCTTCGTGCGCACCATCAACTTCCCGTGCCCCTTGGCCTTCGCCTCAACGCGAATCTGCCGGAAATCTCCGGCTTGTTTCGGAGTGGTCGGCTTGTATCCGATCGCGTACTGATTCCGGATATCCTTCGCAATCGTCCGGCTGATCTCATCCACTTCATCGAGCGTCTTCGGGAAAAAGGCGATGCCCCCCGTGCGGTCCGCAAGGATTTGCAGCGCCTTTCGCGCCCGCTTCGGATGCTCCTCATCCCCCAGGATTCCAATCGCGTACACTTGCGGCCCATTCTCCTGCGACAATTGCTTTACTGCCTGTTCCAGCGTCTCGTTGCTTGCGTTGTCTTCGCCGTCGGTCACAACGAAGAGCACTTTCTTTTCCAGCCGTCCGTTCTCTTTCAGATGATTCGCGGACGCCACCACCGCGTCGTACATCGCCGTCCCGCCACGCGCGTCAATCTTTTCCAGCGCTTCTTTGAGCTTCAGCAGATCGTTGGTGAAATCCTGATCGAGATACTGCTCGTCGTTGAAGTTCACTACAAACACTTCGTCCGACGGATTGCTCGACCGCACCAGATTCAGCGCCGCCTGGTTGACCTTGGCCCGCTTTTCGCGCATCGAGCCGGAGTTGTCGATGACAATCCCCATCGCCACCGGAATGTCCACGTGATGAAACGAAATGATGTTCTGCGGCTTGCCGTCTTCGAAAACACTGAAGGCAGACTTGTCGAGGTTCGTAACCATGCGCTGCTTATCGTCGATCACCGACGCGTGCAGCATCACTTCGTCCACATCTTTTCGCAAAACGAAGACGCCCTCGTCATTCAGCTCGTTTTGCTTGTCCGGCTGCGCGTCCGTAACAGGAGGTTTTTCGCCCGGCTTAACCGCCGGCTTGTCCTGATTTGGATTTTGACCCAGCGGCGGTTGCGGAGTTGAATTCGTAGGTTGAGCTTGAATTGAACTCTGAGTCTGAGCCGGAGTGGAACTCAAAGCCACCAGCTGATTTTGAACGGGAGTGGAAGTCGGAACCGCCTGGGACCACGCTGGGACACAGACCTGCGCCCCGGCGCAGATCAAAAACATGAGAAGAACCAGACCCCTCGCGACCCTATTGGGCAGGCGCGTAATATCCCGTTCTGGCATACACCCGTAGAGGCGGCAATCCTTTCGGTGGCAGCAATTTCACTTTTATCTTACGCCATTTGCCATCGCGCACGACTTTGCTCGGACGATATCCCAGGACGTATTGATTGCGCAATTCCACGCCGATCTTCGTCGCGACATCGCCCAGGTCATTCGGATTGTCGATCGTGAATGCCCGGCCGCCGGTCAACTCCGTGATGTCGCTCAGAAGCTGCGGTCCCAGGCGCTCTTCGATCGCCGAAGCATAGCGGTCATATATGCCGATCGCGTAGATCATCACGTCGGCTTCCTTCACCAGCGACTTGATCTCGTTCTCGGTGTAGCGGCTGTGATTATCGCCGCCGTCGGAAATAATCAACAGCGCCTTCTTCGGATATTTTGCCTGCCGCATTTTGCTGATGCCCATGTAAATCGCATCAAGCAGCGCCGTGCGGCGCCTGGGGATCGCGAACACCAGCCGGTTCTGAATATCATCCACGGAACTGGTGAAGTCCGTGATCTCATCCGGCTCATCGTTGAAAGTGATCATGAAAAACTCATCTTGCGGGTTCGCCGTCTTGAAGAACTCGAGGACCGCTTCTTTCGCGCGGTCCATCTTGCTGCTCATGCTGCCGCTCGAATCGAAAATTACGCCCAGCGACACCGGAGCATCTTCGCTGGAAAACGTCCGTATCTCCTGCGACGAGTTCCCTTCGTATAACTGGAAGTTTTCTTTTTCGAGGCCGGTCACCAGCCGGTTCATCGGATCCGTGATCGTCACCGGAACCAGCACCAGGTCCACGTCTACCTTCATGGGACGTACATGCGCAGTCAAACCGCTCTTCGCATCCGTCGACGCGACCAGATTATCTTTGGGAGCGTCTTTCGGCTTTTCGGCCTCTCGTGGCTGAATGTGAACGTCATTGACGTCGGTCGTCTGGCCAAACGCGAAAGCGCTCAGGCAAACTAAAGCAATGAGGCTGAAAACGAGGTTTTTCCGCAGGTAGGACTTAATCGGTTCCCAGGGCCGAACCGACGCTTCACACCGGGTTAGGGCCTTCGAGCCTGATGACCGGCGCCGATCCGAAAGGCGGGCCATAATTACCTCAATGTCGCGGATGTTAGCACAGCTTTTGCCGCGCTCAGCAGGGATTTTGTCAAAAATCGATGACAAAGTCCCAAAATGTCCAACCAGTGCGGCTTTGATTCAGCCTACGCAAATTGCTGCACTGTCATTCATGCCAGGTCCCGCGTATCCGTGCAGCAGCTTTCACAACCTAACTTGTTACAATCAAGCTTCCCAAT
>DATAUY010000094.1:0-24837 GCA_036268025.1 Candidatus Sulfotelmatobacter sp. | reverse complement strand
AGCATCTGCTGGACCATCACGCGAGCGATGGGATTCAGCGACGACAGCCCCATCTGATCGAGTTGAGCCGGCGTAGGCGTACGGTCGGCCGAATAATTCAGCAGAACATCCATCACATCGGCATAACGCGTGACCACCCAGGCGTGCAGGAACGGGTCCCAATGCACCGGATCCTCCGAACGCATGCGCCGGAACAACGGATACGGATTGGCCAACACCTCCGGATCAAGCAGGTGGTAAAGACTCATGGTGCGGTCTTTACTGTCCACCCGGCTCTCCGTTTGCGGCAATGTGTTGGCGCTAGACACGCGTCTTCGGCTCTCCCGTGGAACTTATTTTCGATGCTTCTGCGACTTTGGCGAGAATCAAGGTCTCGATCTCGCCCGCCATTTCGGCGACGGTCGGATGGTCAAACAACTTCAGCAGCGTGAGATCGACGCCGAAGGTCTCGCTCACGCGTGCGATTACTTGTGTTCCCAGCAGCGAGTGCCCTCCAAGCAGAAAGAAATTGTCGTTCACGCCCACGCGCTCGAGTTTCAGTAACCGAGCCAGAATTTTGACCAGCTCTTCTTCGACCACCGTGCGCGGGGCAACGTAGGCTTCGTCCAGCAATCTGGTTCCGTTGAGGCTGGCCAGCGCCGAACGGTTGATTTTTCCCTGCTCCGTGATTGGTAAGCTGTCAATGGCAATGAATGCCGAGGGCACCATGTAGTCTGGCACCCGGCGGCGCAAGTGTTCACGCAACCCTTTGGCGGATATGGTCACATCAGTCGCAAGAACGATAAATGCGATCAGTTGCTTCTCGCTGGGCGTGTCTTCGGTTGCGATGACGACACAGTTTTGTACTGCCGGATGCTGCGCCAGAACGGTTGAAACTTCGATCGGCTCGACGCGATATCCGCGAAGCTTCACTTGCTCGTCCAATCGGCCAAGAAACGCGATCTCTCCGTTGGGCAGCCAGCGGCCAAGATCTCCGGTGCGATACAGACGGGAGTTTGGAGACGATGGGTTGGCGACAAAGCGTTGCGCCGTCAAGTCCGGGCGGTTCCTATATCCGCGGGCAAGGCCGACGCCACCGATGTAGATTTCGCCGGCTGCGTCTCCGCGAACCGGCTGTTTTTCGTCATCCAGAATGTGAATCTCTACTCCATCAATCGCGCGGCCGATGGATGGCGCTTCATTCGCGACGCTTTCGGTTGGGACGATTCCCGACGTGCTCACCACAGTGCATTCCGTCGGGCCATAGTTGTTTACGAGTCTGAACGGCAATTGCACCGAGGGATAAATCTTCAACGTGTCGGCGCCCGTCAAGAGGAACCGCAGAGCTGTTTCCGCCGGCCATTGCAATTGCAACAGTCTTTCTGCGATTGCCGTGGCCGCGAATGAGATCGTGATCCGACGCGAGACCATCCAGTCGCGCAGAGCATTCGCATCGTTGCGAACTGAAGCTTCCGGAAGATGCAAACTAGCGCCTGCGGTGAGATACGCCCACATTTCCCAAACAGCCGCATCGAATCCAACCGTGGACTGCGCGCTGGCGCGATCCGCCGCAGTCACCTGAAATGCGCGATGATGCCAGCGGACCAGGTTCGACAGGCCCGCGTGAATCAATTCCACGCCTTTGGCTTGTCCTGTCGAGCCGGAAGTGTAAATCACATAAGCGAGGTCGTTCGGGCCTGCGACGTTCTCGAACGCGGCCTCGGGCTGGGCCTCGATTGCTTCGGCATCGCCGTCGAGCGTGACTACCTGAAAGTCTCCGCCCGGCAAGCCTTGGATCGAGCGCGTCAGGCTGATCAGGTGCGCCGCCTGCGAATCCTTCATCATGAACCCAAGGCGCTCCGCGGGATGAATCGGATCGAGCGGCAGATAGGCGCCGCCAGCCTTCAACACTGCCAAAGCGGCGATAACCATGGCTGGAGATCGGTCCAGGTAGATCGCCACAACAACTTCTTTGCCTACACCACGCGAACGCAGGTAATGAGCGAGCCGGTTGGCGCGGCGGTCGAGTTCGCCATAGGAAAGTTCCTCCTGGCGGCCCGACACCGCAAGCGCATTGGGGTTCTCTGCCGCACGCTGGGCCACTAACTCAGGCACGCAGGCATTGGGCGTAGAACCTTCCCTGCCGGCGTAGGCGTCGCCGGTAGAACTGGACGAAGTGACGAAGGACATAGGTTGGTTTTTCGGGAGGGAGGGTTACGCGGCTCCGGAGCCTTTCAAAACCGCGGGTACGGTCTTGGCCAGAATCTCAAGATCGAGCCACAACGACCAGGTGCGGATATATTGCAGGTCCAACTCCATCCACCGTTCGAAGGTGGTCGAACTGCGACCTTTGATTTGCCAGAGGCAGGTGATGCCGGGACGGACGCTGAAGCGCTTGCGCTGCCAGTCGCCGCAGAAGGTCTCGAACAATTCGTAATCGCGGACCTGCAACGGCCGCGGCCCGACCAGACTCATCTCGCCCTTCAGAACGTTGAAGAGCTGTGGAAGCTCATCAATGCTGGTCTTCCGCAGGAAAGTACCAATTGAAGTGATGCGGGGATCTTTCTTGATCTTAAATACCGGACCATTGGCTTCATTCTTGTGCTCGAGATCTTTCAAGCGGGCCTCGGCATCTACGACCATCGTGCGGAACTTGAAGATGTGGAACATCCGCTTGTTCAGGCCAAGGCGTTTTTGCATGAAGAAAACCGGGCCCGGTGAAGTGAGCTTCACCAGGATCGCAGTCAGGATCATGACCGGCGAGAGAAGGACGATGGCGGTAAGCGAGACAACGATGTCGATGGCGCGCTTGACGGTCAGTCCCCAGAAATCGGTGATCGTCGTATCGTGGCTGATCAACGGATCGCCGTCGAGTTCGTCGGTGCTATGCCGCGCCTCTTTGAGATCGAAGATGTTAGGCAGGAAGCGAACGATAATTCCCTGCTGCTCGCAGGCGGCTGCGATCTGCGAGGCGAAGGTATGGAACGACCGGATCGGTAGCGCCAGGACGACTTCGTCCACAACATTGCGGCGCACATAGGAAGGCAGCGCTTCCAAATCGGAGACCAGGGGCAATCCCTGCTTCTTGAATTCGTCGATGCCAGTCCAGTCTTCGTCGGCGAAGCCCAGGATGCGATAGCCGAGCTCGGGCTTGTGCTGGATGCGATCTACTAGCTGCAACGCGCGGGAGTTCGTCCCAATGACGAGCATGTTTCGCGTGTTGCGTCCATGCCGCCTCGCATAAGCTAGAGAGCTACGAATCATTGTCCGGCTCAAAACCACCAGGATCGTGGTCGCAAGCCAGAACAGTCCCAGGAACACGCGGTTCACGATCCAGATGTGGAACGCCCAACCACAGATCGCAATGATGGCAGTCCCAATTGTGGTTGCTTTCGTAATGTCAAAAAGCTCTTCCCACCGGCTGGTCAAGCGTTTCGAAGCATAGAGCCCAAAGGCGCGGAATACCAGATGCCAGATAAGCAGAAAGCTCAGAAATAGGATGAGGTTCCCCAACTTCACGCGCAACTCGAAAAATTGGGCCAGGCTGAACCGGCCCACCCTCTCGTAGAGGGGCAGAGTGGCGACGGCGAACGACACCATCATCAATAAAAGATCGAACAGCTTGAACCCGTTTGAGAAGACTTTGCGGCCGATACGCATATGAAGAATCCTGAGAAACAGTTACAAGTCGTTCATGAACCTGGGGAGGAGTAATGAAAACGCGGGCAAAGTGGCCGATGCCCGCACCACTAAAAAAGGGTCACCTGTTACTTCTTCGACTTGGCGATGACCAGCTTCTCAATCGCATCCACGCTTTCCAGATTGTCGTGCGTGATCTCTTCGTCGCCGACGCGGACGTTGAACGTCTCTTCCAGGAAAGCCACCAGACGGAAAATGCCCATGGAGTCGATAACGCCGTTCTTGGTCAGGGATTCGTCGTCTGTGATCTTGTCGATGCCTTTGGCTTTGGCAAATTCCTCAAGAACGTATTCGCGAATCCGGTCTTTCACTTCTCCCGACTGAATCATTTTCATCTCCCTATGATTACGGTTTGAATTTGTTGCTGGTTACAGCCAAAGTCTTGCTTTACTTCGCAGTTACGGCTTGTTCTGCCGCCAGCTTGACCCGGTCAATCTTTCCGGTGGAGGTCTTGGGTAATTCGTCGAAGAGATCCACCAACTCGGGAATCATGTACTTCGGCACGCGTGACGCGCAGTACTGCTGCAACTCGAGGACCCCGAGCGAACCGGGAATATGCGGCGCAACTACGGCGCGAATGCGATTGCCGATGACTTCATCGGGAATCGCCAGCACGGCCGCTTCGCGCACACCCGGATGGCTGAGAAGGGCTGCTTCGATCTCGCCGAGTTCGATACGGTAACCGCGGCTCTTAATCTGGCTGTCGCGGCGTCCCTGAAAGTAGTAGTTGCCGTCATCGCCGACCGTCACGATGTCGCCGGTGCGGTACATCTTTTCTTCGAAGTTGTCCTGAAAGTGGTTCGGAACAACCATCTTCTTGGTTTTTTCGGGATCGGCCCAGTAGCCGTTGGTGACGGACGGTCCGCGCACCAGAAGTTCGCCGGCTTCACCCTTCGTAGCCAATCGACCTTCGGGAGTGACTGAGAAGCATTCGGTGTTGGCGCAGGCGATGCCGATGGGCAGCTTTTCCATGCCTTCGAGGCGCTCGCGCTCGACCTTGTAGTACGTGCAGACGTTGGTCTCGGTGGGACCGTAGAGGTTGTAAAGATCGCTGGTTTTCGAAATCTCTGCGAGCTGCCGCAGATACTTCATTGGGAAAACTTCTCCCGCGAAGAGAATCACCCGCAGGCTGCTCAGCTTGGCCGGAGTCATGCGGCCGTGCAACAAGAGCAGCATGAGTGCCGACGGAACCGAATACCAGATCGTGATTTTCTGGTTTTCGATGAAATTCGCCAGGCTCGTTGGAAATAGCGCGAGGTCTTCGGTGATCAGATAAACCGTCGCGCCCGCCTCGAGCGTGTTGTACACATCGAAGACCGAGAGGTCGAAGTGCAACGGAGCGTGGTTCGAAAGCCGGTCTTCGCTGCGCACCTGAAATTCTTCCGCGCACCATTCGACGAATGTCAGCGCATTCTGGTGCGTGAGCATTACGCCCTTAGGACGCCCGGTAGAACCCGAAGTGTAGAGAATGTAGGCCAGATCGGTTTCAACCATGGTGACTTGCGGTGAATGCGACCCGGGGAACTCACCCAGCTTCGACCATGCAACCTGACCATCGGCGCTGGCTTCGCCTTCGACGAAGATCACAGTCTCGAGCAGTTCTCGTGTTTCTGGCGTCAGCTCAGCGACCTTGGCAGAAGTCGTAATCAGGATGCGCACGCCGCAGTTGCTGAGAATGTAGCCGGCGCGGTCGGCAGGCATCTGCGGATCGACCGGCACATAAACCCCACCGGCTTTCAACACGCCAAGCATGCTGACGATCGATTCCACGCACTTGGGAAAGAACAATCCAACTCGGTCGCCCTTCTGCACGCCCCGCTGGCGCAAAAGGTGCGCCAATTGGTTCGAGCGCTCATCAAGTTCGCGGTAGGTAAGACTCTTGCCGCGCGCCCAGACCGCCATCTTCTCCGGATAATTCTTCGCGCTCTTCGTTAAAAGTTGCTGTAGTACGTATGCCATGATTTCGAGACCCAACCCCAGTAAGAATTAGTTTCGGGGGACAAACATATTTGCTTTATAGACCGTAGTAACTGCCGATGATTACCCTGTGCACTTCCGAAGTTCCGGAATAAATGGTTCCTGCAATAGCGTCCCGCAATTCCCTTTCCAGTTCGTATTCGGTCATGTATCCATAGCCGCCGAAAAGCTGGATGGCTTCCAGGCAACTCTTTACGCAGGCTTCGCTGACGTAGAGCTTCGCGATCGAAGCTTCACGCAGCGGATGGCGTCCCTGGCTCTTCAGCCACGCCGCCTTGTACAGCGCAAGACGTCCGGTTTCGAGGCGAACATCCATGTCGGCGATTTTGTTGTTAATGGCTGGAAATTTGCCGATCGGCTCGCCAAATTGCTTGCGCTCCTTGGCATACTTGATACAGGTCTCCATGATGCGCTGCATCGCCCCGAGATGGCTGGCGAGGATGCAGATGCGCTCCCACTCCATCGAAGACGTGAAAACCGCCTGGCCTCCGAACTCTTTACCAAGCAGGTTCGAGACCGGAATCTCGCAATCCTGAAGGTAGATTTCCGCCATGGGCGAGGTGCGCAGGCCCATCTTGTGCAATTTCTTGCCTACCGTGAAACCCGGCGTTCCCTTGTCGACCAGGAATGCCGTAACGCCATTTGGCCCGCGAGTCGGATCGAGATTCGCGAACACGATGGTAACGTCCGCATCTACCGCGTTGCTGCTGAACGTCTTCGATCCATTCAGGATGTATTTGTCGCCCTTGCGTTCTGCCCGTGTCTTCAGGCTGTATGCGTCTGAACCGGAACCCGGCTCGGTCATGGCATGAAGTCCGATGCCACCGCTGACCAGTCCGGGCAGATATTTTTTCTTCTGCTCCTCATTGCCGAAATTCCAGATCGGAATCTCGGAACTCCACATGTGGGCGTTGATCGAGAACAGCAGACCGTTGTCCGCACATCCGTAGCCCAAAGCTTCTAGCGCGCAAACCGTCGTGAGGGTATCCGCTCCGCCGCCGCCGTACTCTGTCGGAATCGGCAATCCCTGGATGCCGAAGTCCGCGCACTTTTTCCAAAGCTCCTTGGAAAATACTTCGTTGTGATCACGGGTGATGACGTCGTCTTTCAGTTCTTCTTTAGCGAACCGCAAAACCTCTTTGCGAAACGCCGCCTGCTCTTCACTCCATGCAAAGTCCAAGGTCTTTTCTTCTCCTCGTTTCGATCTGGCCCAAGTACCCTTGAGCTTCGTTTTATGCAGATGCAGAAGCGGGGGATGGTTTTGTGGTTACCGACGATGAAGCTGCAACCGATGCTGCCTGCTGCGGCGCCTGCGCAGCCGGCGCCTTTGCCGGAACCGCTGCCGGCGCAGTTTTCTTCAAGAACCTCTGCGGACGCCCACCCGGCAACTTAATCCGCGCCGGAACACCCATCACCATCAGGTTGTCGCGCACGTCGGTCAGTACAAGGCTGTTGGCCGCAATCGTGACGTTGTTGCCGATCTTGGCGTCGCCAACCAGCTTTGCTCCGGGCCCGAAGTAAACGTCGTCACCAATACCACGGCAGGCATGCGAAATCAGGCAGCCTGTGGCGATGGTAAAATTCCGTCCGATGTTCGTCTTGCCGAGGTTGATGGCATAAACGGAGTGAATCACGAACCCCGGTCCGATCTTCGCGCGAACGTCAATGTGCACGCTGGTGAACAGCTCCACAAACTTGCGGAAAAACAGTCCGGCGATGCGGAATAACAGGCCGATTACGGGGATTCGTATTCCCAGCGTCCAATGGCCGAAACGGTATGCAATCACCGGCAATGTCGCATGGCGGAAGCAAACTTCGATCCGCTGGAACAGGCTCGGCTTCCAACCGTCCGGACGCGCCTGGTACATCGCCCGGCTGATGTCTTCCCTGAGGTTCGCGAACATTTCTCTCGTCTTCTCCTACAGTTTCCGGTAAATGGATTCGGGTACAGGGAACGTGCGGCGATTCAGCACGGCGCCAAGAACCTTTACGCTGGCACCCTCCAGATTCTGCACCGCCTTGCGCGCCGTCTCGCGACGCGAGGAATTCGCTCGAAGGACCAGAACTATGCCTTCGGCGGAACGTCCCAAAACCACGCTTTCGTCACCCGACTCGATTGGCGGAGCATCGATCAGCACGTAATCAAACTCACGCTGCAACTCCGGAAGCAACGCCCGCATGCGATCGGAGCTGAGCATCGACTGCATCGACTCCGTTTCCGCTCCGCAGCTCAGCAGCCACAGATTCGGACGCGACAGCGAAGTCACAAACCGGCGGACCGGTTCATTCACCTGTAATGCGTCGGTCAACCCGTAATGATTCTGGACTTCGAATTCCCGGTGCAGCCCAGGCGAGCGCAGATTTGCATCTACCACGCAAACCGAACCGGAAACCTGCGAGGCCAGCACTTCAGCCATCCGGGCGCAGATCCAACTGCATCCATTTCCCGCTTCCATGCCTGAAACCACGACCAGGCGTCCTTTGGAAGCTCCGGGCATAAGAAATACGCGCTGCACCAACTTGAAGATTTCGTCGCGCTGGCTTTCGTCCATTTGCAACTGCAATGGCTGCGGCTCAACCGGGACGGGCGCGGGCGCAACGCTCAACACCGGCTCAACGACGGCGGTGTCCGCATGCGCCTCCGCGACCGAGGCCTCGAACATCTCGCGTTCCCTACCCAGGTTCTGCAATAACTCGAAGTTTCTGCTCATAAGTTTTTCTTCGTAACGTCCGTCTCGTTCTCTTGCCGGTCCACTTACGCCGACTGCCGTTCGTTGCCGTTTCCGCCGCGCCAGTTATGCAACAGGCGCGCGACATCGCGCATATGCTCGATGGCTTCGGCCGGGCTCAGGGAGTTGTTCCCCGTTCCTTCCGGCGAGATGGGCGCGTTGACGTAGTCGTGCGCCGGCCCGGTCAGCTCATCGATCGGATGAAAAGGGTCGTTGTTGTTCTTATTCAAACCAAGATGCAGGCGTGGAGAGCCGACATCGGAGACGAAGCGTGTGATGTCGAGGTCCTGCGCGACCTCCCGAATCATGTTTCCGTCGATCGACTTCTTCCGTAACGCGCACGCCAGGGACAAAGCGTGGAAGCAGTAGTTGTTGATCTGGCGTGGAATGCCTTCACTCACCTGCGAGATCAGATCGAGCGCATCCGCCGTAAACAATTGCGGGCCGGCATATCCGGCAACTTTCATCCGATGGTCGATAAAGTGTCCGGTTTCGTCCGAGCTAAGAGGACTCAATCCGCTCACCGAAGTGATGCGCTGCCGGAGCTGAACCAGCGACGGGCTGGCAAGCTTGTCGGCCAGGCCGGGCTGCCCCACGAGGATGATCTGGAGCAGCTTCGCCTGCGGAGTTTCGAAATCCGAGAGCAGGCGGACAGTTTCAAGAACGGTTGAGTCCAGGTTCTGGGCTTCGTCGATGACAACGATGAAGCGTTTGCCGGCGCGTGCTTCCTGCACCAGGCAGCGGTTGAACTGTTCGTGCATGCGGACAAAGTCCTGCGACTCCGTCTCGATGCCGATTTCCGCCAGCAGGAATCGCATGAACTCGCGCGAGCTGCACTGCGTCTGGAACAGGAACGCGGTGCGTGCCGTGCGATCAAATTTCGCGAGCAGGTGAAACAGCAGAGTGGTCTTGCCCATCCCCGGTCTCGCAATCAAGGAAAGGAAGCCGCGATTCGCCTCGATCCCATAGTATAGGGACGCGAGAGCTTCGCGATGTCCCGGGCCAAGGTAGAGATACCTTGGGTCCGGGGTCACACCGAACGGCTGTTCTCGAAGGCCGAAAAAGTCTAGAAACATCGGGGTTATCCTCGCTCCTCGATGACGGTCCCAGTTGCACCGGCGTCGTGATGAACATCGTCACTGTAGTCGCTACTCTGACCGTTGCCATTACTATGGCCGTTGCCATTGCCGTTGTAGCTGGTGACATCCAATTGGCGGCTGTAGGAGACCGGCACGGCGGCCAGCACGGGAATTCTCAGTTCGCTCATGACTTCCGACGGTGTACGGAACGACTGGTCCGCATAATCGATCGCGAAGACCACGGCCAAACTGACGGCTGCGGCAAGCAGCACGCCCACCAGGGCAAAGATGAAGGGCGAACGCGTCGGAATGCTGGGAAGCAGTGGCGACTGCACGACGGACACGTTCAACATGCGCGTCCGGTCGAGTTCATCCGAAATGCGCGCCTCTTCCTTCTTTTTCGTGTACAGGTTGTAATTGGCTTCGTCTTCGGTCTTCGTTCGCAGCAGATCGCCCTGCTGAATGCCCTGCTGTTCGAGCTGGCGCGATTTGTCCTGATAGGTGCCGATGATGGAGCTCAGGGCAGACTCGCGAGCTTCAAAACCGCTCAGGTCGGCCTTGGCTTTCGCCAGTTCGCCGTTGACCCAGGCATAGGTCGGGTTCTGATCGGTGGTTTCTTCCTTCACCGGTGACCCTTCTTCTTTGGCCAGCGCCAGGCGTGTGTCGCTCAGTTGCTTGTCGACTTCCAGCACCAGCGGATACGTCGGCTGGTACTTGGTCAGCAACTCGGTACGCTTCATCTCGAGCGTGAGCAGGGTCGACTTCAGGTTTTCCATCACCTGTGCGTTGTCACCCTTCTTGCTCTGGGTGATCAGTCGCGATGGCGTGCTCTGCTGCTGCTTTTCGAGATCGGCGATCCGCCTCTTCGACTCGGCGATGGAGGCGCGCGTCGTTTCCAGCGAGCTGTTGAAATCGGCCAGCTTCTGGAGCGTCATGTCGCGCATCACGGTCGGCGCAACACCGCCCGACTGATCGGAGAATTGTTTAAGGTGCGCTTCGGCTGTCAGCATGTCCTGCTTGTACTTGTCGGCCTGCTGCTCGAAGAACTCGTACTGTCCTCCTGGGTGGTGGACCTCAAGGTGCTTTTGCAGGTAGGCATCGTCCAGTGTCTGCAAAACCCTCTGCGCGGTCCGAGGGTCCTTCGATTCATAGGTAACGCTGATGATGTTGGTCTTCTTCAAGACTTCGATCTGAAGGTCGGAACGGAGGTCAGCGACTGCCTTGTCGGTGCGATTCTGCGGCGTCTGCCACGGGTGCAAAATTCCCGACAGGAAATGCTTCCTGTCGAGGTTGTTGGCGGCGACAACCTTACGCAGGACATCCCCGCTGGTCATCAACTCCAGTTCGGAATTGATCTCTTCTTCGCCCACCGTATCGTGATACGTCAGAGGCGCGGCCGCTTCCGGCGTGATGACAGGATCAATGCGCTCCCGCTTCACCAGCAGCTTGGTTTCTGCCTTGTATTTCGAGGGCAGGAATAGAGATGAGATGCCGACTCCGAGCATCACTCCAACGAAGCACAGAATCAGCACCTTCTGGTGACGAAATCCGATTGCGGCCACGTCTCGCGCGGTAAATGAATAATTGCGGTGCCCGTAGCTGGTTAACGACTCGTTCATATGATCTCCGTAATTCCTTTGAAAAACACGTACGTCAATCGGCTTTCTAGCGAATGCCGATGGGGAGATATGTACCCATACTCATGTTGGGGATAATCCGGTCGATCTTCGCCAGCGTGTTCTTGGGGACAATAACCATGTCGCCGGGATGCAGAATCGGGTCCTCGGCCAGGTTGTGGTCCTTCTCCATTTTCTTCACGTCGATGAGCTTGGCCTCGGTCCACTGGTCGTCGATGCGGTGGAACAGGAGTACCTGCGAATGCTTGGCGCTCGCTTGCAATCCGCCGGCAATCGCCAGGGCCTGCGTCAGAGTTGTGCTGCCGTGCATTTCATATTTGCCGGGTTTGGCGATCTGGCCGTCGGCGATGAAATAAGGCTTCTCGAAATCTTTCAGCGCCACTGAGACTGGCGGATTGTTCAATATCTTCGAGTACGCAGATTTGATCGTCTGCGTGAGTTCCGGCACCGTCTGGCCCGCGACCTTGATGTCACCCACGCTGCGCAATGTAACGTAGCCATCAGGCTGCACCGCGACCGCAGTCTGGTTGAACTCCGGGCTCAGATCGAAGTTGACGTCGAAGGTATCCCCCGGCTCGATGCGGTAACGGGCGTTGCGGTCAGCAAGCACAGGCGTCGAGGTTGTGGATTTGGCCACTTCGGTTGAACCCGGAGTCGCCGTCGGCGCTTTGTCATTCTGCCCGAAACAGAAAGCACAGCTCGCCACGAGCACCACAAGCCCTCGTATCGGCGATACGAAAATCTTTGTCATTGTAGGAACCCTCCAACTTGCCAGCAGCGAAAAAATCAACCCTGTGAATCGGCCTTCAGAATCTCTACCGCCGGCTGCTCTTGCCCGCGCGGACGAGGCGAGAGATTGTGTTGGCGGATCTTGTACAGAATCCCTCGATAGCTGATGGACAATAACTGTGCGGCACGGCGCCGGTTCCATCCCGTGTATTCGAGGGTCTTGCTGATCGCGTAAATCTCAGCTTCCACTCGCAAACTGCGCAGGGATGGCGGCTTCTCCCCGATGCCGTTCCCGTTACCCGATGGCTTTACCTTCAACTGCTGGGAGTCACTTTTGATGGCCTTGGTTTCTGCTTCGTTCATAGAATGCACCTCGCAACAACGCATTGACGTTTTTCCAGAATGGGAGAGAAAAGAATCTAAAGTGGTTCGACGTTATAGCCAGCTACCCGAACGCTTAACGATCGCTGAATCAGTCCGATCGAAATCACAACGCTGCGATCACTGTTTTCTGCTGTGAGAATGCCCTCTAGACCATCCAGCGCCCCGCCACAAACCCGCACCCGCTGACCGACATGAAGATAAGGCTGCTCCTGATATGAAACCCGGCTCGCCAAAAGGGTTGTGATATTTTCGATCTCCTGGTCCGGAATCGGCACCCCGGTCCCTTGTACCCCAACGAAATTCACCACACCCTGCGTGCGGAGAACGCGAATCCGGTCGTTGGACGAGTGATCCAGGCGGACAAAGGCGTAGCCGGCAAATAGAGCCTCCTCCACCTGCTTTTTACGATCACTCCATTGATTGATCTTGGTAACGACGGGGAGGAACGCCGTAATGCCCTGGTTCAGCAACTGCCGGGCGACGAGCTTTTCGTGGCGGGAGCGCGTGCGAACGGCGTACCAGTGGAGATGGTTGGTCATTCCACTCAGGTCGACTGGCAAACCGCTCAGCGCCATTTGTTCCACTCCGTTCACAGCTCCGCCCTCTCAGTCACATTCGTCACTTCGGCAAAGACAAAAGGGACGTGTGCGCTTTTCGTTGAATCGCTGGGCAAACGAGAAAAAAAACGTTTGCAGTTTCGGTGCTAAGGGGGGATATGACTACCTGTGAACCGCCGCTTATAAAATCGCGGCGTAAGTCAAAGTCAAGTGGGACAAATCTATCGACTCCTGCAAGTTCTTGCAATGGGAAGAAAGTGCTAGTGACAAAAGACTTCAATGGGGTTAAATGTCTTGTTTTCAATGGAGAAGAAAGTCTCTATAGCTGGAATTATTGACCGGCCGAAACATTCCTGGTGATTCGGGTTTTATTAGGCCAACACAGAAGTTGACCTGGGTTTGTCGGAAAAAGGCCGGATTCTTCGAGGGGAGTGTGCAAGAAGTTTCATCTTGACACTGACTCTTCTTATGGAGAAGCTGCGATGTGGGCTGGTATTTCCGGTTGTAGATCGTCGGCAGCGCGGCACCCCCCACCAATCCCAGATTCATCAGGAAGCGATCTTCGCGCTCCCCCTTCGCGAGGACACACCAGGAAAAGATTGAATAGAAGTAAGGCATCAGGAGCCGCTATGAAACGTCTTGCAGGACCCTTTGCGCTTTGCATTCTGGCCACTCTCTGCATTGTCGCAGCCCCTTCCCATTACACAAAGAAAGTAGCCGCTGTATGCCCGACCTGCCCACCGCCACCCCCGCCGCCTCCCGCTGTCGGGATGTTCGGCGGTCCACTCCAGGGACTCAGCTCGAGCATCACCAGCTTGTTTAACGGCGGTTACGGTACCTATACGATCAAGTGGGACCCGATTCGCGGACTCGGACCGGTTTCCACAAGAGCGGGTTGCTTCACCTGCCACGGAGCCGGCACCGATGTGTTGACTGGCACAGCTGGCGACACCAGCAACATTACCGGCACGCGCTTCGGCAAATGGAATACGGACGGCACCTTCAATTATCTCGACGGAACTGGAACCAGCCCGGAAAATGAAGGTGGACCGGTCCTGCACGGTATCACCAACGCCGCATTTAAGACGCTTCCGAATTGCAGCCAGATGACCATTGCGTCCAACGGCGCGACGGAATCCGGAACAACCGTCACCATCACCACGACAGCCAACCACGGATTCAAAGTTGGACAAGAGGTACAGGTGCTCAATGTGCCCGTTTCCGGCTACAACGGGCAGTTCGCGGTCGTAAGCGTTCCGAATTCAACCACCTTCACCTATACCGCCGCCACTTCCGGACTGAAGACGTCCGGCGGAGGCATTGCGCAGAATCTTCCTCATGAAGTGACTCCTTCGGACGCTACCGTAGTCAACCTTGTGCGTTCGCCGCAGTTGTTTGGCTTTGGTCTGATTGACAACATTTCGGATTCAGACATCCTGGCCAATGCAGCAAAGAGCCCCGGGTTCAACATTCCGAAGGGCGTCGCCAATATGGTTCCGGACGAGAGCGACGTCACCCGTCCTGGGAAATTCGGCCAGAAACTTGATGCCGTAAGTCTTTTTCAGTTCAACGCCAACGCGGAATTCAACGAACTCGGAATCACAACCAATGCCGGGCCGTTCGGCGTGGCAAGCATGTTCAATCCAAACGAACACCTGCCGCAAGGATTGTCTTATCCGACCGCTTGTCAGCCGGACACCAACAGCCCGCAGGATGTCAGCCAGCTCAACATGATCAAGATGACCCAGTTCATCGCCTTGCTGGCCCCAATTCCGGAGCAACCGCCGACCTCCGCGAGCACTGCGGGCGAGACTGTGTTCGACAATATCGGTTGCAGCGCGTGCCACATCAAGAGTTACACCACGCAACAGAACGTGACGCTGCGAACCACCACCGGAGGAAAGACAACCGTCATTCCTTCGTTAAGCAACGTCACCTTCAGTCCCTACTCGGATTTCCTGCTCCACGACATGGGATCGGGAGATTCGGGCGGCATTCCCTTCCAACCGCATGGCTTGGGGCAAGCGAAGCTCACGCAATGGCGCACTGCCCCGCTGTGGGGACTCGCCAATATGTTGGCTAAGGCGGGCGGCCTGATGCATGACAACGCTTCGACCTCGATCGACGCAGCCGTCCGCAGACACGGTGGAGACGCCGCGACTGTTATCACCAGCTACAAGGGATTGAACTCTACAGATTCCGCGAACCTGTTGGCGTTCCTGAAATCGCTCTAGGATCTTCCGGTGCCGCGGCCCGCGCCATGGCACCGCGGTCTTCAAACCAGCGAGGTCAGCTGGAAGGCAAGGTAAATCGAATCGTAATCCGAGTCTGACTTTGGACGGGGCGGCCGTCCACGACGTAAGGCTGATATTTCCACTGCCTTACCGCGTGGACGGCCGCTTCTGCCAGCACGGGATTTCCTGCGGCAATTTCAATATTTCCGACCTTTCCGTCGCCCAACACCTGCACATCCAAAACCACCGGTCCCTGAATGTTCCTCTTCCTGGCTTCCTCGGGATACGCCGGCTCGACTCGATGAATCAACCTCGTCCCGGGAGGTTCATTGGCAGCGCGGGTCGAACCCGCCGCTCCCGGAATCGGCTGAGATGGCGCCCGGTAAATAACTTTCCCATTTTCCGTTACGGTCAGCCCGCCGCCTACCGGTGCAGAGGCATTCGCAACGTTCCCATGTTTCGTCTGGGAAAGCGAATTGGCTTTCGCTTCTGTTGTGTCCCTGGCTGAAACCGGATTCGCGGCTGCCGCACTTTCAACAGGGGGAGCAGAGGATTTAGATGCTGCCATACTTGGGGCTGATGAGGTCGAGGGACGAAGTGACTCATGCTGTGGTGGCGCCTGTACCGATCCTTGCAACGCGCCCCGCCAGCCGATGACTACTCCCAGAGAAATTGCGGCCGCAATGACAAGAATGACGAGAACCGTAGTCCAGATATCACTGCCCTTCGGTTCTTCCAGGTACGGCAGCGCATCTGCGTCCAATAAGCTATGGTTGTCGATCGAGGCTTTTTCCTGCGCTTGTCCGCTACCCGCGTGCGCTGGATGCTCCAGCCGATCTGGTTCGTTCTGAGCATGATCGCTGGCTTCAACGTCGTTCTCGGCTTCATCCACAATGGGCGCAGTGACCAAGGAATTGTTCGACGACCCGGCACTCCCCTCTTGAGCAGCCCGCCTGCTGGCGCTCACCCTGCCAGCAAGCGCCCGCAACGTGTTGGCATCGCGCTCGCCAAAGGCGTTTGGCCGGGATGAGAAGGCCTCAAGAATCCCAAATGCGCCCATTCCGTCGCCAAGCGGCAAGAGCATGACTGACCGGATGCCAAGTTGCCGGCAGGCTTTCGCATCTACTCGGGGATCAGTTTCACTGTCGGAACAATACTGCAGTTGCCCCGTTCGCAAACACTCTGCTGACAGCCCCGACTCAGTTTCTACCCTTACTCCGAGTTCTGGAGCATGCTCACCGGTCATGGCGCGGCAAACCATTTCCCCGTCGCGTACAAGCGCCACCGCTGCGCCAGTCGCGCCGGTCGCCAGGCGCGCCTGCTCGACGACTTCGTTGAGCACCAGGTCGAGCGCAAGGTCCAACGCCACTGCGCCCCCGCCAAGTTCCGAGAGCGTCTTCGCGAGCTGGGCTACATCGCTGTAATTGTCTGTGGAGAAAGCGGAACTGTCGTCGGTCAACGGCTGCCCGTTCCAGGATGATGGTTCCCTGGAAGAATCCGGCGGAGACATGGAATCTTGATTCAAGGCGCGCTCTGATGATCAACAATTCCGATTTGCCATTATGCGGCCAATCCCGCGCCGTTTCAAACGATTCGTGCGAGCGGAGTGTTGCGCGAATCTTTTCTGTTGTCAATACAAAAGCACGCCGGGCGCAGAGTTCCCCAAACATCTTCCAGAATCGTAGTCTTCGTTTCCGGCAGGCCTCGTTCCCATTTTGAGTCT
The DNA here is from genome assembly GCA_036268025.1 of Candidatus Sulfotelmatobacter sp. Classification (GTDB taxonomy): domain Bacteria; phylum Acidobacteriota; class Terriglobia; order Terriglobales; family Acidobacteriaceae; genus Sulfotelmatobacter. The sequence continues at coordinate 8,110 of DATAUY010000094.1, read as the reverse complement.
GCCCGGTGCTCCCCATTGCATTTCTCGATGCGCCTAGGCAAGCGCGGCCCTAGAATTCTGTAAAATCGGAATTCAAGTCCAACTCCGCGAAAAAACCAGAACTGTGGCAACGGGAGTTCGAGGAACACACGGATGCGTATTGCTGTGGTGGGTTCGGGATATGTGGGATTGGTCGCTGGTGCCTGCTTTGCCGACCTTGGCCACGAGATCATTCTGGTAGACAACGACGAGCAAAAGCTGGCGGCGCTGAACCAGGGCCAGGTCCCGATCCACGAAAACTTTCTACCCGAGCTGTTGGGCCGTCATCGCCGGGAACGTATGAAGTTTTCCAATGACCTCAAAGAGGCCGCCCATCAAAGTTCAGTCATCTTTGTAACCGTCGGCACGCCGCCCACCGAGCGCGGAGAAGCCGATCTGTCTTATGTGGAATCGGTGGCGCGCGAAATTTCCGGCGGCATTGACAGCTACAAAGTCATCGTCGAGAAAAGCACGGTTCCGGTTTACACCAGCGAATGGATCCGCAGAATCATTCTGCGCAACGGCATCGATCCGGAGTTATTTGATGTCGCATCCAACCCGGAGTTCCTGCGCGAGGGCACGGCGGTCACCGATTTTCTTTTTCCCGACCGCATTGTCATCGGGTGCGACAGTGAGCGCTCCGCCAACGTGCTGCGCCAAATCTATGCGCCGCTTACTGACGGCAGTTACTATGAGCGCACCGATGCGATCCCTCAGCCTGATCGCGCCTCCATTCCGCCTCCGATTATCGTTACCAGCACGAAGAGCGCGGAGCTCATCAAACACGCATCGAACGCATTTCTGGCGATGAAGATCTCCTTCATCAATGCCGTGGCCTCTGTGTGTGAGTCGGTCGAGGCAGATGTCAACCAGGTTGTTCACGGAATCGGAAGCGATTCGCGGATCGGCTCGCGCTTTCTGAATCCTGGAATCGGCTATGGCGGTTCGTGTTTCCCGAAAGATGTGATGGCCTTCAAATCGGTCGCGCGTGAGTCTGGTTACGACTTTCGCCTGCTCGAAGAGGTCATGCGCATTAACGAAGAGCAACGGCAGCGATTTCTCAGGAAAGTACACCGGGCGCTCTGGACGCTCCGTGGCAAGAATCTCGCGGTGCTCGGCCTGGCGTTCAAGGGTGGAACAGATGATATTCGCGAATCGCCCGCGATCTTCCTCGTGCAAGCGCTATTGCAGGAAGGCTGCAAGATAACCGCATATGATCCCGCCGCCATGGAGCGGGCACAGAAACTCTTCCAATCCGGCGTGACTTTTGCCAAGTCCGCGTATGACGCGGCAAGCGGCGCAGACGCCCTGCTGATTCTCACCGAGTGGGAGGAGTTCGCCAATCTCGATCTCCAGCGGTTGCGTCAGGAACTCAAATTTCCGATCGTAATTGACGGTCGCAATCTCTACGATCCCGACGTAATGGCCGCACATGGCTTCACCTACTACAGCGTCGGCCGCGTCGCATCGCATCCGGATGGTGTTCCCGCAGCGGCCTTGAAGAACGGCAAGAAAGCATGAGTCGAAAGCGTGCTCTGGTTACGGGCGGCGCGGGGTTCCTGGGCTCTCACCTGTGCGACGCGCTTCTCTCTGAAGGATGGAGCATCGTCGTCGTTGACAACTTACTGACTGGTCGCCGCGCGAATCTCACGCATCTTGCCTCGAATCCACTTTTTGAATTTGTCGAAAGAGACATTAGCGAACCCTTCGACGTGGGAAAAGTTGAATATGTCTTTCACTTCGCCTGCCCGGCCAGTCCCGTGGACTACACCGCGCACGGCATCGCAACCCTGAAAGTCGGATCGCTCGGAACTTTCAATGCACTCGAAGTCGCGCGCAAGTATGGCGCGAAATATTTCGTTTCTTCCACATCGGAGTGTTACGGCGATCCTCTTGAACATCCCCAGAAGGAAACCTATTGGGGACACGTCAATCCCATCGGTCCGCGCTCGGTTTACGATGAGGCTAAACGCTTCACCGAAGCGGCCACGATGGCATACCGGCGCTATCACAATGTAGATACCCGCATCGTGCGCATCTTCAACACCTACGGCCCGCGCATGCAGTTGAACGATGGCCGCGTCGTTCCGAACTTCATGAAGCAGGCGCTTGGAGGCGAAGACTTGACCGTCTACGGCGATGGCAAGCAGACGCGCAGTTTCTGCTATGTGAGCGACGAAATTGACGGATTTTTGCGCCTGGCGAAATCAGACGAGCATTTGCCGGTGAATATCGGCAATCCCAATGAGTTCACGATTCTCGAATGCGCGGAGCTTGTTCTGAAAATTACAGGTTCAAAAAGTAGAATCCGCTACGAACCACTCCCGCAGGACGATCCCAAACAGCGGCGTCCGGACATCTCGAAAGCGCGTCAATTGCTGGGATGGGAACCGAAGATCAGCCTCGAAGAAGGTCTGCGGCTTTCTCTGAATTACTTCAAGAAGGCGTTAAGCGAGGCTAGCTAGCAGGTTCGGTCGTTGCCGCGACGAAATCGTTCAGCTTCTTGACGCCGGCCTGTTCTTCCTTGGTCTTCAACTCGAAAGCGATACCCATACCGTATCCGGGATGTGAAGCCTGCACCGTTCCACGCAGCCGCAGCTTCAATTCGTGCGTGCGAACCACGATCTCTACCGTTGTGCCCTGAGGAAACGGCAGCGAAACTTCCAGATAGCATCCGCCAGAGCTGAGATCGGTCAGGCAGCAATGATGGGGAACTGAGGTCCCGGTACGATAGACCTCCGCTCCGAGACGGCATGCGTATCGGGTCTGGGTGCGGCGGTTGTTGGGATCCTCTTCAGCCTGATGCGATAGATGGGAAGCGGACGTTTTCTCCGCCTTCGGTTCGAGGGCAATCTGGTGCTCCGACGTCGCGCTGCCGTGCGTCTGCTCGATTACCGACATGGTGCTCACTTGCAGCGACTCTTCCACATCGACAATCACGTCGGGCAATTCCTCCGTGATGTCGCTGGGCAAATTTGCCGAGAGATAATCCGTAAGAAATTTTCGCGACGTCTTCGGCACATCGACAAACTGGACACCGGCGCGGCCATTCCAATCCTGCCAGACCACCTGGCCTGACAAGCGGATACTCGACTTCTGCCCCGGCAACGTGAACTGGAAATAGACTTTGCTGACAGGCGGGAGTTTTTTCCCGAAAAGCACCGCCATTCCTTCTTGTCCAAGATCAATCAGCGTGGCTTTCTCCTGGGTCACATTCGCGTAATCTACGGTCGCGTGAGTGTGGACGGCGGCACGGGCAGTCTTGCGTTTCTCGCGGCGCATGACGGCGCGCGCGGCCCGCAGGCTGCTCAGCGCCCGGTCGTGCTCGACCGGTTTGTACAGAACGAAATTCACGCCCAGTGAGAACAGTTCACGAATATTTTCCTGCGAGGGCACGACCGCAACGGCAAGGGTCGCGTCGTTCAGGCGTGACTGACGGCTCTCGCTCAGCAGCGAAACGACTTGTGCGCCTGAGTCCCCGTCGACGATCACTACGTCGAACCGTTGTTGCGCCAGCCGAATGCTGGCGCGCGAAAAATCCGGACAGGATTCAGTTTGAATCGTGAGTTCCTGAAGCACGCGGCGCAGCACCTTGGCCGACGATTCGTCTGTGCAAACCAACAAGGCGGATAGAGTCATACGTGCTAAACATCGTAGGTTCCGTCAGTGCCTCGGACAAGTTACCGGAGTCACAAATCAAGACTTGCCGCTTGCATTAACAACAGTTAAGCCCTCGCATTTTCAACGGGTGACGTGAGTAACCAATTCTGATCACAAAAGGCCAGTAGGCAGCTATTGACCCGTCGTGCTTTGACGCGATCCAAACCCCTTCCTACGATGATCATGACGCGATGTATAGATTCGCGTGCCGCTCTCTTTTGAGATGGGATGCGGTGCAACCCCCAAAACTTGGCGAACTGACGGGAGATGGCAGGTTCCGGAAATCCGGTGGCTGTCGGCCCTCTGAAGATCTTATGACCTCGAATAAAGAACGCGGATTTTCGTTGCTCGAGCTGATGATCACCGTCACCATCGGCATGATCATCGCGGGCGTTACGTTCATCTCCATGCGGCCGTTGTTCAACCGGTCTCATCTCGACAACGGATATGACACGACCTTGATGGCGTTGCGCGACACGCGCCATCTGGCTATCACGCAGAGCCACGAGTACTACGTTAATTTCAACCCTGGCGGCTTTGCAGCGGGCACCATCACGGTCACGTACCAACCGGCGGCGGTGGGTGGAATTCTGCCCGCGCAGCAGTTCGTGAAATCCTACACGCTTCCCACCGACATTAGCTTCGCAGTTGTAGCGGGCTTCCCGGCGAATGCGCCTGACAACTTCGGCGCGGGGATACAGCCCATTGACTTCGGTCAAGGCCTGGGTCTGGGAAGTCTTAACTATGTGACCTTCATGCCCGACGGTTCGTCGCGCGACAACCTCGGCAACTACAACAGCGGCGTGGTTTATCTGACGCGGCCGCTCGACAACATGTATTCCTCGCGGGCGATCTCCGTTTGGGGAGCAACAGGACGAGTTCGTGGATGGCGCCTGATCCAGCAGTCCGGGGCGCCGGTTTGGATGCAGCAATGATGAACATGGTCAACAAATCGAGCAGAAAGAAGCAGAAGGGTTTCTCGCTGATTGAAGTCATGATCGCCATCGTCGTTATGACGATCGGCCTTCTCGCGGTCATCGCCTCCTTCGCCACGGCCCTGGCGGCGACGCAATCTGCCGAAGAAGACCTCATCGCGCGGCAGAAGGCGTTAGAGGCCATGGAGAGCATCTACACTGCGCGCAACAGCCAGCAGATTCCCTTCGCTTCGATCGCGAATGTTGCGAGCGGTGGAATCTTCCTGGGCGGCGCGCTGCCGCTCAAGTGCGCCGGGCCGGATGGGCTGGTCGGAACAGCGGACGACGTCGCATGCAAAACACAGGCAGGAGTGACCTGCCCCAACAGCGGAGCCGAGTGCATGGTGCTGCCGGGCCGCGACGGCGTTCTGGGCACGGCGGACGACCAGACGATGAGCTTGGGCAATTTCACTCGGACCATCGCGATTAACCCCGTATTGCTGGCGAATGGCACCACCAACCCCAACATGATGGCGATCAGCATCACGGTCAGCTACACCAAGGATGGCTGGAAAACACCGCGGCAGTTTACCGCAAACGGCCTGATCTCGAGCTATCACTAGGACGCGGACAAGGACTCTGACTATGCGAATTTCGAAATCGCAAAACGGATTTACATTGCTGGAACTGCTGATCGCGTCATCGCTAGGCCTGGTCGTAATTCTTACGATGACCAGCCTGTTCAAGATGGGCATGGACGCGACTTTTACGGTAACGCAGCGCGCCGAAACCCAGCAGAACATGCGCGCCGCTATTGAACTGATGACCAAGGACATCAGCCTGGCGGGCGGTGGCTTGCCCTCTGGCGGCTTGCAGTTGGTCACCGGCGGCACGGTTTCGAAAATCGGCTGCAATCAGACCGGAACCTGTTATTTGCCGGCCGGAACATACCCCAACAGCGGCGGCGGCGTTATCAATTACATGTATGGCATTATTCCCGGCTTCAACGCCGGGGTAGAAAATGGCACGGCCATCCCTGCCGCCCCTGGGCAGATCAACAGCTCCATCACCAGCATCTATTGCGACTATAACTTTCCGCTCAGCAACTTTACTTTCACTTTTCCGACCACCACTAAGACTGCGGTGGCGGTGATCAACGGCGCGGTGCAGCCGAACAACATTCTCGCTGCCGGCGGGCTGTTGAAAGGTGACTTGCTGTTGTTCACGGTGAATACACCAGGAAACGGCAAAACGGCTAGCGGTACGAGTTTGGTCCAGAACGCCGCTGTCGTTGCGGAAATCACAAATATTCCCAGCAGCACGGAAATCGACTTCACTGCCGGAGACCCGCTGAACTTTAACCAGAGCGGCGGAGGGATTGCCAACAACCTGGCTACTGTTGCCGCCGATGCGGGTGGCGCGGGCGCGCAGGTCAGCGCCTGCCGTCTTAACGCGGTGAGCTATTTCCTGCAAGTTCCCCCTGCGGGCGGGACGGTGCAGACGCCGCGCCTGATGCGACAGGTGAATGGACTGGATGCAGTCCCGGTGGCCGACAACATCATCAACCTTCAATTTACGTATGACGTCATCGACTCGGTGAATGGGACTGTCGTGGCAAACCAGCAGGACCCCATCGGCGCCGGGGAATCCCCCGGACTTGTTCAGAAAGTTAATATCTGGATCATGGGAAGCAGCCTGATCTCGGGCGGCAACCGTTCGCAGAGCATGTATCTCGCGACTTCTGTCAGCACGAGAGACATGAGCTTCTGCAATTCCTACAGTGCTACCGCGACGGTCTGCCAATAAGTGGATTGAGAGCTGGGTGGAGGGAGAACAATGCATACAAAACAACGAGATTCGCGAGGATTCACACTGATCGCAGCCCTGCTGCTGACCATTCTGCTGTCGGGAGTGGCGGTGGGACTGTTGTATATGGTCAGCAATGAAACCCGCATGGGCGGCAACGACCTCGAGGGCAACCTTGCGTACTATGGGGCCGAGGCCGGCATCGAGAACCTGACATCGCAGATATCAACGCTCTACCAGACTTCTCAGTCTCCGGACGCGGCCTCCATCAATGCGTTGACAAATGCGGCGAACTACCCGACTGCGGTTTCGGGCTCAAACATCAGCTACATGAACTATGTCGAGTCCATCAGCTGGCCGGCGACCCAGAGCGATGGAGTGGCATGCCCGAACACTCCCAACCCGTGCGGTTCATGGGACATCGTCGGCTCGGGGCCTGACCAGGGCATGGTCGCGACTCTGATTCCTTTCACTCTGCAGGTCACAGCAACCCGCCTGGCTGGCTCTGGGCAGACCGCGCACTACTCTACCGCCGCAGCGACGGGCGCGTCGGTCAACTTGACGCGCACGGTCGAAGTCGCGCTGCTGCCTGCGTTCGAGTTCGGCGTGTTCTGCGATGGCGACTGCGATTACTTCGCCGGTCCGAACTTCAATTTTGGTGGACGAGTCCATACGAACGGTAATCTTTTCCTGGCCTCCGGCGCCGCGCTTACTTTCACCGACAAAGTGGCGGCTGTGGGTCAAGTCGTGCTGGACCAGCTTGAAAATGGCCACCCGACATCCTCTGGATATGGAGGTTCAACCTATGTGCCGAACGCCGCGGCTGGATGTCCCGGCGCACCTGGCACAGGTCCCGCCTCAAACTGTCCTCTATTGCCAGCGGGAAGCTGGACTGGCGGCTTTCCGCCCACTGGTTCCACAAACTCCGCTTGGACCGGCATCTCGAAATCGACATTTGGCGGGTTCATCGAGAACGGAGCAACCGGTGCGACGAAACTGCAATTGCCCTTTGTGAACTCGGGAAACAGTGTGGGAGCGATCGACATTATCCGCAGGCCACAAGCTGGCGATACGACCCTGCTCACGAGTTCCCGTCTCTACAACGAAGCGCAGATTCGTATTTTGTTAGCGGACTCACTCGCCGATCTGCATCCGGAACGCGGAGCCGGCGCATTGGACGCGAACGATGTGCAGCTCGGTCCGAATACCGAAAACAGCGCCACCTTTAGCTCCATAACTCTCTTTACCAAGTACCAGACCAGCAATACGACAATGTATTTCGGCGAGGCGAAGAAAGCCACGGGAAGCTGGCTGTCTGCTGCTGCGCCGACGAATTGCACATCAACGGACACGAACTGGCCGCTGGCTGGTGAAGTCACGCAAGGAACTCATTGCATTGGCACCTGGCTTCGAGTTGAGTATCTGAACAACGCGGGCGCGTGGGTGGGAGTCACGAAGGAATGGCTCGAATATGGATTTGGCCGCGCCTACAACAATCCGCCGACTGCGCCTTACCAGTACTCCGGCAAGGCCGCATGCTCGGCAACAGGTACTCAAACTGGACAGTGCTATAACCCGATCAGCCCGGCGATCCTGATTTTGCAGCAGCTTCAGTCCGGCCTCGCGGTTACCACCGCAACCGGAACCAGCACCACTGCGAACAACTGGCTACCCATCAACTTCTATGACGCGCGCGAAGGCGAACCCCGCGA
>DATAUY010000093.1:0-17638 GCA_036268025.1 Candidatus Sulfotelmatobacter sp. | reverse complement strand
CTTCTAATTACTTGGATGTAAATAAGCCGGAAAAGGTCGACACCGTGAGAATGGGCAGTTTGCGATAATCGGACGTGCTGACTTCGACGAATCTTCCGATCCGCTCTTGTGTTTTTCGCCGCTCTTTTCACAAGGATTTTCCAACCGCAGTGCGCGGTGAAGGAGTCTTTCTGTGGGATGCTGCCGGCAAACAGTATCTCGACCTCGCTGGATCGGCTGCGGTGAACTTCATCGGCCACGGCGTGCCAGAGATTCCTGCGGCGATGGCCGAACAGGCGGCGAAGCTGGAATTTGTTCATACCAGCCAGTTCACCACGCCAGTGGCCGAAGAATATGCAGAGGAATTGCTGGCGTTTGCGGGCGATCATTTCAGCGGCGGTGCCGTTTACTTTACTTCCGGCGGCTCGGAATCCATTGAGACGGCGCTGAAACTCGCGCGCCAGTATCAGGTCGAAATCGGGCAGAGTCAGCGCTACCAGATTCTCAGCCGCCAGCGGAGTTATCACGGATCGACTCTCGGCGCACTCTCTGTCTCCGGCAACAAGCGCCGCCGCGAAATCTACCTCCCAATGGTGCGCGAGTTCGCGCACATCGGCATCCCGTACTGCTACCGCTGCGCCTTCGACTGCATCGACAGTTGCTACAACTGCGGCCAGCAATACGCCGCCGAACTCGAGCAGGCGATTGAGACTGCGAAGAATGAAGCCGCCGGATTCATCTTCGAACCGGTCAGCGGAGCCACGCTCGGCGCGGTTGTTCCTCCTCCGGGATATCTGCAATCCATCGCAGAAATCTGCCATCGCCACGGCGTTCTGCTCATCGCCGACGAAGTCATGACCGGCATGGGACGCACCGGCCGCAACTTCGCCGTCGATCATTGGGACGTAAAGCCTGATCTGCTCGTCACCGCGAAGGGACTCTCCAGCGGATACGCTCCGCTGGGCGCGGTCATCGCCAGCAAGAAGGTCGTCGATGCCATCGCGAACGGCTCGGGAGCATTCCTGCACGGCTTCACCTACAACGCTCACCCGATTTCAGTTGCCGCTGGACGAGCCGTTTTGCGCCATCTTCAAACCAATAAGCTCATCGCGGCCGCCGATTCGAGTCGTACAGAAAGCGCCGCGGGCGAACTCAACCATGCCCTGCAAACGCTTCGCGAAGAAAAATCGGTAGGCGACGTCCGCGGTATCGGCCTGCTTTGGGGGGTGGAGTTTGTTGCGGACAAAACGACCAAACAGCCCTATTCCCCCAATCGCACTTTTGCATCGCGCATAGCCGCAGCCGCTCTCAAACGTGGGCTGCTGGTCTATCCCATGCAAGGCAGCGTAGATGGCATATTTGGCGACCACCTGCTGCTGGCCCCGCCGGCTGTCATTACCCACGATCAGATCCGATGGGCGACTGAGCAACTCTCAGCTTCGATCCGGGAAGCTGAAGCGTAGCGCCGCCGTCCCCGGCGGCTGTCTCGCCGGGGATCTCGCCCGCCCGCGATCTGCTGATCCACATCCCCTACCGATTGATGAGGTCAAGCAACCTGCTTTTTTCCAGGCGTTTACCTCTTGATGATCGTTTGACCTCGCCTGCATTGTCCTTTCCCGCGCACTGGATGAAATTCATCTGCGGACACTTAAAAGTGTAAGAACGGAGAATCCATGACCACACCCGCACCTCAAACTATGACCGAATTCTGCGAGCAGGTGAACCCCCAAGTCCTCCTGGAGATTCGCCGCCTGCGCCCCTTCCCCGAAATGCACCGGGTACAGGAAAGTTGGGTCGCCGCGCCGGAGAAACGCGCTCTACTCTGGCTGGCTGCACGTACTCCGAAGCGTATAGGTCCCGACCACTTGACCATCCTGGGGCTGGCGGCCCAGATCGGCGCCGGAGTCTTTTACACCATGGCCTCCCGCAATCGCCTCGCCCTCTTAAGCTGTAATCGCCTGTCTCCTCCTCAATTGGCTCGGGGATTCCCTCGATGGCACCGTCGCCCGGGTACGCCAGCAACTTCGCCCGAGATATGGCTTTTACGTGGATCACATGGTCGACAGCTTCGGCGCTGTCGCGCTCATGGGCGGACTCGCGCTGTCCGGCTACATGAACTCCTGGATCACGATTGGGCTTCTCATCGGCTTCCTTATGCTCTCGATCCAGTCCTACCTCGCCACCCATGCGCTCGGAGAATTCCGTCTCTCCTTCTGGCGCTTCGGGCCCACGGAACTCCGCATCCTGCTCGCCATCGGGAACCTGGCGCTGTTCTGGAGGCCGGTTGTGCATCTCTTCGGCGGAAAGTACCGGCTCTTCGATCTCGGCGGATTGATCGGCCTCGGGGGAATGGCGCTGATGCTCGTGGTCTTCACCATTCAGAACACTATCCGCCTGTATCGCGAAGAAAGGTTTTTGTTATGAGCGCGAATCTTCACATCGAGCCAGGGCCGTCTACTCTCGCGAGGTGGTGCCGCTTCAATCTTGTCGGCGGATTCGGCATCGCGGCCCAGTTTGCCGCGCTGTTTCTTCTGAAGAGTTTGCTTGGATTCAACTACCTGACTGCGACTATGATCGCGGTCGAAGCCGCCATCGTCCACAATTTCGTCTGGCACGAACAATTCACGTGGGTGGAAAGGATCAAGAGCAGGGACGCCGCGTTAGGCCCCGACCTCCCCGCCTGGATGCCTTCCATCATCAGGTTCTTGCGCTTCAACTTCACAACCGGCGCAGTCTCGCTCCTGGGAAATCTCGCCCTGATGAAAGTCATGGTCGGCCGCGGACACATGAACTATCTGCTGGCGAACGGAATCGCTATCGTCCTCTGCTCGGCGGCGAATTTTCTGGTCAGTGACAGGTGGGTATTCGAAGAATGATGCGGACCGAAAAATGATCCCGGTGTGCAATAGGATCCGGGTGCCCATTTGTCGCGTCTCTTGCGAGAAGCGAGGAGTGACCCTTCAACTTCTAATCTTGAGCACAACCTTCCCATAATTCTTGCCCTGCTCAAGCAGTTTGTATCCGTCCACTGCCTTCCCGAATGGCAACACAATCCCGATCTGTGGCGTAAGTTTCCCTTGCTCAATCCATTTCGATAGCTGTTGCCAGGAAGGATCCATGATTTCCTTCTTCTGCGACAAGTAAGTCAGCCACAGTCCTTGTAAAATTGCCGACTTTGCATACATCGCGCGCAGATCGATTTTCGGCTGTTGCCCTGTCGCGGTTCCATATTGAATGACCCTCCCAAAGTCGCGCAGGCATCGCAGGCTCATTGCAGTATGTTCTCCGCCGAGCATTTCGAAGACCGCATCCACGCCTTCTCCGTGCGTAAGATTTCTTACGGCTTCTTCGTAATCGTGTTGCTTGTAGTTGATTGGGTGCTGCAAGCCAAGCTGTTTCACTCGCGCCAGTTTCTCGTCTGAGGAAGATGTTCCGTACATTTCCACGCCCAGCAGTTGCCCAATCTGTACGGCCGCAGTCCCGACGCCTCCCGCCACGGCGTGAATCAAGACCCGGGGAGTGCGCGTCGGCGCTTCGCTCCGCTGGACAGCCCCTTTGACTCCGCTCAGGGCAGCTTTGGCCGGCTGTCCCCACGTTGTTATTCCTGCCTGCCAGTAAGCCAGATATGCGGTGAAGTAGTTCACCGGAAAAGCTGCGGCCTCTTCATCGTTCCAGCGATCTGGAACGGGCCACAGGAGGCTCGAATAGGCGGCCGTTTTTTCTGCGAAAGCTGCCCATTGCATGTATCCCATCACGCGCCGCCCGCTGCTCTCTTCGATCCCGGAGAATTCACGGCCCACGATTAATGGCGGCTGCGGCGCTCCGGGATACCCGCCTTTCGTAGTCATCAAGTCGGCGAAATTCATCCCTCCCGCGGCGACGCGAACCAGACTTTGCCCGGGTTTAAGGCTCGGCTCTGGCATGTCTTGAATGGCAATTGCTTCAGGCCCCGACAGATTCTTCAGAACGAGCGCTTTCATGCGGAAAGTCTAGCAGGGCAAGGGCAATCAGAGGCAGCGGCCAAAAAACAAGTGGCCCACTCGTCACGATTCAGCGGTTTGCTGAGATCGTTCGAGCCGGGCCACTAACGTGCTTTGTACAAAGCGACTTCTTACAATGCCACGAACAGCGCAATCCGGATTCCCGGATGCAGCAGATCGAACAGGAAATACTCTCCATCGACGTAATCGACGTAGCAGTCATCGGTGTAGGCCCAATCCGCCGGCCAAGGATCGAGAAAGATAAAATTTACACCGCCGGAAACGAATCCCGGCTGTCCCTGCACAACGGTCGTACGTTGCACGACGAACGTGTGGCTGCGGCCAAAGTTCGACCTGAATCTGTCATCGGGAATGCGAGCGCTCTTACCTTTTGGGTGTCCGACTGCGCCCGCGTTACCCTGCGCCGCAGGACGAGCATTGTTGCCAGCCTGAGCGGCGGGCCCCTGTTGGTTATGCTTCATCTGGTCTTTCTGCTCTTTTTCCTGCTGTTTCTGCTGGTCTTTCTGGGCCTTTTGCTCTTCTTTTGAAGGCTTGGCCTCTTCCTGCTGCGGCTTCTCCGGCTTCATGTCGCCCTGCTGCGCGGGCTTCATCTGGTTCTGATTGTCTTGCTGTGCAGGCTTCGCCTGGTCCTGCTTCTCCTGTTTTGGGGCCTTCATGTCGTCTTGCTTCGGTTCAGCGCGTGGTTCCTCTTGCCGGGGCGGTTTAGGGTCTTGCGGCTTTTCGTCCTGGGCGTAGAGTGCGCCAGACATAGTTACCAGGGTGGAGAGAACGGCAACATTCAGAAATCTTGAAATTCTCATGTTCATCATCCTCCAAGCATTCTTGTGGACTGCGTGCCGGGCGGCCCTCCACATTTCGGGAAGGCTGCGAAACTGCTTCAAGTCAGATGCCACTCCCGGAACCGAAACGGGGAGGTCTTTCCTGTAAATCGCCATGGGATTGGCCTGTAGGAAGCAAACAGAGATTCGGATACGGAAAGCCCCTCCGCGTATCGAAATTCAACATTGCAACCCCTCGCCCGGCGTTCGGGACAGGTATATACTCTTGGCGTTGGCTTACTGATCCTCCGGCTGGCCCCAGACAGCCGGAACGGGGCGTTCCTTTCATCCCCTAATTCATGCGCCCCGCATGCGCAAGGCCGGTTCCCGCCAGGGGCGGCGGCGGACAGGGCACGGTGCATCGCCCGGACGAAACGGGCAACTGCATCCGCGCGGGAGGTTAGCAGTGGATATCATTCTTGTACGTCTTCTTTTTGTCGTTGTAGTCGCTGTTACCTGCTTTGAAATTGGCCCTTTCGGGCTGTCACCCATACGGGACGCAGGTGTTGGCGCGCTGATCGGCGCAGCCATCGTTTTCTGCGAGTGGAAGCTCCGCTCGGTGAGCCTCAAGCGCCTGATCGGCGCAGCGGTCGGCAGCATCCTGGGAATCTGCGGCGCTTACCTGTTTGCTCTGATTATTCGCAGCAGTGTTCCCGAAGGCCACACGCAAAGTTTCCTGCAGATCCTCGTCATGCTGCTCATGGCCTATGTGGGCCTGATCGTCGGCGCGAACAAGGGGGACCTGCTCAACCTGGCGGCGCTCGGCGGCGTCTTCGGCGGCGAGAAACAGGGCAAGAAAAGCTACAAGATTCTCGACACGAGCGTCATCATCGACGGTCGCATTGCCGACATCGCCGAGACCGGATTTCTCGACGGCATTATTGTCACGCCGCAATTCGTGCTGCGGGAGTTACAACTGGTGGCCGATTCGGCGGACTCTCTCAAACGCAACCGCGGACGCCGTGGCCTCGACATCCTCCAGCGCCTTCAGAAAATGCCCAATCTCCAGATTCAGATCGTGGAAGACGACTTTCCCGCCGTCCGCGAAGTAGATCTGAAGCTGATCGAACTGGCCAAACTCTACGAAGGCAAGATCATCACCAACGATTTCAACCTGAACAAAGTGGCCCAGCTTCAGGGCGTGGAAGTTCTAAACATCAACGAACTGGCGAATTCGCTCAAGCCGATCGTCCTTCCCGGCGAAACCATGCGCGTGTTCATTCTGAAAGAAGGCAAGGAGTATAACCAGGGTGTCGCCTATCTCGACGACGGCACCATGGTCGTTGTGGACAACGCACGCAAGATGATCGGGAAGACGATCGACGTGTCCGTCACATCGGTCTTGCAGACCACCGCCGGCAAGATGATCTTCGGCAAGTGGGATGAGCGCGGCTCGTATTCGCGGCCGCCTGCGCCCGTTTCGTCCTCAGCGGCGGTGCCGGTCGCAGTCGCGCCACCGGCAGTAGTGGTGGTTCCCGCCGTGGCGGAGAATAAGCCCGGCGCCTAGACTTTCAGTATGTCTTCCTGAGGCGAGCCGCCTTTCAGGCGGAGCGAAGGATCTCGGCGCACGTAAGATTGTGCGCTCCGTACGCCGAAATTTGAACTGCTCACACTCGCGCCCGTATACTTACACCCCGCAATGAAGGTCGTGGTCATCATTCCCGCTGCAGGGCTCGGCACGCGCATGGCCCCTGTGCCCAGCGCGATGGACACTCAAGCGAAGAAAATCCAGCCCTCGAAGCAATTCACCGAACTGGCGGGCACGCCAATTCTCATCCACACTCTGCGCAAGTTTGCCTCGGTCGCTGAAGTCAGTGAAATCTGGATCGCTCTTCGCGAAAACGAAATCCAGCCGTTTCGCGAAAGGCTCGCGAAAGCAGCGAAAGACGTGCTCAAGAAAAAGATCGAACTGGTGGTCGGCGGCGAACACCGTCAGCAATCGGTCGCACACGCCATCAATGGGGTTTCGGCCGTCGCAGACGACATCGTCCTCGTCCACGACGCCGTGCGCCCACTCGTGACGCCCGAAATCATCCACGACGTAATCGAAGCCGCCAGGAGATACGGAGCAGCCATAGCCGGACTTCCAGCCATAGATACCGTAAAGCAAGTTGAGCGCACAGCCGAAGGCGCAATCATTAAGTCCACGATCCCGCGCGCCGGTGTCGTGCTCGCGCAAACCCCGCAGGGCTTTCGGTATGAAGTCATCAAGAAAGCCTTCGACGAAGCGACTGCCGACGGGTTTGTCGGTACCGACGAAGCCTCTCTAGCGGAACGCTCAGGCCATGCCGTCGCTGTCGTGATGGGCTCACCTCGCAACATCAAGATCACCAGTCCCAGCGACATGGAACTCGCGGAGTTCTATTTAAGAAAATGAGCCACGGATTTTCACGGATCATCACGGATAAACCAGCTCAGCTCAGCGTAGACTTTCTTGCCATGGACGCTGCGTCTCCTGGCCTGAAACATTCTGAATTGACCGATAAGATCATTGGGTTTTTTTATGACGTGTACAACGAACTCGGATACGGTTTCCTTGAGTCAACTTATGCAGAGGCCCTGGTTATTGCTCTGCAAGACGTTGGGCGCGGAGTTGCTCGCGAGGTTCCCGTCTCCGTTTGGTTTCGCGGAAGAAAAGCCGGCCAATATTTCGCGGATCTGCTCGTAGAGAGCACGATCTTGCTTGAGTTGAAAACCGCAAGAGCCATCGAATCAGCACATGAAGCCCAGCTTCTGCACTATCTCCGCGTAACACAAATTGAAATCGGTCTCCTGCTGAACTTCGGACTGCGGCCGCAGTTCCGCCGCCTCGTTTTCAATAACGAAAGAAAGAAAATCCGCGAAAATCCGTGCGGATCCGCGGCTAAGGTTTCCGCATGACCCGCATCGGCTACGGCTTCGACTCCCACGAATTTCGCCCCGGCATTCCGCTCAAAATCGGCGGTATCACGCTCCCGCATGACAAAGGCCTCGGCGGACACTCCGACGGCGACGTATTGCTGCACGCCATTACCGACGCCCTTCTCGGAGCCATCGCCGCTCCCGATATCGGCGCGCTCTTTCCGCCATCCGATCCAAAATGGAAGGGCGCAGACTCGGCTGTATTCCTTCGCGAAGCTCTCAAACGCGTGCGCGACGCAGGATATTCCGTCGCAAACATTGACGCGAGCCTGATTCTCGCCGCTCCAAAGATTGGCCCGCGCACAGCGTCCATCCGCACTCGTGTCGCGGAACTGCTCGGCATCCCAGGCAACTGCGTCGGCCTGAAGGCAAAGACCCCTGAAGGATTGAATCTCGATACGGCGGCAATCGCCCACGTAGTCGTCTTGCTCGAAGTTGCAAAGAAACTCCGCCGCAGCAACAAAAGGAGCAAGAGCAAGAAGAAATAAATCCCCGGGGGCATCTTAGCGGGCCGCTTCTATCAATGCCCGGAAGATTGCTCGCGAAGCCTCATCCTCTTCCACCGAGCGCTCCGGGTGCCATTGCACTGCCAGTACAAAATGGTCCGGCGACGTTCCTTCCAAAGCTTCGATGATCCCATCGTCCGGGCAGCGGGCCACGATCCGCAAACCCTCCCCGATGGCGTCCGCGGATTGATGATGAGAAGAATTCACGGGCAGAGCCTGCCGTGATCTCAAAGCGGCGACCCGCGCGAGCAAAGAATTCGATTCGATCTCGACCGAGTGCGCAATGGCAACTTGCTTTCCGGCCTCATGATTTACCTTCGCACGCGTTTCCTCCGGCAGAAAATCTGGAATGTGCTGAATGAGAGATCCTTTGCGAAAAATATTCAGACTCTGCAATCCGTAACAGATTCCCAACACCGGCTTCCCCTGCTTATAGGCATCTTCAAGCAAGAGCATGTCAATTACATGGCGCTGCGGATCAGCCGCCGCTGTCCGGGGCGAACGTGCCTGCTGAAAAATCGCCGGATCGACATCCGCATTACTGCCGGGCAGAAGCACGCCATCGCAACTCTCAACTATTTTCAGTACGGCATCTTTCAATTGATCGGGCGAAATGCGGACCGGTTCACCCCCGGCCAGCAGCACTGCCTGTTCGTATTGTGGAATGGCGCGCTCGCTGTATTCACGGTCCGTCGAGTGCGGCATGGGGATCGCGATGCGTGGCGCCACGGGCTAGCTGATCCTCTCGATAGCTGTGAGTGTCTTGCTCTGCCAGTAATGCCGGATCTCCGTGTAAAGCGAGAACAGGAAGGCCACTCCGCCCCCGAACATTGCTGCCGGCAGGGCAATCCTGCGGTAGGCGATAGCCATATTGGCGTGTGTGCCCCGCACTTTCCACACAATCAGCATGCCGACGATCGCGAGAAGAAGACTGACGGCAAAGGTGAGAAGCGTCCCGAGAAAGGTCAACAATGCGACTCGCACAGGAATGCCGTACCAGTGAGGAGTGCGGGATACAGTTGCCGGAACCATCTGATTTGCGCCGTGAAGAGCTATTTCGGTTGGAGCCGACTGTGAGTCAGCGCCGTTTGTAGAGAACCGCGAACTCAAACCCAGAATTAGGCGGGAACAACTCCGCGATTTTTCGCAGCCGCTCCGCCAGGGCCGACGGCGCGAGCAGCGGGTAATCACGCTCCCGCAAATCGTAATAATCTACGTCGAGATATAGAGAAAGCAAGTAAATCGAAATCGTGTCGGAAAACGTCGCCTCAAAATATTCTGTCTTGTAGCGTTCGGCATCGGGCCCATTCGCGGTCGCGAGCTTGCGTGCCTCCCAGGCATCCAGCGAAGTTTCTCCGCGAATACCCGCTTCCACCTGGCTCCATGCCAGTTCGCAGAAATCGCGCGACACGCCCGCGCGCTCGACCAGCGCGTGTCCGACGTTGATATAGAACTCGAAGGCGACTGAAAACTTGTCGTCCATCAGCCGCGTAGAAATGAATACGCACTGCGAATCGCCGAGATTCAGGTTGCGATGGCAAACCGCGTTGTCGCTGAGCGCTACGTCGTACCGGTCCGCAATGACCGTTTCATCGCCCTGGCCTACAGTCAGCGGGACAAAATAATAGGCTTTTCGTTCGAGCGCGGATGCTATACGGGTGGGAACGGCCGCCACCATCCGCTCCAAATCGAAGGAGTTAACGGCGACTTCGCCGGCCGATGCATAACAGACGCCGTTGGGCGCTTGCGAAACCGGAGTGAGCCGGACGATTTCAGCGGGGCTGCGTGTGATTGCCGGGGCTGCCTGGGACATTAAGTCTTATTTTACACGTCCATGTCATGGACTTCATTTCGCGGATGGCGAGCACCGATAGCGAATATTCAAGCAGAAAGACTATCCCACAGCGGGAAAATATTTCCGAGAATGATACGTTCTCGCCCGGAAGTACACCGACCTCAATGCGTTTCAAGGACGAAACGAAGCAACCTTGAAAAGCCATGTCCAAGTGGCAGTCTAGTTACTCTCGGTTGAAAATAAAGGGTTTTCCACAGCGCTCATTTTGAGACTCCGGAGTACAATTTGCTTTGGTCACGTAAGTGCGGCCAGTAATCTCCTTAAACCCATACAAGGAAAGGAACCTGTATCCATGTGGAAGCCCACGAATCAGCCTCAGACCCCTGGCCGTCCGGCGGAACCGGAGCGGCCTACCGCATCTACGCCCAGCGCGCCGGTTATGACCTCAAGTGAACCCGCCGCGCCGCCCCGGCCGGTAACAACTACGACTGCGGACCAGGCGACCATCGGCAAATCGCTCGTGATCAAGGGCGAGGTGACCGGTTCTGAGTCGCTTTACATCGACGGACGGGTCGAAGGTTCCATCAACCTGTCGGGCAATCGCGTGACCGTCGGCCGCAACGGCGTCGTCGCCGCTAACATCAATGCCCGCGAAATCGTGGTGCTCGGCAAGGTGCGTGGAAACCTCACCGCCAGCGACCGCGTGGATATCCGCAGCGATGGTTCTTTGACCGGTGACGTCATCGCAGCCCGCATCTCGATCGAAGATGGCGCATTCTTCAAGGGCGGCATCGACATCCGCAAGGGCGGACAGCCGCAGGCAAAGCCGAATGGCGAGGAGAAGGTCGTTCCGACAGCCGCCGAGTCGGCAGCCGTCGGCGCCCGCGCCTAGCTCAAGCAAGTTTGGCTAATGTTCCACGACGGGCACCTTCAAAGGTGTCCGTTTCTTTTCTCGCCTCGGGTGCCCCCAGTTTCTCGCAGTGTCCGCGGGAAGTGGGGCCTTTCTCCCGCTAAGGAATTCCACCTCTGAATGAAACGCTTCTCTGATTCCTGACGCATAAAAATCCCCACGTCTCGCAATAACCACGAGACGTGGGGCACCCTGATTCTTGCTGCTTTCAGTTACTGCACCATCAGCGTTACATGTACGCTCTGCGCAGACGCATTCGTTCCGGTGCCGGTCGAATTCACCGTCACCGTGTAAGCACCCGCAGGTGTTCCCGTTGTCGTGGTCACTGTCTTCGGGGCACTGCTGTTGGAGCAGCCAACCGTAAGTCCCAGGGTCGCGAGAAACACGAACCCCAGAACGATAGCTGCGCGGCGCTGGCGACCTTTCTTTCCAGTCCCTGCCAGCACAAGTCCAACCAGCCCCATGCCCCCAAAGCTGGCCAACAGCGTTGGAGAGCCAGGCTGCGAACCCGGACGCGCCGTCTGATTCAGCGCCGCGGTGGAACGCGCCGTGGTGCTGATCGTGAGCGTTGTCTGCAATCGCGTGTTGCTGTTCGCAACTACCGACGGCGGATTGAAGGTACACGACGCGCCGGTCGGCAGTCCGCTACAGCTGAAGGTGATCGTCCCAGTGTAGCCATTGCGGCCAGCCAGAGACAGCGTATAGGCGCCCGAACTGCCGGCGGTTACCGTCTGGCTCGGAGTCTGCGAGGCCAGCACATAGGTGGGTGCAGTCCCGCTGCCGCCGCCATTCAACAGCACGCTCATACCTCCGGAGTAATCGTTGGCTGCGACGACATCCGGCGCCCCATCGCCGTCGAGATCGGCCAGCGCCATTCCGAAGTTATTTTGGTTGGCTGGGAATTCGACTGGAGCGTTCAATGTTCCGTCGCCGTTGCCATACATGATCGCCACGGTGCCGATGTCCGCGTTCAGATAGACCAGATCGAGATTGCCGTCTCCATTGAGGTCGCCGATCTGAATGTCGGCGGGATAGGGAGATTCGACCAGGTTTGCCGAAGCCGGATACGCGGTCAACGTTCCGAATGTGCCGTCTCCATTTCCTAACCCGACTTCGATAAAGCCGGTATAGATGGAGCCGACCCTTTCGGTAACCGCCATGTCCAGCTTGCCGTCCTTATTAAGGTCGCCAAAGGCGACAAGCTCCGGGCTTCCATCGAGGGTGGTGTAGGTAGCTGTCTTGAACGTGCCGCTATTGTCGCCGTTTGCCAGGAACACTGCGACCGCAGCCGGCCCGTCAGTATTCGCGGTTACGGCAAGGTCGAGATAGCCGTCTCCGTCAATATCCGCAGCAGTGATGTATGCCGGGTCGTACGAAGTTGTGGGATAGGTAACCGCGTTGGCGAAGCTGCCGTCTCCGTTGCCCAACAGTACTCCGATATTTTCGCTGCTTTGGTTCGCAACCGCGATGTCCATCTTGCCGTCATGGTTGAAGTCGCCAGTCACCAGGTTGGATGGGTAGGTGCCGCCGGAGGAGAAGGAAAGGCCGATCGCGAACGTGCCATCCCCGTTGCCCGTGAGGATCTGGATCTGGCCGCTGTTGCGGTCGGTGGCCGCGATGTCGAGCTTGCCATCGCCATTGAAGTCGGCGACCGTCACATAAGCCAGACCATCGCTTTCGCCGTAGCTTACTCCCGGATAGAAGGTTCCATCCCCCTTGCCGATATAAACCACAACTCCGGTCGAGCCGGCGTTGCTGCTCTGACCCACGACCGCATCCGGAATGCCGTCGCCATTGAAGTCGCCGGTGGCCACACTGTATGACCATGCATGCTGGTCAAAGCTATTCGGCAATGGATAAGTGGGCGCGGCGCGGAACGTTCCATCGCCATAGCCCTGGAGATACACCAGGTTGAAGTAGTCGTCCGTAACCAGCACATCCATCAGACCGTCGCCGTTGAAGTCGGCGATGATCGGAGCCAGCCATGGAAAACCGCCCGTGTCATAGTTCAGATCTTCCGCGGTGAAGGTGCCGTCGCCATGCCCCAGAAGAATGCTGATGTCTCCTCCATACTCGTTCGTGACGACGATGTCGTTGTTCCCGTCGCCATTCAGGTCTCCGATCGCAGCCTCGCTCGGGAACTGATACAGATCGCCGGTCAGGTTGTAGTAGACGCCGGGCTGAAACGTGCCGTCACCGTTGTTCACATAAACCGTAACCGTGTTGTCCTTATCGCAGTTGACAACCACGATTTCCGGCTTGCCGTCGCCGGTAAGGTCGCCTGACGTCGGAAAGCATCCATCATAGTTCCCGTCCTCGGTGGTCAATGGCACTGGCGTCGCCCAGCCGTCGCCGGACGCGAGATAGACGCTGATTCGACCTTCCGTGTACCCCGCAAAGTCCAGCTTGCCATCGCCGTTGAAGTCGCCAAAGAAGATGGCTGCGGGAGCAGGCCCAGTCAACGTTGCAATCGTGCTCACCGCCTGGAAGGTGCCATCCCCATTCCCCAGCAGCTCGACCACATTCCCCGGATTCGCGGTATCGACCGCCACGAAGTCCAGCTTGCCATCCGCATTGATGTCAGTGAGCACTCCGCCTTGAAGGTCAATCTCCGAGACAGAATAGTTGACAGGCGCTGCGAACGTGCCGTCGCCGTTGCTGATCAAAACGTCAATGGACGATGAATCGCATCCGCCCTGCGGCTGCGGGCCATTTTTTCTCGCTGAGCATATCGCTCCATAGGGGTGCACGACGAGGATGTCGTCTTTTCCGTCGCCGTTCACATCGCCAACGACCATGGGATCGTACGAGTTGCGGGGCGAAGCCGTCAGCAGGGCTGTTTGGAACGTGCCGTCACCGTTTCCGAGAAGAATAGAAATCGAATAGGTTACGGCCTGTCCCGATCCGTTGAACACCATTTTCGCGGCGTCTTTCTTGCCGTCGCCATTGAAGTCGCCCACGACCGGCCCGGTTTCATCGTCGGCCTCTCCGCCCGTCGGGATCTGTGTGGCTGCCAGCAGGCTTACGATCGGAACGCTGCTGCTGTTGCTGGTATTTCTGACGATGCGGTTCGAAAATTTCCCTTTGCGGGCGAAGGTGCTGCCCGGCCGGGCCGGCTTCGATGCCTGAAAGCCACTCGGCCCCTGCGTCATGGCTCCATGCGGCACTTTGGCCGGCTTGCGATTCGCCCGGTTCCCGGGCTGGGAATGTTTCGTCCGGAATTGGCTCGATGCAGTTGGCTGCGCATGAAGCCCGAACCCCGGCAGCGCTGTCAACAACAGCAGGACGCCTGCTAAGAACGCTTTCATTAAGTTTTTTCCTTTCAAGGATCTCTCTAATTTGTGCCGCGACGGTTCGTCGTGCCGCTTTCCCGCCAAAACAGCCTTTTCTCACAATGGCCCGATCTCATTCGCGACGGCTGCCCGAATTGTTTGCAGCCTTCAGCCCGAACCGCGGTCGGGCGATACCAAAGTTTCGGGGCGCGGACTTCTTCGGGAGGTGCCTCTATCAGGAAGGAGGATGGAGGAAGAAAAACGCAGGCCTCTGCTTCTCGGCGCTTCTGCGCGAGCAAGCAGGATGCAAGGACACCCAGATATTCCGTCGTCGCGATCGGGGTATCAGCGATAGAGCTGTGTCTATTCCGGTGGTGGCTAGTGTTACGGTTTGCGCGCCTGCGCTACTCGCGGAATCGATTGCAGGTCGGGCTTCAGCGATACGTCTTCCCAGTCTCTCAATAGTTTCTTCACATCTTCTGCAATCGATCCGCTGATTTCCAGAATGAGCCAGCCGCGAGGCCTGAGCGCTAAGCGCGCCTGAGGAACGAGACGCTCAATCACTTCTATGCCTCGTGACCCGGCGAACACCGCATTGCGCGGCTCGAACTTTCTGACCTCCAACTGCACCTGGTCTTCTTCGGAGTCTCCGACGTAGGGCGGGTTGGAAACGACCAAATCGAATGTCGCGGGAGTTAGGCCTTCGAGCAGATTGCCTTCGTGAAAATGAATTCGCGATTCGAGTTGAAGGCGGGCAGCATTGGCGCGGGCGATTTCGAGGGCGGCAGAGGAGATATCGATCGCGTGAATTTTGGCTTCCGGCAATTCTTTCGCGAGCGCCAGCGCAATTGCGCCGGATCCAGTGCCGACATCGGCAATTCTAACTTCAGACCTCGGGCCTTGGAGCTTGGGATTATCTGACATCAGAATTTCAAGGACGGCTTCAATCACGTGCTCGGTTTCTGGCCGTGGGATCAGCACATCCGGCGTGACGATCAAGTCCATGCCCCAGAATTCCTGATGTCCGGTGATGTATTGGGCAGGGACACCGCTTGCTCGCTTGGCTAATGCGGATTCGTAACGCGCAGTTTCTTCCCCGGTGAGTTTGCGCTCGGGATGCGCGAAGAGATAGGCGCGATCGCAATTGAGGACGAAGCGCAGAAGCAACTCGGCGTTCATCCGCGGAGAGGGGACTTGTTTCTCCGTCAAGCGGGCAACGGCCAACGAAAGAGCGTTGCTAAGCTGCACCAATCCATTTCATCACACCGGGACCGAGACGGGAAAAGGCCACGCAGATCGCACTATTTAGACGCTCCACTACCTGTAGCAGCTGCCTTGAGCATGGCAAGCCCTCGCTTGGGAATCCTGGCCACGATGCCCGTATTGCGGTCGGCGACTTCAGAGACGCTGTACTGAATCGTTGTGCCGAGAACCACTGCGACGTCCGAATCGGACAAGCTGTAGTCTTCCTTCAACCAGGAGGCAAGTCCAGAGGTAGCGCCACGGAAGGCCTCGTCAAGCGAGCCCGCGAATCCGATTGCCATCAGAAAGTCGGCGTTTTCCGCCCGAGGAGTGCCAATGCTCTTTTCGCGTAAGACGTCCACCGAGAACAGGATGTCCATGGATGTCTCCAGCGCGTTGCCATTGAGTTCGCCATCTGCCTGCAAGGCATGGCCGTCGCCGAGGTAGAGCAGGGCGCCGGGCTGATTCACGCCCAGATAGACCGTTGCGCCTTCCCCGATCAAATTGAAGTCCATGTTGCCGCCGAAGTCACCCGAGTCGCCTGAGGAAATGGGAGCGCTTCCGAAGCCCGGAGCCACCCCGATGCAACCCAGCATAGGGTGCACAGGAACGGAGAAGTTCTTGAGAGCATCCGAGGGCTTTTCCGGAGCGGCGATTCCCTTTGCGACGTCGAGGTGCCAACGCGTGTCGGACCAGTCGTTCTTGAACTTTGAGCTGAAGGAGCTCGTAAGAGCGCGGTTTACCAAACCCGTATCGCTAAGGGCCCAGTCGCGATTGAGCTTCAGGCGTTTGATGCTGATAGCCAGGACGTCCCCGGGCATCGCACCCTCAACATAAAACGGACCGGTGAGAGGGTTTCCTCCAAGAACGCGGACCACGGAACGCTCGTCAGTGCCCCCGGCATCGACACTGGTCGTGTGAACCGTGTCGCCCGGAAAGATGTGCAGGGCGGGTTCGGTCGCACTGGAAAATTCCCGGTAAAATTCCCGCGGCAGGAACTCGTGTATTTGCGGGGTGGGAGGTCGAGGCGCGGCGCGATGGGCAGACCAGGTGCCGGTAGTCTTGGTCCCATGCGGATCTATGTTGATGTAGTCGCCTGACATCATTTCGCCCGAAATACGGCCGGAGCACTGAGTAACAGTGCCATCGGATTCCTTGAAATCGAAGGCCACATTGGAGCCACTAATACTGCCCTTCAGCGGCACATCTTCTTCCATATGAACGAATCCGGAGATCTGACTGCCCTCAATCTTCAATTTCACGCGTTCGCCCAGCTTGTGGCCGAGAACGATGGCGGTCAACTCCCAGTCAGCGGCCGAGGCAGCCTGGGATTGCGCGGAAACCAATGAGCCGTAGACGACGCACAACATTGATACGGATGCGAGAAAACGGTTGGTCATGTGAATCCTCATAGAGTTGGACGATGGCATTGCGACTTCGCGAGCCCAGCGGGCGCTAGCTGGTTTCAGGCTTACACTTCCACTCGTAATTGAGATAGATTATCTGGCCGATGTGGTGCTGCATGTGGGCGGCGCATTGCACGATCATGTCGAGGCGGTTGACGGCATTGGCGCTGGTCGCGGTATATGGCGCCGACCAGTCTTGCGGCGATTGCGATCGGATTGTATTCACCACCATCGCGACGGCCGCGTCGAAGCTGCTGAGCGCCTCTTCCTTCGACGGAGGATTCGGGTCGTTAAACTCGCGCGGACGGTCGCGGATGTATCCGATCTGCGCGATTTGTGCTCCGATGTAGTAGTTCAGGTTGCCGGTGAGGTGCAGCACGAGGTGACCGAAGCTGTTGCCATAGGGATAGGGCTTTTGCCAGAACTGGTCGTTGGTCAGCGGGTCTGTGAGTTCGCGGACACGAGCAGCGTTGAGATTGTAGCGATCGATGAGAACGGAAGCGAGGACAGAGTTCAGGTCGGGCATGGGTTTGATCTTACACGGCGTCGCAGAGTGCGGGACCGATGTCCCGCGGACAGCCACGGCGGCTGTCCCCACATTCGGGCGATCTGTCCCGCAAGGTTTTTCGCGTGTGACGCGATGGTGGCTATGAGACTACGCCTGCCATTTCCTGCTTCAGCTTCTCCGCCTGATAGTGGGTGATAAGAGCTTCGATGAGCGGCTGGATTTTGCCGTCCATGACGGCATCGAGTTGGTGGATGGTGAAGCCGATCCGGTGGTCGGTCAGCCGGTTCTGCGGGAAGTTGT
>DATAUY010000092.1:0-25086 GCA_036268025.1 Candidatus Sulfotelmatobacter sp. | reverse complement strand
ACGCCGGCAACGGCAGACGACTCATTGGCCGCCATGCGGGCGCGCAGCAAGTTCGGAATCGCGATAGCTGCGATGATCAGGATGATAGCCACCACGATCAGCAGCTCGATCAATGAAAAACCCTTCTGTTGTTTGCGCATCTCTGAGTTTCCCCTCGTTCTCTTCATCGAAAAATTCTGGTCACGAATGACGCAGTTGCCTCCAACTGTTGCACTTGCTGTGCCAGCGCAGCGAGTTACCTTGGTTTTGCCGGACGTTCCGCAACAGGCGTGTTTTCAATCTGCACACGCGCGATAAGGGTTCCGGTAACCACGGCCAAGTCGTTTTGGTAGCAAATTCCGTCGCTGGATTGACAATTCCTGTCAAGATGCAGGGTATTGCGTTCTGCCTCGCTAGGCATCAGGGGTGATGACCAAAGTACTACTCATCGAGCCGCGAGGCCGTTAAGAACTCCACTCTGAATCTATAATCCGATTTTTACGACAAGGAAGTTCATTTGCATTCGACCGCAGCCAGACTTCAGCATTCGAAGGAAGTGACGAAGCCCGCGAGCACGTTTGCGGCACGTGAGCGGCAACGATTGGTATTGTCTCTGGCATTAGTTGCGTTGACTTTGCTTTCCTACAATCCCATCGGTCACGACGGATTCGTCCTGCTTGACGATGTTCCTTACATTCTCAACAATCCTGCGGTGAAAGCCGGACTGAGCTGGAGCACGGTGAAATGGTCCTTCACCACGTTTCACGCTGGCTTCTGGCACCCGCTCACCTGGCTTTCGCATGCGCTCGACTGCCAGCTGTTCGGACTGAATCCCGCGGGTCATCATTACGTCAGTCTTCTGTTTCACGCCGCAAATGCGGCGTTGTTATTTCTGCTGCTGGAAGAGGCGACTGCATTGCTCTGGCCCAGCTTGCTGGTTGCCGCTTTCTTCGCTTTACATCCCATCAATGTAGAGTCCGTGGCCTGGGCCGCTGAGCGTAAGAACGTGCTCAGCATGTTCTTCTTCTTGCTGGCGCTGTGGGCTTATGGACGCTATGCGCGGCGGGAAAGCGTGGGTCGCTACGCCTGGTTCACGTCGTTCTTTGTGCTCGGCCTGATGGCCAAGCCGCAGATCATCACCTTGCCCTGCGTATTGCTGCTTTGGGACTATTGGCCGCTCCAGCGGATGTTCGCGAAATCCCGACCGGACGAGCCCGGCCAGCCTCGCGCTCGCTCCCTGGGCTTTCTCATCGCCGAAAAAATTCCGTTGTTTGTGCTTGTGGCCGGAGCCTCGATCATTACGGTCCTGTCGCAGCGCTCGGCGGATGCGGTCCGGACTCTTTCCGAGTTTTCGTTCACTGCGCGCGTCGAAAATGCGATCGTTTCCTACGGACTTTATTTGAAGGATTTGGTGTGGCCTCGGCATTTGGCTCCGTTGTATCCGCATCCGGGAAACTCCTTGCCTATCGCGGAAGTCGCTGCATGTGCGCTGCTATTGGCCGCGGTGACCACAGTTGTACTGTGCTGGCAAAAGCAAAAAAAAGATCGCCGCTACCTGGCGGTGGGCTGGCTGTGGTTCCTGGGCGTCCTTGTTCCGATGATCGGGATCGTGCAAGTGGGCGAGCAGAGTCGCGCCGACCGCTTCGTCTACATTCCCATGATTGGAATTGCAATCATGATAGTGTGGGGCCTTCGGGACATCCTCAAGGGGCAAAAGATTTCTCCACAGTGGACCGCTTTGCCATCCGTCGTCTCGGTCGTATTGCTGGGAGCCCTCACCTATCATCAAGTGGGATATTGGAAGAACGGCGAGACGCTTTGGCGTTATGTGCTGAGTGTCACCGATAAGAACTACATGGCTCACCAGAGCCTGGCCATGGTGCTCGACCAGCAGGGCAGAGTCGAAGAAGCGATTGTGCATTTCCGCGCAGCCGAGGCATTGCATGCCTTCCCGCGTCAGCAGGTTCTCAACCTCGGAATCTACGAACAGCGCAATGGCCATCCGCAGGATGCGATGGAGCTCTATCAAAAAGTGCTGCGGACTTCCAATGAGCCAAGGCTGCAAGCGATGGCCTGGAACCAGATCGCATTGGCCGACGTGCAACTCAAGAACTACGATCAGGCCAGGCAATCTTACGAGAAGGCATTGCAGATTCGTCCAGACGACTCTGCGTCCTGGATGGGCAGCGGGCTCTTGGCAGAGCGCGCCGGCGAGATCCATCCGGCAGTTGTTGCCCTTACGCATTCTGTGCAGTCGGAGGCAACCGATGTCGGACTTCTGCTTCTGGCCGATGCTTTGCGCCTGGACAATCGTCTTCCGGAAGCGCAGACTGCCCAGCAAATGGCGGAAAAAGTCTCAAGTGACATTTCTCGGGCGCGACAAAGCGCCACCGAAACAATGAAATTCTTCGACGTGC
Organism: Candidatus Sulfotelmatobacter sp.; assembly: GCA_036268025.1. GTDB lineage: Bacteria > Acidobacteriota > Terriglobia > Terriglobales > Acidobacteriaceae > Sulfotelmatobacter. The sequence goes on along the minus strand of DATAUY010000092.1, from coordinate 22,690 downwards.
CCTACCAAACTTCCTCGCTACAACCCTAAGGCGGGCTTCTCAATCACGGACCTTGCAGGCAGGGCGGTACAATGTTGCTCCCATGCCCGGTTCCGCGAACTCATTTCAAGTTGATTCCGACATTGCCAAAGCCTGGACGCTGCCGTCGTCGCTCTATACCGATGCAAGTGTCTACGCCCTGGAAAAAGAAAAGATTTTTTCTCGTACCTGGCAGGTCGTCGGACATGCAAACCGGGTTGCCAATCCCGGCGACTACTTCACAATCGAGTTACTCGGAGAGCCGCTTCTTATTGTTCGCGGCGCCGACAACAAACTTCGAGGCTTCTACAATGTCTGCCGCCATCGCGCAGGCCCGCCGGCAGAGGGTTGCGGCTCGCGCAAACTCTTCCGTTGCGGCTATCACGGATGGACCTACGACCTCGACGGATCCCTCATCAGCGCCACCGAAATTGAAGGCGTCGAAGGATTCCGTCCTGAAGACTTTGCGCTAGCTTCTGTCCGCACAGAAGAATGGTTCAATTTCGTTTTCGTGAATCTGGATCCCGACGCTCCGGCCCTGGTCGAAACCCTCGGAGAACTGCGACAACAAGCGGAAAAATTCCCCTTTGCCGAAATGAAGCTCTTCGAGCGTCGCACATACGACATGAAGTGCAACTGGAAAACGTATGTCGACAACTACCTTGAGGGTTACCACCTGCCCAGCGTGCATCCCGGCCTCAATCGCGAACTCGACTACAACGCCTATGTGGTCGAGCCTTACGCCCGTCATGTTCGCCAGTTCAGCCCAATCCGCGGCGCACAGCCGGGTGATGCCACGCCGCGCCGTTATCAAGAGGCCCACGCAGATCTCACCACAGACTATTTCTGGATCTTCCCCAACTGGATGCTCAACTGCTACCCCGACAACGTGTCGCTGAACGTTGTCCTTCCGCTCGAACCGGAACGTTCGTTTGCCATCTTCGAATGGTATCTCCCGGAAAAAGATCACAGCAGTACCGTCGCGAAAGCTTCCGTCGAATTCAGCGACCAAATTCAAATCGAAGATGTAGCCATCTGTGAAGCCGTGCAGAAGAACCTCCGATCCCGCAGTTACTCGCGCGGACGCTTCAGCGTGAAACAGGAAAAAGGCGTCCACGCCTTCCACCGCATGTACGCCGAGATAATGTCGAAGGGCTGAATCAAAATACCGTCGCGCTGAGCGACGCAAGCCTTGTCATTCCGATGCGTGAGCGAAGCGAACAAGGAGGAACCTGCTGTTCAGCCGGAGTCGCGAAAAAGCAGGTTCCCAGCGTTGCTCGGTGTAACAACTGCAATTTGGGTCACGCGTAATGTCGGTACCGGATGCCGACTGGTTGAAAACCACCACTCCCGGCCAAGGACGGCCAATCCCTGCGAAATCTTCTGGCATTCGTACCATCTGCGATCTTCACCGAACTGAAAACAAACAACTTCCAATCCGACTCCGGATTCCAGTTTTGGCACGGCACGTGCGTATCCATCGATGAACTCATATATCGATTGACACGCGCAACACGGGACCAAAAAGGTGGGCCATGAAGAACAACTGGATCGTAAAATTCGCGATCTTAACGCTAACTCTGTCGAGCGCATTTTCATTGAGTGCGCTGGCGCAAACGACGGACGAAGGTACCGGTCCGTCCGACCAGCCCGACGCTCCCCTGGAGGTTGGTCAGGCGCAGCCTTCGGATCAGCCTCCCTACAAGCCTAATGACGCGCAGCCCACCGAAGCCCAGCCCGGCGGCCCGTCTGGCGAAGGCCCGGCTTCGACCGATCAAGGTGTCGCGCGCATCAGCCTTATTCACAATGATGTTTCGACGCAGCGCGGAGACTCCGGCGACTGGTCAGCTGCGGTTTTGAACCAGCCCGTCATGACCGGTGACAAACTTTCCACGGGTGATACGGCCCGAGCTGAATTGCAACTGGACTTCGCGAATACTCTGCGTCTCGGTCCGAACTCCAAAGCCAACATCGCGAACCTGACGCAAAAAGTAATCCAGATTCAAATCGGGGAAGGACTCGCCGATTACACTGTCTCGAAAGACAGCGAAGCCGAGCCCGAGATCGATACACCGAACGTCTCCATCCATCCTTCGCACCACGACGGCGTCTTCCGCGTCGAAGTTCACCCCGGCGGCGACACGATCGTGATCGTGCGCCAGGGCGAAGCGCAGATTTCCACTCCGCAGGGCAGCACCGAAATTCGCAGTGGAGAGATGGCTACCGTCCGCGGCGACTCGACCTCCGCGCAATACAAGATTTCTTCGGCTCCCGACCGCGACGACTGGGACCGCTGGAACAGCGACCGCGATCACCTGATCCGCGACGCGAATTCCTGGCGTCACACCAACCGCCGCTATACCGGCACACAGGATCTCGACGCTTATGGCCGCTGGCAGAATGTTCCCGACTACGGCGACGTGTGGGTTCCGAACGAGCCGAATGGGTGGGTTCCGTATCGCGACGGCAATTGGACATATGAGCCGTATTACGGCTGGACTTGGGTCGGCTATGAGCCTTGGGGATGGGCGCCCTATCACTACGGCCGTTGGTTTCCGTATGGAAATTCGTGGGCCTGGTGGCCTGGACCGGTGTATGGGGGCTACCGTCCGTTCTGGTCGCCGGCCTACGTTTCGTTCTGGGGTTGGGGCGGAGGATTTGGCTTCGGCTTCGGATTTGGGGGTTGGGGCGGCTTCGGCTGGCTTCCGATCGGGCCCTGTGATTTCTTCCATCCGTGGTGGGGCGGGTACCGCGGGCGTTTCGGAGTTGTGGGTTTCGCGGGCGGACGCTTTGGCAATTTCAATCGCTTCGGAGGGTTTTCTCCGCTGCACGGAGGCAATCGCTTCTCGAACATTAATAACATTCATAACAATCACGTCTTCCGCGCGATGTCGACGGTGAACGCGGGACGTTTCGGCGCAGGCCAGGTTCGTGGCATGGCGGCAACGCGTGAACAAATCAATGGAGCGCGCATGATGGCTGGAAACTTGCCCGTAGTTCCATCGCGGGCAAGCCTGTCGGCCAGTGGACGCGCCGCAGCGCCCTCGACGGTTCGCAATGGCGGATCGGAGCGATTCTTCGGTTCGCACAACAATGTTGCGCGGCCGGCGTCATTCCATCAGGAAACTGCCAGCTTGCGCCAGTCGATGCAGCAGAGCCACGTCGGCGCGGTTCCGGCAGGCGGTCGCGACAGTTTCACCGCGCGCAGTGGGAATTCCATGCAGCGTCCGAGCGCCGGCATTCCGGCGAACCATGAAATGAATAACCATGAGATGAACACGACCGCTGGCCGCAACGCGAATCAGTCAGCGCAAAATGGCAATAACGAAGCGGCGCACGGGACGGCGTCCCGTCAGATGGATCGCGGATCGTCCAATGCTTCGAACAATACTGCGAACAGGTTGCCTGCCGAGAGCCCGCGTGGCACGGCATCTCAGCCCGTTGATCGCGGCGGTTTCCGTCCATTTACACCGCCGAACGGCAATACCGCTGGTAGCAATCGTTCGGGCGAGAGCAACAGCCGCGGCTTTTCACCGTCAGAATCTCCGCGTGGTACGAGCCAGTCTCCGTCAGAAAACCGCGGAGGATTCCGCCCGTTCACTCCGCCATCCAACAGCGGAATGTCGCGCGGTGAGTCCAATGTTTCTTCTCCGCGTGGCGGCAGCAGCAACTACTGGAACCGGACGGCGCCCAGCACCATGTCACCGCGCAGCTCTAGCTCTCCTTACGGCGGTGGGTCGCGCCCGCAGCTTGATATGAGGCAGCCGATCGTTCGCGGGCCATCTTACGGCGGATCGGGCGGCTATCGCGGCGCGCCAGGCTACAGCGCACCCCGCGGCGGTCCCAGCTATAGTGCACCACGTGGCGGACCGAGCTACAGTGCGCCGCGCGGCGGAGGCGGTCGCGCTCCAAGCGGGGGCGGCGGACACTCTTCCGGAGGCGGAGGTGGACACGCAAGCGGTGGAGGTGGCGGTCATGCGAGTGGCGGAGGTGGCCACTCCAGCAGCCATCGTTAGGTTGTAGTTCTCGATTTGCAGTTTGGCAGTTTGCTGTAAACGAAGTGAAGACAGAGGCAAAGGGCGCGCGCCAAGGGGGACGCGCCCTTTTTTGTTCAAAGGCGGCAAGATTGTAGAGCTTCGAAGAGAAAATCTCTGGCCTACGGTTTTGGAAACATTGAAACTTTACAACCTTGAAACTTTGAGACCTTCAGTGTGCAACCTTTCCACCCTGCCACCTTGAAGCTTCTCCTCACTGCCTCGTATACGCGGGACTATCTGGTTCCGGCCGGTCGTAATCTCGACCGTATTTGTTCTTGTGCGCCTCGGTTACGTCCGACTCGGCGATGCTGATGCTCCCCAGAGTTGTATCGTCAGGGGCCACCGTTATCTCATGGGTCAGAGCGCGCAAGTCCGCTGCTGTGACCCCTGCGTGAAACACCTGAAGCGAATATCTTCCCGCAGGCACATCTGCGATGCTGACTTCTCCTCGCGCATCGGAAACGCCGTAATAAGGCGTCGCCAGCGCAATTACGACCGCGCTCATTTGCGCGTGAATGTTGCAAAAGATGAATGAAACTCCGGGCTTATCGAACTGCACGAAGCGCGTGGTTCCACTCTCGTAAAGGCCGAGATCAAAGCGTTTCCCATCGAACAGCGAAAACACGTTATGAAAGAAGGGATCGTGATTGGGAAACTCCACCTTTCCGCCCACGGGAATCACAACCAGCGCAGGTTGAAAGCTCTTATTCTTCTGCACCAGTTGCGGTATGTGAGATGGGTCCTGTCGCGGCGGATCATCCATCGTCCCCAGCGGACTCAGCCATATCACTGCGTTGGAGGCGTCCTTGAGAGGATGACCGTTCCGGGTCAAATCAATGTGCGCCTTCAGCGGCTGTTGCGCGTGGACGCACAGCGACGCCAGCCACAACGTCACCAGAATGCGCCCGCACTGAATGATCCGATTCCTCAAAATAGAATCCCCGCTGAAAGGTTAAGCTGATTCGTCGCGCTGCTGGGTCCATAAACCTGCCATGTGCGGAATCGTCTGATTTCTCCCGCCAGGATCAGATCTGATCGAGGCCGAAAAATCACATTGGCCAGACTCCCCCGGTTTCTGCCCAGGATCGGCCCAAAATTGTCCGCGTCGCTGGCGAAGCCGCGTATGTTGCCCGTGAGGGCATCATCCATGGAAATGGCTCCGTTCACTTCGACTTTCGGCGTCAATTGCAACTTCAGTTGCGTCCATCCGCCAGCCGCCTCAACACCACGGATTGGGGTGAATGGATTGGTCCGGTCTCCCCCATAAACAACAGACGTTCCGATACCTGCGCCCAGACCGCCAATGCCGCGGCCACGGTACAGTTCCCCTGACAGCGTCAGTCGCGGAAGAATGGGAACCTGCCAGTCTGCCATACCTGCCCAGGCATCCACGTATCGGTCCCAGGTCCAATTCTGACGGCCGTAGTATCCAGCCACGCCAAAGCTGAGCGGATGCTGTTGTACGGGGCGTGACCACGCTGTGCGGAATCCGTATGCGGGCTGGCCTGAGAGTTCTCCGGCCTGTGCCGAGCGAAAGTACGAGTTATGCGGAAACTCCCAGTCAAGATTGTCGAGGACACCCGCCTGCATGGTGACGGTTTGCTGGTCGGACAGCGAGAACCGGTGTTCAACCCGCAATTGCGGCGTCCACGCCCATAGGTTGCCGGCAAGCCCGAATGTTGGCTCCGCCAGCGTAGCGAATGAGGTCGGAGACAGTGGTGAGATAAACAAAGAGTCCTGCCCGGCTACCACCGAAGTATTTTCCCAGTCGAACCGCACATTGGCGGTTTGCAGCCGCACAAGGCCCGAGTTCACCCCATTGCCGGTTCCCGCGAAGCCTCCCGCAAAATCGAGCGTCACGTCCGCCGATGTTCGCGCCCCTCCGACGGTCGGCCCAAATAACTCCAATCCGATCTGTGACTGCCGAAGTGTCGCTCCTATCGTCGCCACAGGGGCTGCCCCCGGAACCGGTTCTGAGTAATCCGGGATGTCAAAATTATTTGAGCCTCCAACGTTGCGGAATGCATTCATCAGTACGATGCCGTGCAGCCGCGCGCGATATTTGGAGGCCGTTTCAACTTTCGTCTGATATTGCTCATCGATCTTGGAGCCAATCAGGGAAGTGGACTCTTCCAGCTTCTCCACTCTGGACTCGATGCTTGCAGGTGAGGGGGGAGTTGCCACAGCGGTTTCTGGCGGCGCAGCGGCGGTCGTCGTTGGCGCTGGCGTTTGCAACAGCGCTCGCGTGGCCTGAAGATCATCGCGCAACTGGCGCATCTCGGTACGCGATTGCGCGTTTTCCGTGCGCATCTCGTCCACCATCCCTCGAAGCTGACGGATCTGCTCCTGCAGGTCGTGGACCGCGCTTGCGGTGTCCGTGGCAGAAGAAGCACTCTCGGGCGCGCTCTGCGCCCGGCCGTATGGCTGGATCATGACGAAAGCGGCGAGTATCAATGCGGCCCCGCGAAACGCTGAGGTCGGGTCACTTTTCACATCGTCCTCCTGCACCATCCGGGAGAAAAGGCGTTGGGGACGACGACTGCCCCTTATGGGCCCGGACGCGCTATCGAGTTCTGGCTGGCACCATTCCGTGCGGACACAAGAGAAGACATCTCTGGATTGCCCTCGCTGGAATCGCGGAATGTCTCCTTCACACGGCCTGGCAATACGATGCGAAAAACCGTTTTGCCCAATGCCGTGCGCTCCACGAAAACTTCGCCGCCGTGGTCCTGCACGATCTTCTGCACTACTGCCAGGCCCAGCCCGGTGCCATTTTCTTTTCCATAACTGACAAAAGGATGAAACAAGCGGTCGCGAATGGAATCCGCAATGCCCGGTCCGTTGTCGGCCACGGAAATTGTGATAGCTCCGGAGACTTCGCCCGCCGTGACCTCAACCTTGCCACCGTTCACGGGCGCGGCGTCGCACGCGTTTAGCAAGAGATTGTACAGAACCCGGTCCAGTTTGCGCTGGTCAAACCAGCCGCTGATCTGTGTGCCGCACAACACATCGATCGAACGGGTATGGTGCCGCGGATGTACCCGCACCGCCTGCACCGCGCGCAAGATCGTTTCCGAGACGTTGGCATAAGCCGGGGTCAGAGATTCTCGCGTGCGCGCAAACTCCAGCAGCGAGTCGATAAGGTCCGTCATCAGGTTCACCCCCGTACGGACTTCCTGATAGAGTTCTTCGCGCTGGCCCGGCGTCAGATGACTGTCACACAGAAATTCAGAATTCGCGACTATAGCGGCAAGAGAGTGCCGCAGGTCGTGCGAGATGGAACTCGCCATTCGCCCGATCGTCGCCAGTTGCTCCGATTCCAGCAAATCGTGTTGCGTCTTGAGCAGGCTGGCGCGCATTCGCTCGAAAGCATGCGTCAGCTCCGCGACTTCGTCTCCTCCAGTTTTGTCGAGAGGATGATGGAAGTCGCCACTCTCCAGCGCCCGAACGCCAACTACAAGATTGCCGAGCGGCCGCGTGAACGTGTGGGACACGAAAAATACCAGCGCGCTGCCGACCAGAATCGCGGCGAATCCCAGCAGAAGCAGGTAGCGGTTGAGTTGATCGAGGAACTTGGTTGCCTGATCGTAGGATCCAAGAACGCTCAAGCGCACCGGAGTCGCCTTGCTCCCGGATAGCTGAAGGGAAGTGGCAAGGAAGCGCTCCTTGCCGACGGCGATATCGTGAGGTTCTTCGTGTGCCGATCCCGTGATCAGCGATTGGAGATCGTTTCTCTGCGCAGGAGGTAGCGTGCTCGCGACAACTTCGCTCCCGACGGAAAAAGCCACCTGGCTGCCGGCGATCTTGCTGACCGATGCCGCCAGGCGGTCGTCAATCTCGTAGCCAATCACCAGAAAGCCGAGCAACGTGCCGTTTGTCTTCGAGCCGAGATAAATCGGCTGCCTGAAAGTCTGGTAAAGATGGTGTTCGCCAAGCCACCATTGGCTGGATTCCGTCCGGTCTGCATCCAGAGATTCCTGAAAGTATCTTTGGGCCGCGTCGCGGCTGAACCCCGGAGTTTTCGTGTGAAGCGCAACCACTTGCCCCCTGCGGTCGAACATCGCGAACAGGTCGCTGTTGGCGAGCTCCGAAATGTCGCGGGATGCATCTTGAATGGTAACGGGATCCGAACTTGCCATAATCGAACGGGTGATCGGAAGGTCTGCCACGAGCGCGACGTCGCTGGTCAGCATCATCTCGCGCTGATGCCGGAAATCCTGGAACGCCGCCACCGAGTTGTGCAGGTTCAGGGCGATGCTTTGCCGGACGTTGCTTTCCGCACTGCGGCGTACAAGGAGCAGGCTGGTGATCGTCAGCCCCGCCGTAATAAGCAACATCGATAGGAGGAAGCGTGTACGCAGACGCATACGCGGCAAACGGCCCAGGGACCCAACTGTGGAAGTTTGTTGCACGGATTCGGGAAACCGATTCACCAAGTCTCAGCGAACGAACTTATATCCCATGCCATGTACCGTGCGGAAGTGTACTGGACTCGACGGGTCTTTCTCCAATTTCTGGCGCAATTTCAAGATATGGTTGTCCACGGTCCGCGTGGACGGATAATTCTGATAGCCCCACACTTCATTCAGCAATTCGTCGCGGCTGATGACGCGGTCGGCGTTCCGCACAAGAAACTGGAACGTCTTAAACTCCTGCGCGGTCAGAATGACAGGTTGGCCGTCGCGCTTGACTTCCATCTTCTTGAAGTCAACGGAAATATCATCGAAGCTGACCACCTGAACATCGGGCGTACGCGCGGTGTGGCGCAGCGCAGCGCGAACCCTCGCCAGCAACTCTCGTGGGCTGAACGGCTTTGTTACGTAATCATCAGCGCCGAGTTCGAGCAGCAGAACTTTGTCGGAGACGTCGCTCGCCGCGCTCAGCACAACGATTGGCAGCGAAGGAGCGATGCTCTTGATCTCTTTGCAAACGTCGCTGCCGGAGACCTTAGGAAGCCGCAAATCCAGCACAACCGCCGCAGGCGCGCTGGCCTGAAAGCTATCGAGCGCTGACTTCCCGTCGGACTGCGTTTCTACGGAGTACCCTTCCGTCTCAAACAAACGCCGGAGCGCCTTCTGTACGGCGGGATCATCTTCCACCACCAGAATGCGGCCGGTCGGTTTCACTACCGGTGTTGGGTTCACGGTTCTGCTCGTAACGAATGGGGTTGCAAGACTGCCCATGGTTTCATTCCAATCTGCAGTGTGAGGGAGAGCTTCCGAAACTACTTACGAAGGCCCCGACGGAAGCGGCTCAACTGATCAAAGCTTACAACGATTTGACGATTGTGATTGCCGGAACGGTCGCATTTGACATTATTTTTACAAAATCAAGACAGTGTTCAAACAAGCTGCGGAAGTCAGGTTGCAACAAGCTTCACGGTGGCGTCAGGCCCGGGTGCTGAACTTCAGACCTGAGACCCGGCGGTTTTCCTGGCATTTTTTGCCATACCGACCGAAAGCGAGAGCAAACGAGCGCAGTGGCGCCTTGCGCTCTCTCCCACCGCCGTATTGAGCAGGGAATAAGAGTCCGAAGCCCGACACCCCGTCAGCTAGAATGAGCCCTTGCCGCTCTTCAGTCTCGACAATCTCGTCATTGTTCTCGTGCGCCCGCGCAATCCGCTCAATATCGGCGCAGTCGCCCGTGCTATGACAAACTTCGGCGCGCGTACCCTCAGGGTCGTGAATCCCTACGCTCTGGGTTTCCGTGAAGCCCGTTCCGCCGTTGGCGCGTCTTCCATTCTCAAGAATGCCGAAGAGTTCAAAACCGTGGCCGAAGCCGTGGGAGACTGCTCTTTAGTAGCAGGAACGACCGCCGTGCGACACCGCGCGCTGAATCAACCTTTAAGGAAACTTGGCGATGAATCGGCCGGAATTTTTCGTGGGACACTCACCGATACTCGTGCCGCGATTCTCTTCGGCTCGGAAAAGACCGGCCTTTCCAATGACGACTTCAGCCATTGCCACTGGCTCATGACGATTCCGACTCGCAAAGAAAATATCTCGATGAATCTCGGGCAGGCTGTGGCTGTGTGTCTGTATGAACTGGCGAGGGGTGCGCCATCTGAAGAATCGAAAGAAACAACCGAGCCTGCCACGGCCGCCAGGACTGAACAGATCACCGAATGCCTGCTCGAAGCTCTGCAGATCAGCGGCTTCATCAAGCCGGGGACCCACGACATGTTCGAGAGGAAAACGCGCCAACTTATCCTGCGCTTCAATCTCGAAGCCTATGACGCCAAGCTGCTGCTTGGAATGGCTCGCCAGATTGTCTGGAAATTGCGCCTGCCGGAAAAACGCTAGCGCTTTGCCGGCTCCGCGGAAGCCTGAATCCCGCCTCGTCGTAAACGATACTGGATCAGCCACGCGCTGGCGACGGCTTGGCCGTTTACCTGGGGCGGTGTGAACTCCCAGTCCTGGGAGGCTTTCAGCGCCCGAGTGGCGAAGTAGCGGCTCGGCCCCGACGATTTGAGCTTCGCATTCGTGACCTTGCCAGACGCGTCAGTATCCACATAAACGCTGATCTTAATCGTCCCCGAGATCGTATTCCTGGCGCTTGGCGGAATATCGGGCAGAGCCTGGTGCTTTACTCCGCCTCCCGCTCCGGTGGGAGCCATCGTCTGAGTTGGACTCGGCACCGGCTGTGTCGCTGGTTGTTCACTCGTTGCAGCGGGCGCGGTCGAGCCCTGCCGTGTTTTCGGCCAAAGTCCCCACACCACCAGCGCGGCGACAATCAGCACAATCGCGCCGATCACGAAGGCCCGATTTCTGTTTACTGGCTCAGGCGAAGAACCTTGATCTATTTCCGTAGCCTGAGAGGCGGCGCTCACAGCCTGCAAAGGCATGCTTGCTCCCGGCTTCAATCGCGCTCGAATGTCCGAAACGCTACAACGCATTTTCGGATCCAGGTGCAGGCACTCGCGCACAATGCCGCGGAATGGTTCGGGGATATCTTTGGGTAATCCCGGATCGCTTTGTCCCTGGGACGGTAAGTTTTGTGTGAGCGCGTCAACGATCGTCACGCCCAGAGACCACACATCGGCCGCAGGAGAAATCTTTCCCGTGGCGGTTTCCGGCGCATCGAAAACCCCCATGCGTTTACGGGCCGAGTTGACCTCAGCAGCTGTAATGACCTGGTCGCTCGACAGCTTCAATTGGTCCTGCACGGCCTGTACATTCGAAGGTTTGAGATGGCCGTGTACAAAACCTTTTTCGTGAATGTAAGAAAGCGCATCGAGCAACGGAGGCAGCATGTCTCCGACTTCCGTCGGGGTCAGCGCGCGCTGAGGCAGAATCTGCGCGAGATCTTCTTCCGCATATTCCATGACGGCATAGAGAAAAGATGCGCCATCCACTTGGCAACGTCCATTCGCGAGAATGCGAATCAGGTGGGGATGCGAAAGGCTGGCTGCCGCGCGCAAACGCGCCGCTTCCCGCTCCGGATCGCCGCCATTCAGTTCAACAAACTTGATCGCGGCTTTTTTTCCATTTTGTCCCGGTCGGTCGGTCACAAAGACTGCGCTGTGCTCGGCGTTGCCGATCCACTGCCGCAGCGGATATTTTCCATCCACTGTGCGGCCTTCCCAGTTTTTCCAGGCGTCGGATTTACTCATGCCCCGCTCTCGCGAACCAAACATTCTAAGCCATCCGACAAGCGACGGCCTAACCGAATGTCACGGAAGCAGTGTGCCGGTTCGAAAACGGCCCCCTATCGCGCTTGCCTTCACGGGACGCCGTGCCTGTGGCGTTCAGTTGACAGTCAGGACTTGCCCGCCGCTGGTACCCCCGCTGGAGCAGCCGAGGTCTCCGCTATTGCCGGCGGGCGTTTGCACCTGGACAGTGAAGTTTCCCGCGGCAGGGATCATGGCGGATGTAATGGTGACCGTGAGCTCGGTACTGCTGACGACAGTCGTAGCCAGGGTTGCGCCGTTGAAGATCACGACCGAGGAGGCAACAAACTCGCTGCCGGTCGCCGTCAGCGTGAAACTGGGCGGCAGTTGGGCGAAGACCATGGTCGCGGGAGAGATCGAGTTGAGCACCGGTGCGGGGCGAGCGCTGCCGCAAAGCGGGTTCAGCGAGGTGCACCCGGCCAGAAGCAACAGCATCGCCAGACACGAACTCATTCGAATCCGCCGCAACGACGACATCACGCGAGTGTACCCTACCCGCCAGCACAGGGTATTAACCCGCCAGCGACATCGAGTCGTCTCCACTTCATACGAGTGGGCGCACGAAGGCAAACGACAGTCCCCGCCCGGGCCGCTATCTCACCGGTGATCTCTCGAGCGTCCCACCGCAAGCACCGTGCGCGTGAAGCACCTTGGAAGAGCGGCCACTCATGGCCGCGTCCTTACCCCAGGGGTCTGCTGTACCATTACAAGTCGCCCGAGAGGCCGTTTTGCCCTTCACCACCGAAAAATCCCGCCAGGCCTATGAACGCACCCTCGGAGTGCTCATCGAGGGCAGCAGTTCGTCTTCACGCGGTCCAGCCAACTTCGGAAAATATCCCATATTCATGGAGCGCGCCCACGGCTCCCGCATCTTCGATGTCGACGGCAACGAATACATCGACTGGATGATGTCTTTCGGCGCACTTCCGCTCGGCCACGCTCATCCCGAAGTCACGGAAGCCATCGCCAAGGCCGCCAGCAGCGGCGCGCACTTTGCAACTGCGACTCCGGTCGAACTCGAAGTCGCCGAAATGATCCAAAAAATCGTGCCCAACGCCGAGCGTGTGCGCTTCGCCAATACCGGCACCGAAGCCGTGATGGCCGCTATCCGGCTCGCCCGCGGCGTCACCGGACGGCCCAAGCTCCTCAAGTTCGAAGGCCACTACCACGGATGGCATGACGATTTGCTCGTAAGCTCCAACGTCTTACCGCCTGCCGCGCTGGGATTGCCCGGCGATCCGGTGAAAATTCCCGACAGCTCCGGACTAAATCGCACCGCGCTCGACGACACGGTTGTTGTCCCGTGGAATGATCTGGCCGCGCTCGAGCGCACCGTAGCCAATCATCCTGGACAGATCGCCGCAATTATCACGGAAGGCATCATGGCCAACATGGGAGTGATTCCGCCGGCGGACGGCTATCTTCAAGGCTTGCAGAAACTCGCGGGCGCCAACGGAATCGTTTTCATCCTCGACGAAACTGTCACTGGATTCCGCATCGCTCCCGGCGGCTGTCAGGAACACTACAAGCTCTCACCTGATCTCGTGACCTTCGGCAAAGCGCTCGGCTCTGGACTTCCGGTCGCCGCGCTCGTCGGACGTGCTGCCATAATGGACGCGCTCCAGTGGGGCGGCGTTCTCCATTACGGCACGCACAACGGATCGCGCATCGGCATGTTCGCCGCCCGCGCCAATCTCCGCGCGCTCACCCGCGACAACAATGCCTCATTCCAACATACGTGGAAGATTGCAGAGAAATTGTGTTCGGGATTGCGTGCAGTGTTCCGCAAGAACGGCCGCGCCGCAATCATTCAGAACGTCGGTCCGATGTTTCAGGTGATGTTCACCGATCAGCCCGCCATCCGGGACTACCGCGATTTTTGCCGCCACGTCGATCGCGCAGCCTTCCAGAAATTTGTGTTGTCCCTGTTTCCGCACGGCGTCTATGCCTCGCCATCGGCGGGGCTGCACTCGATTGTCACGCTGGCGCATACGGAGGAAGACGTCGATCTAACTTTGGCGGCAGCAGAGAAGGCGCTGGATGAGATGAAATAACTCACCAAAGAGGACACAAAGGGTTTTCTCTGTGTTCCTCTGTGGTGAAAGGTTATCGTAAATGCGCACATGAAGCCGAACGAACGAGCGGCGGAACTCCTCTCGCTGGAAGGAAAGGCAGCCGTAATCACCGGCGCCGCCTCCGGCATCGGCCGCGGTATTTCCCTCCTTCTCGCCCAAATGGGAGCCTCCGTCGCTCTGCTCGACATCGATGCGGGTAAAGGGGAAGCCGCCGCCATAGAAATCCGCAATCAGAGCAGGGAAGCCATCTATCTCCAATGCGACGTGCGCCGCGCTGCCGACTGCAAGAACGCGGTCGAAGCCGTTACCCGGAAGTGGAACGTGATCGACATCCTCTGCAACTGCGCGGGAATCGCCATCCGGAAAGATGTCGTCGAACTCACCGAGGACGAATGGGACAGTGCTCTCGACGTAACTCTGAAGGGAATCTTTCTACTCTCGCGCGAAGTGATTCCGCACATGGTCCGCGTTGGCAGCGGCAGCATCATCAACATCGGCTCGGGATGGTCCCTCAAAGGTGGCCCACAAGCTGCCTCCTACTGCGCCGCCAAAGGCGGAGTCGTCAACCTCACCCGCGCCATGGCCATCGACCACGGCAAGCACAACATCCGCGTGAACTGCGTCTGCCCCGGCGACATCGACACTCCCATGCTCCGCAGCGAATGCGCGCAACTCGGCCAGAATGAACAAGCATTCATGCGCGAAGCTGCAAACCGCCCACTAGCCCGTGTAGGAACGCCCGAAGACGTCGCCAATGCTGTCCTCTTCCTCGCCAGCCCCATGTCGACCTGGATCACAGGCGCAACCCTGGTAGTAGATGGCGGTGGACTGGCTTAGGAGGTGCCAGTACCAGGAGAGAGACCAATCTACTTCGCGGAAACTCAGGCGGCAGGCGAAGCTGCCCGCTGCTCTCCCTGCTTCCGGGGAGCCAGCACGATAAGAGCCAGACCAATCACAACCAGCACGGCAGAGCCAATCAGAAAACCCGGGCGTTCGCTCGGAATTTCCAATCCCTGTGTACCCATCACCACCGCGTGAGCGATGCTCGACCAGGCCGCAAAAGCGATCACGCTGCGATGCGCCGCCGGATTCCACACCGCAATCAACAGGAAAACGCCAAGCGTGAAATAGATGCCCATCATCATGGTGTCGCCCGTGTCCGAACCCGCCGGATCCCGCAATCCGCCGATCACGGGATAAATCGCCGCCGTAAACAACAGCCCGACCAGCACTAATACTACTTTCAACGTTCTTTCCCGGAACATAGCCCCTCCTATTCGGTCCGGTGTTCGCCCTTACTCTCCCGTCTCTGCCGCGCCGCCTCATACAGCAGAATGCTTCCCGCGACCCCGGCATTCAACGATTCCACCTGCGTCGCGTGTGGGATCGCTACCAACTCATCCACCTGCGCCATCAGGTTGCGCGGCAATCCTGATCCCTCGCTTCCGATGAACACGGCACACGGACCCATGAGACCCGCAGCATCCAGCGCTGTCCCCTTATGCGAGGAACTCGCGATGAGGCGAACATTTACCCCACGCATTCGCGCAACAAGCTTTTCCATCTCGCCGTGCGCCTTCGCCACGACCATTGGCAATCTGAAGATCGATCCTGCGGACGCCCGAATCACTTTCGAATTGAACGGACTCACCGTGCCTTCGCCGATCACGACACCCGCGCTGTCGAATGCCTCTGCCGAACGCAGGATCGTACCGACATTCCCGGGATCCTGCACTCCGGCCAGCACAACGATCGGACCGACCTGAAGCCGGTCCATGAGATCTTCAACCGAAAATTCCTTGATCCGCACCAGGGCCGCCACGCCCTGTGGAGTTTCGCTGGGCACGCTCGCGTCAAAAAGTTGGTCGGGCAGCAGAAGAGTTTCGACATGCGATCCGATCTGCGGCAGAAGGCGCTCGGCGAGATTCTGCGCTGTCTCCCTGAAAAACACCGCGCGAAACTTCAGCCCGCTGCGGATTGCCTCCTCGACAATCCGCAAGCCCTCAATCGCACAGTCGCCCTCCTTCGTGTGCTCAGCCTTGGCAAAGGCCTGCCGAAGTTCCTTTGCGAGCGGATTGTGACGTCCCTCAATGCGGCGAAGGCGCTGGGTTGCGGAAGAATGGTCCGAAGAACTCTTCATAAGATGTTTAGCGGTGATAAGTCTGATCCAGCAGCCTTTTTCTCTGCCTCTGTGTCTCTATGGTGAAGCTTCTTTCTGCCTTTCGCGCGAAAACTCGCCTCGCGCCGATGTACCGTATTATGATAACTTTCGCAATCAAAATTCATCCGGGCCCGTAGCTGACCGAAGGGAGCGCTGTGCGCGTTGAGATTGTAAAAATCAACAGTGAAACTCCAGAAGGTTCTTTGGTGAAGTACGCCGCCGATCAGATCCGGTCCGGCGAAGTGCTGGGCATGCCTACCGATACGTTTTATGGACTCGCCGCCGATCCCTTCAATCTACGCGCTGTGGATCGCGTCTATGACATTAAGACGCGCTCGCGCCACAAGCCGCTCTCGCTGCTCATCGAAAGCGTCGACCAGGCCGAAGAACTCGCCAAGCCTCTCCCGGAAGAATTCTATGCGCTGACCCGAAAATTCTGGCCCGGACCACTCACCGTCATCGTAAGAGCCGGCTCGCGCCTGCCATTGAAAGTCACGGCCAATACCGGCAACGTCGCATTGCGTATTCCAAGCGCCAAAATTCCGCTGGCGGTCGTTACCGCCGCGGCGATTCCCATCACCGCAACTTCCGCCAATCTGAGCGGCGCCTCCGAATGCACCACGGCCGACCAGGTTCGCGATCAGCTTCAGGGACGCATCAACATCATCGTCGACGGCGGAACGTCTCCGCGCGAAGTAGCCTCCACCATTGTCGACCTGAGCGATGAAACTTCCCGCTGGCGCATCATCCGCGAAGGCGCCATTCCTTCTGACGAGATCTCGAAGTTCTTCGCTCAGGGATGAACGACGCGCCCGCCAACCGGCATCGCCTCACGCGCTGGTGGGTTAGTCTGTTGATTTTCCTGGCAGCCGCAATACTTTCATTCCTCGTCGTCACTGTCTCTCGGATACTGGAAGCGGCCTCCCAGCAGGAACTTCACCCGGCCGACGCGATCGTCGTCTTCGGCGCAGCGGAATACTCCGGACGTCCCTCGCCCGTACTGCGCGCACGCCTCGACCACGCTCTCGATCTGTTCCATCGCGGACTCGCCCCCGTCGTCATCACCACGGGCGGAGCGGCGCTCGACCCCACATTCAGCGAAGGCGGCGTCGGGCGCGACTACCTGATGCATCACGGCGTCCCCGAACGCAGCATCATCGCCGAAACACAGGGCCGCGATACTTCTGAATCCGCCGAACGCGTAGCCGTAATCATGAATGCCAACGGCCTGCGTAGTTGCATCGCTGTCAGCGATGCTTACCATGTCTTTCGCATCCGCAAACTGCTGGAGCACCAAGGCATTCATCCCGTTTACATCGCGCCACGCCCTGACTCGCTCCCCCGCGGCTTTGCGCAACGCACAATCGCCTCTCTGCGCGAGGCCACCAGCTACCTTCTGTGGAAGGTTGGAATCACTTAGGGCTCAGAGCCCCGGGCAACCCCTGCACCGACGCGACCTGGTAATGTGCGGCCTTCGAATCAAACCATGATAGGTACTCCCGGCGATCTTCGGGGATGACTGCTGTTTCGTAGTCGGCTCCGGCGACGGCGCGAATCGCCTCCAGCGAATCCCAAAGAATCATGGTAATGAACTCTACCTCGCTGCCCAGATTTCGCCGAAGCAGATAGCTGCCCTTGAACCCTTTTACTTTGCTCAAGCCAGGCAACAGTTCCGGCTTTAGCATCGCCTCGTACGCGTCCGCGTGCTCCGGTTTTGTGTATCCATGCCACACTCTTGCAATCATTCCTTGACTCCTGTGCGTTTGAAGAGCGACTCACCGCGCCATTCGTTTCCGAAGTTCGGTGATGTGCGCGACATGATGCTTTCCATGCCATGCGTAGAGCGCAAGATTTCTTTCCAGGCTTACCGATCCGAGTTCCGGATGGCGAAAGGTTCGCTTCCATTCTTCTTTCTTGATCGAGCGCAGAAGGCGCACCCATCGGTCGTGCAGCGAATCCAGCATTGCAAGAGAAACCTCAATCGGAGTCTCTTTCGTATCGGCCAGTTCCGCCCACAACTGCTGTTCATAAGGCTTGATTGCGGGATCGTTTTCCGTCAGCGCCAGCTTGAATCGTACGTAGGCGTTCATATGGCTGTCCGGCACATGATGCGTCACCTGCCGGACGGTCCATCCGCCGGGACGATAAGGCGTGTCGAGTTGCGCGTCGGATAGTCCCTTCACGGCCGTACGCAGTTTGGCGGGAGTCTCCCCAATCTCGCCGATCAGCGCCGACTTCTGATCGTTGGTCAGCGTTTTTTCAAAATGAAACTTGCCGATCGGATAGCTAAGGTCTTCCATTGCGCTCCCTTTCTGAATTGTCCGATGTGAAGATGTTTGGCCAGCGGGTATCGCTTCAAAGAAATCCGAAGCCCCGGGGTTTGACTGAAATCTCCTTAACGTCAATTGTGAGAGTTGTGCAGATTTCTGCATCTTGACAATTGGCTAAGTTAGTTACATATTGTCCTTTCTGTGAGAGTTGCAGCGGAAGCGTGCAATGGGGCGCTGGCTCAGACAGAAGCATTTCTCCTCCCCTGGGCAACGAAAATCAGTTCCAATTTCGATGGACGACTACCGTGTCTACCCACCCAACGCATTCTGCCGAAAAAATATCCACGAGTCTTTTGAATCGCCAGGTCGGTACGTATTCGCTAGCCGCCGCGCTAGCCAGCGTAAGCATGTTGGCGCTTGCGGAGCCCGCTAGCGGAGAGGTAGTGATCACCAGAAAAACGATTCATATCCCCATAGCTTCACACCTGGCGCCGCGTCCCACAAAGGTCTCCATGGCCAATAACGGAGTTGACAATTTCAGCTTCGTGCTGGCCAGCAACAGCTTCCTCGGAGGCCTACGATCGTTTCAAGGCTTCGGGGCAACGCCAACTGACGGAGTGATCGCGGGGGGCACCTACTTCGCAGAGGCGTTGGCGCTGACGCGCGGCGCCAAGATCGGGCCATCCGCGAATTTCTTCTCCGGCCCTTACATCGATCTTTTGGAGGGAACGAACAGCTCTAATGGCAGTTTTTATTCTCGCGGGTATTGGAAAGGAAATCTAAAGAACCGCTATCTCGGCGTCCGCTTCCAGCTCAACGGCCAAACCCACTATGGCTGGGTACGGCTGACCGTGACGTCAAACGTTAAGCTGAACAAGCCGACCCTGGAGGCCACAATTACCGCCTACGCTTACGAGACCGTGCCCAACAAGCCGATTCTCGCAGGCACTGCAGGAACAGCCGCGGCAACCGCGGAGAAGCCGACAGCAGAACTTCAGGCTCCCAAGAACATCCGAAATCAAAGCGGACCACCACTCGGCATGCTCGCGCTCGGCAGCGATGCCCTGCCGATGTGGCGGCGCGAAGAAAATTTGGCGGCGAAATAACTACAGAAATCCCTGAGCCATACCAGAATTCAAATTTTCACGGAGGATTCCATGTCTGCCCAACACGCCGATTCAGCAACGAAAACATCGTCGAACACTTTCAATCGCCAGATAGGCCTGTATTCGCTCGCGGCAGCAGCTACCGGAGTGAGTCTGCTGGCGTTGGCCCAGCCCGCCGCCGGAGAGGTCGTAGTAACCCGGAAGACGATCCAAATCCCGGTGACAACGAGCGACATGCCTCATCCCGTAAAAATCTCCATGGCCAACAATGGGATCGATAATTTCAGCTTCAGCCTCATTAACTTTCCCCCAAATCTCGGTAATACATATTCGATCCGAGACCTGATTCTGGATGGAGCATCCAGCAATGCTAACCCGGTCGCTGCTTGCTGTTCTTTGCATACATACACGCCGCCACTGCCGCGGGGAGCCAAGATCGGCCCCTCTGCCGGTTTTGCTGGACCCTTTGCCGCACTCGAGGTCACCTACGCTGGCCAAACTTTCAGGGTGCCCCGTGGATATTGGGGCGGTAATCTAAAAGACCGCTACGTCGGCGTCCGCTTCTTGATCGGCGGCCAGACCCACTACGGCTGGATTCGACTGACCGTGACGACGAGCACAGATCCGCAGGGGCCCGCGATGTCTGCGAAAATCACCGGCTACGCTTACGAAACCGTGGCCAACAAGGCGATCAAGGCAGGGACTACGGCCACCGCGACATCAGCGGCCGAGAAGTCGGCCGCCGAGGTTCAGGCCCCGAAGAACATTCCAAATCAGAGTGGACCGTCGCTCGGCATGCTGGCCGCCGGTGCGGATGCGTTGCCGATGTGGCGGCGCGAAGAAATTCTGACGTCAAACTAAAGAAGAAGTCCAAGAGACGCAGTTATTCTCCCTTGGGCCAAGAACGTATTTTCAGCTTTTCATGGAGGATTCCCATGTCCACTCGGCTCGCCGGTTCTGTGAAGAAAGTATCCTCGAACCATCTCAATCGCCAGATCGCTCAGTATTCGCTCGCAGCCGCCGTGGCCGGCGTAAGCATGCTGGCATTGGCGCAGCCCGCCGCGGGAGAAGTTGTAGTCGTCCCTACTGCCTCGACTTCCCGATTGCACCCAGCGCCAGATGTCCAAGTCCGGCGGTTGGCAGTTCTGGCGGAGCAGACGAACCCTGTTGATCGACCCTGTCGTCGCCTCCAGTGTTTCCGGTCACAATGGGTTTGCGCGCAATCGTCTCATAAGCGTAGCCGGTGAGGTTAATTGCCCCTTTGTCCGTTACGGAAAAACGCGCCCAGCCAAAATGCGGCTCGCCTTTGATGTTGAATTCAAAACCCATATACCCATTCTGAACTCCGAGCCATGGTCCGCCGAAGCCGTTATTGCCCGAACAAGTACAGTAATCCGTCATTTCGTCCCTGCCGCCACGAAACTTGTAGGCCGGTCCGACCGAAATTCCGGAGGCCAGAGGTTCCGCGTTACTCATCATTTTGTTGGTCTTGTTGGCAATTACATCGAAGTAGCTACAGGTGCCACATATCGCGAAAGGGCCGTGGAAAACGAAGTCGGCAGTGCCATCGTTATTTAAATCGAGATGAGAGCCGGAAGTGATGGCCCGGTCGGTGGGGGTATATACGACTTTGGCCTCTGCGGATTGGGTCATCGCCAGCATGCTGACTCCGGCTGCACCAGCCGTGGCCAGATACGCAAGCAGCGGTTTGTTTAGACGCTGACTCAAGTCGGAAGCTTGCTGGTTCGAATCAGTGCGGGGCTGGGGCATAATTCTGGCCTCCGGGAAGGTTGTTGGGATCGTTCGGGCTGGTCGCGGGCATTATTTTCTTCGTGCTGGTTCAGTGTCAAGAGTGAATTATTTTGCCATTGCGTGAGATCACTGTTGAGAAATCGCCATTACACTCACTGGCATCAGTCGAATATCCCAGCGGCTAGGGGTCTTCGGGAAGCTCTTTTCAACAAGACCGGGCGCACGCGGCAGGCGGGTTCAGAGCCGTTCCCACCGCCATTCCGTATTTGTGGAACGATGTCGGTTCTAACTTCTCCCAAATCATTGCGTCCGTGATCAGTTCGGCGACGCCTTCCAAAATCACCGCCTCAGCGGCATTCTAAGTGGCTACAGCACAGTTTGGATTTTCGGCTATGGGCGAGAGGACTTCCGAAAATGGGCCGACAGCGGATACTCATGGAAGTGCGGCTTGTAATCCAGTCAATCAGCCAGATCCGAATATCACTCCACGAATCCAAAACGTTAACACCAAGGTCTTGTGCCCATCGAATATCGCACCCATCTCCTTCGGCTTTGCATTTCGGTTCCTCTCGCCGCAGGTTTTGTGCATCAAAAAGAGAGCGAGTAAGCTAAACTCTGTGTGTTGTTGGCTTTAGCTTTCAAGCGGTTTGTCGATTGCACCATCCTCGGTGCAGAACGCCTTTTGCGAGGGGAACTATGCCATCATCGGTCTGGTCCGGACACTTGACCTTCGGTCTCATCTCCATGCCTGTGCGCCTGTTCTCGGGCGCGCGCAGCCAGGGAATTTCCTTCAACATGTTGCACCGTACCGACAAGTCGCGGCTGAAGCAGCAATATGTCTGCCAAGCCGACGGCCAAGTCGTGGATCGTGCCGACATCGTGAAGGGCTATGAGTTCCGCAAGGACGAATACATCGTCATCGAGCCCGACGAGATCAAGAAGATCGAACCGCAGACCGCGAAGACTATGGAGATCCTCGAATTTGTAAAGACTGACGACGTGGATCCCGTCTACTTCGAATCCTCGTACTACATGATGCCCGAAGAAGCCGGACGCCGCCCGTACGCGCTGCTGACTAAAGCTCTCGAAGAAAGCGAATATGTCGCGATCGCCAAGATCACGATGCACAACCGCGAGTACACGGTGTTTCTCCGTCCGCACGAAGGCGGCATGATGCTGCACACCATGTATTACGCCGAAGAAGTAAAAAAAGTCGAAGGCTTCGGCGCGCCCGACGTGGAATTAAAAGACGCCGAGGTGAAAGTCGCGCACCAGTTGATCGAGGCGCTGGCCGACGAGTGGGACCCGGAAAAGTACAAAGACAACTTTCAGGAAAATCTGAAGAAGCTGATTGAGACCAAACTCGAAGGCGGAGAAGTTGCCGCGGTTGAGAAGCCGAAGAAACTTGCTCCAGTTGTCGATCTGATGGCGGCCCTGAAGCAGAGTCTCGCCCAGATGGAAGGCAAAAAGAAGCCCGCGGCGACTGCCAAGGAAGAAGCGGCGCCGGCGCCAAAATCGCGCCGCGGACGCGGCTGAGCATCCTTCAGTATCCGGAATTCGTAGCGCCGGCGTCTCGCCGGCTGTCTAGAGGGCGTCCCGCCC